>JAYVKL010000042.1:0-37145 GCA_043768465.1 Pyrinomonadaceae bacterium
CTGACTAGCAAGCCGGCGTTTGCCGTCACCGCACCCAATCCCAAAACCGCCATCAAACTCATCGCCGCCACTGTATTTTTAATGTTTTTCATGTTCGTAGTCTCCTCGAAGTTTTTTATTTTTATTTTTTATTGAAGCCTTACGCTTCTTACACCGATCCCTATCACAACCGCTGTGCCAGAGCGGGAAAAAGATTTACGGAAAACTGTAAAATGTTGACAATCAGTAGTTTAGGCGAGAACAAAAGATCTGAAAAGAGATTTTCATACATTCTGGCGTAGTTGGATATTTAATGCTCAAAATACTTCGCTTCTGCTATTAAGTGGAGACAATGCAGTAACTTACAAATTGAATACTGAATGCACACTATTTTATTGGTTATTTGCTATTCACTAAATGGCTTTCGAACGTCTTTCAAATTCTCCAGTGTTTTTAAGAATTCAGACTGAGATTATCTCTAGTGCTGAGTAACGGAAGTTTTGATCATTAAATGCGCGGGCGCGTTTTGAGTGAACACGCGGAACGCACTTTGCTCGCCGTGCCGCGCTTTGCGGTCGCGGCAACCAAGCTGAAGCGTGAACTCAGAACTTTAAAAACTTAGGTTACTTAGCACTAGTTTGGACAACCGGCAAAAATCACGCATTTGCAGAAAATCAAACACGCAATGCCAAAGTTAAAATAATGTCCCGAATCTCCTTGGAACTGTGGTCGTTGATCGGATACGATAACCCGAACATTATAAATAAGTGCGTTAAAGCCGAATTATTTGGTGATGTTTTGAAGAACCTTGCCCAGCCACAAAAATTCCCCTCCGGTTCGGTTCGAGGCTGCCTCAATTTATAACCGGGTCGCCGCCGGTCAACAAGGCTTTTACCGTTGCTCGACGGAGCAAAGAATTTTCTTGAAATTTTAAACGGATTAAACATATAATAACAAAAGTTGTTAAGTCCGCCAGCTTAAAGCCGCGTTAGTTTGACTGACAAATCTACTTGAAACCCCTGCTTTATAAACGTCCGAGCTTCCCCGAAACGACTGTGGAAAATAAAAAAAGAAACATCAATATCCTCCTAATGGTTTTACTGCCGTTCGGTCTGGCGGCTTTTGCTTCCGCCGTTTATACTTTTCCGGTTGAAAAAATTAGCTGGACTCTGCTTATCCTGTCGGTCATCACCATTTTTTTCAGTGCTTATCTGAGAATCCAACTGCCGCGCACCAAGATTTATCTGACTATCTCCGAAACATTGATATTTTTCGCGCTTTTATATTACGGCGGCGAAGCGGCGGTTTTGCTCGCGGCGTTTGAATCGCTTTACACTTCGCTGAGTATGAAGCGCGAAGGTATTAGTATCGGAAGCAAGACTATCGTCTTCAACGTCGTCACCGCCGTTATTTCCACTTTTGCTTCGGCGTGGGCTGTTCATCGGGTTTTTGTTTCGCCCGAAACGCTCATCCACGAAAGCAACACGATATTTGTCGGCGTTTTACTGGTAATGATTGCCGCGCAATTCGCCGTTAATTCGATTTGGGTTTCAATTTTTATTTCCATCAAAACCGAAAAAACGATCTGGCAGGTTTGGAACGAATACTGTTTGAATACGCTGGTAATGTATATCGGCGGAGCGTTTATAGCGGGTTTGGGCGTAATCGCGGTGCATCGCTTCGATGCCTTTATGATCGTCGTCGCGCTGGCGGTTTCGGCGGTCGTTTATATAACGTATCGGCGGTATGTTGACGATGTTAAAGTCACCTCCGCCAAAGCCGAGCAAGCCGAACGGCTGCGCGCCGAGCAAGCCGAACGGCACATCGAAGAACTTCAGCATCACATCGCCGAACAGGATCGCATCGGACAGGCTTTGCGGGAAAGCAAAGAGAAATTTCGCCACGCCGCGTTTCACGATTCTTTAACCGATTTGCCGAATCGCAACTTGTTTATGGAAACGCTCAAGTTCGCCCTCGAAAAAAGTCGTCACAACAAATCCTTCAAATTCGCCGTTCTTTTCCTCGACATCAACCGCTTCAAAACCATCAACGACAGCCTCGGACATTCGATGGGCGACCGGCTGATTCTGCACGTCGCCCGACGTTTGGCGGGCGCGGTGCGCGATAAGGATTTGGTAGCGCGGTTCAGCGGCGACGAATTCGCTTTTATCTTAAATAACGTCGAAGACATCGAAGACGCGACGCAGTTCGCCGAACGCATCAAGGATAAAATTTCCGAACCGTTTTCACTGATGGGCAAACAGGTTTTTACCAGTTTCAGCATCGGCATTGCGATGGGTAACGCGGAATATCAACTCGCCGAAGACATTTTGCGCGATGCCGATATTGCGATGTATCACGCCAAGGGAAACGAGAAGGATCACGTCGTTTTCGACAAAAATATGCACGCCCGCGCCGTGAAACTGCTCCAACTCGAAACTGATTTGCGAACCGCCATCGAACGCGACGAATTGGTGATGTATTATCAGCCGATCATTGATTTGAATTCGATGCGGCTCTTCGGTTTCGAGTCGCTGATTCGCTGGAATCATCCGACGCGCGGGCTGGTTCCGCCAACCGAATTTATTCCGGTCAGCGAGCAGACGGGCTTTATCATTCCGCTGACGCTCTGGGTTTTGCGAACTTCCTGCCGGCAGATGGTCGAATGGCAGCGCAAAAATCCGGCGAATAAAAATCTGGTCATCAGCATTAATATCTCAGGCAAACATTTCGCGCAGAAAAATTTGGTCGAACAGATAAAAAGGATTTTGTTTGAGACGGGAATCGAGCCGTCGTGCGTCAAACTCGAATTGACGGAGAGCGCGGTGATGGAAAACGCCGAGAGTGTCATTTCGATGATGAAGCAAATCAGAGACCTCGGCATTCAGCTTTCGATTGACGATTTCGGCACGGGTTATTCGTCCTTGAGTTACCTGCATCGTTTCCCGATCAACACTTTGAAGGTTGACCGCTCCTTCGTCAACACGATGGAAGACGGCACGGAAAACGGCGAAATCGTCCGCACCGTCATCGCGCTGGCGAAAACTCTGCGGTTGGACGTGATCGCCGAAGGCATCGAGACGATTCACCAGCTTCATCAACTGCGGATTTTGGGCTGCGAATACGGGCAAGGCTATTTATTTTCACGTCCCGTCCCCGCCGAAGAAGCCGAAAAACTCATCGAAGATAAATCGCGTTTTGAAAACACCGTCACGCATCATCTCCTGCCGATTCCGACCGTCGAAGTTTCAAATATGCAGTTGCCAAAACCGCCTACCCGCTGAATTTCGGCTTCGCGCCCAAGGGAAATTCATTTTCGTAAACGTGCGCGAGATTCAGCAAAGCCGCTTCCGACCAATGATTTCCGATTAACTGCAAACCAATCGGCAAACCTTCGCCCGACAAACCGCAGGGAACCGAAACGCCCGGCGTTCCGGTCAAATTCGCCGACACGGTGTAAATATCGCTCAGATACATCGCCAGCGGATCGTCCGATTTCTCGCCGATTTTGAACGCCGTCGAAGGTGCCGTCGGCGTTAAAATCGCGTCGCATTGCTCGAAAGCCCGCGCATAATCCCGTTTCAAAAGCGTCCGCACTTTTTGCGCCTTTGAATAATAAGCGTCATAATAGCCGCTCGATAAAACGTAAGTTCCGAGCATTATCCGCCGTTTGACTTCCGCGCCGAAACCCATCTCGCGGGTTTTCATATACATTTCGCGGAGTTCGTGCGCGCCTTCCGCCCGGAAGCCGTAACGCACGCCGTCGAATCTGGCTAAATTTGACGATGCCTCCGCCGTCGCAATAATGTAGTAAACCGCGATGCCGTATTTGGCGTTCGGCAGTTCGACATCAACGATTTCCGCGCCCAAAGCGCGATAATTTTCGATTGATTTTTCAACCGCGTTTCTGATTTCATAATCCAACCCTTCGCCGAATAACGCTCGCGGAACGCCGATTTTTTTGCCTTTTATATCTTTGCCGAGTTCCGCTGCATAGTCGGGAACTATCACGTTCGCCGTCGTCGAATCGTTCGCATCGCGCCCGGCAATCGCGCTTAGAACGTCGGCGACATCTTTAGACGTTTGCCCGAAAATCCCGATTTGATCCAAAGAAGAAGCGAACGCGACCAACCCGAAGCGCGAAATTCTGCCGTAAGTCGGCTTGAAACCGACGATGCCGCAGAGCGAAGCCGGCTGCCGCACCGAGCCGCCGGTTTCCGAACCCAACGAGGCGCGAACTACGCCGGATGCGACCGCGACCGCCGAACCGCCGGAACTTCCGCCGGGAACTCTTTCCAAATTCCAGGGGTTTTTGACCGCCCCGAACGCCGAAGTTTCGTTCGACGAACCCATTGCGAACTCGTCCATATTTGTCTTACCGACGACGACCGCGCCCGCGTCCAGCAATTTTTCCACCGCTGTCGCGTTATACTGCGGGCGATAATTTCCCAAAATTTTTGAGCCGCACGAAGTCTGCGAAAACTTCGTGCAGATGTTATCTTTGACGGCGATTGCCAAACCTTTCAACGGCTGTTCGTCGGAATTTTCGTCCAATTCGTCGGCGCGATTCAGGGCATATTCGCGTTCGATGGTCAAAAAGGAATTTAAGTCCCCGTTCAGCCTTTCGGCGTTATTTAGAGTCTTTTCGATTGCTGTTTTAATTTCGCTCATTACTGTAAAATTCTATTTATCAGCCATTTATCGTTTTGTTTGACCGCTTCGACCTTGATTTCGCGCTGTTCGGTGCGCGTGTCGTCTTTCCAGAAAACGAGAACGCCGAAAACCGTTTTGTCCGGCGCAAGCACTTGGCAGTCGCCGACGCGAAACGCCTTCGGGTAATCGTCCGTCGCCGTGAAATAATCGCGCCGGTCTGACAAATTTTTCGAAACTAAATTCTGCAAATCCGCCGTTAAAAACTTTTCCCGCCGCTTTAGGTAATCTTCCGAAGGCTTCATCTCATTGCCGAAATGAATCGAATAAAATTCCCTGACCGTATTGCGCGATTCGGTGCATTCGGGCTTTTCCAGATTTGGAATGCTCCCGCAGGACAGAAGGTAAAAAGTAAAAGGTAAAAAGCAAAGCACTAAAAATTGACTTTTTATAATCCATTTTCCGTTTTCCATTTTTCGTTTCATAAAACTTTCGGCACCTGAAAATGTCCCGCGACTGCTGACGGAGCTTGATCGAGAGCCTTTGTTTGTCCGAGCGATTGGTGCGGCACGTCGGGGCGCGTCGTCATTGTCGCTTCGCCTTCCGCCGTCAAACCGCCGAGCGATGCTTCGACGTTTTCCGTGTCGAGTTCGTTTAACTGCTCGATATATTCGACGATACTCGCCATCTGCGGCGTGTAGAGCGCGACTTCTTCGTCGGTGATTTCCAAGTGCGCGAGCTGCGCGATTTTTCTGACATCCATTACGGTTTCAATCCTTCAAAATAGTTTTCAAATAAATCTTCGACGTTTCTCGCGCCGTGCAAAACGCGGTAGATTTCCACGCCGTTTTCGATTGGCAAATAAAATATCGTGTAATTTTTGTAAGGAAAACTGCGAAGATCGAGAAGTATTTCGTCGTGGCTGCGTCCGAGTTTGGGATTATCCGCCAGCAACTGAAACTTTTTTGCTAACCTTCTCATAAACTTATCCGCCGAGTTTTGATTGAATTCAGCAAAATAAGTCCAGATTGCTTTCAAATCGGCTCTGGCGAGTTCGGCAATTTCAAATTTATTTGCCATTCGATTTTTTCATTTCAAGGTTGGCGCGGGCTTCCGAGATAATCTCTTCCATCATTTCATCAGCCGAATTATAACTTTTGCTTTTGCCTTCCCTGATTTGGTCAATTCCTTTCTGCACTTCACGGCGCAGATTTTCGATGCGTTCCGCTCTGGAAAGTTTCATCTCCTTCATCAAAAGCAGTCCTTCGCGCAAAACATCATTCGGCGAATGATAATCGCCCGACATAATCTCTTCCCGCACTAAATTTTCGAGTTCCGGCGTTAACGTGATATTCATAATTTTCACCCTAAAAGCGAGTTTAGCAAAACGAATCGGCGTGTCAATCTTCTTTGTTTTTCATCCGATTTTTCCGCGCCAGACAACTTCCGGCGGCAAGTAAAAACTGATAACGCAGATGGTCGTCGGCGATGGCATCCGCCGCCCGGCGCAATTGCGGCGTAACTTCGTCGAGCGCGATTTCCTTTAATTCTTCGTCCGATAAAATTTGTTTTTGATGTTTGGCGCGTTCCGCTGCGAGCGTCGCGGCTTCGATGCGAAATTCGATAAAAGTTACAATCGGCTGACTGAGAACCGAGTTTAATTTGAAAATCATCTGCCCGCTCAGACTTTCCAGATGCCGTTTCCACATTTTATCGGCGACCGCGACGATCAAATGTTTGTTGAAAAGTCGAAACGGAACGGTATGTTCCGAAAGACTTTCGCCCGCGATTCTGCGCCACGCAGCGAACACGACGGCTTCGCGCACCTCTTCGGTGTCCTCAAACTCCTTTAATAATTTCGGCAGAGCGCGGAAAAGTTCCTGCATAAACAATCGCCCAAATGTTTGCAAATACCCAAATGTTTGCAAATAAATGATAAATGATAAATCCTAAATGATGAAATGATAAATCTTCCAAAACTGATTTTAGCTTCGGCAAGCCCGCGCCGCCGCGAGATTTTAACGGCGGTCGGATGGGACTTCGAGCAGCATTCCGCCGACATTGACGAAACCGAACTGCCGGACGAATCGCCCGCCGATTATGTTCAAAGATTGGCGAAAGAAAAAGCCGTCGCAGTCGCCGCCGATTACCGAAACGCACTCGTTTTGGGTGCAGATACCATCGTCGTCATCGAAAATCAAATCATCGGCAAACCGAAAGATTTCGACGATGCGCGGCGAATGCTGCAAATGCTTTCGGTGAATTGGCACGAAGTTTTAACGGGCATCGCGCTGGTGAAAGTTACGAATGGGAATTTTGAAACGAAAGTTGATTTGCAAAAAACCCGCGTTAAATTTGTCGAACTTTCCGATGAGGAAATTGAGTTTTTGATCGAAAAAGGCGAACCGTTTGACAAAGCCGGCGCGTATGCCGTCCAAGCCCAAGCCGCGCTTTTCATTGAAAAGATTGAAGGTGATTATTGGAATATCGTCGGCTTGCCGGTAAATTTGGTTTATAACTTGCTGAAAGAACTTTAAAAAGAAAAACAGGACAAACAAATTATCCTGTTCATCCTGCCCATCCTGTAAAATTAAATCTACAAAAGTTTCTCAATCGCCTGTGAAATCGGAATTGAAATATCGCTTTTCGGATCGAGACCGCCGAAGGCTTCGGTCGCCGGTTTACCGTCTTTGCCTAAAATGACGAACGACGGAATCTGGTCAATCGCGTATTTTTTGAGCGTCGCCGCGCCATCCGAATCGCGCAGAATCGGAACCGTCAACTTGGTCTGTTTGGCGAAAGCGTTGAGTTCGGCGTTGGTCGCGTAGTTTTTCGATTTTTCCGAAATCGAATCGGTGGCGACGAAATAAACGACGACTTCGCGCCCGGCGAATTTTTTGGCGATCTTGTTGGTAAAACCGGCTTGGTCTTTTGAGAGCGGCAGCCAGCTTGCGCCGATTGCCAGCACGACGACTTTGCCGTTTTGACCGGCGACGTTGATTTTTTCGCCGTCGAGCGAAGTCAAAGTCTGCGCCGGAACACTGAACGAAACAGTGAAAACCACAGCTAAAACCGCGAATAACAATTTAATGTTTTTCATATGTTTGGTGAGTTTCGACTTTTTTGAAACCCGTAAATTTAGATGCAAGTTGGTTGCCAAACTATGCTTTCGGGCGCAGATTTTACGGTTTACGATTGAGAATCGTGTTGTCAATCAAACGCACGTTTCCGAACCGGGCGGCAACGGCAATCAAGACGGCGGTTTCACCGATTTTTTCGACGGGTTCGAGCGTTTCGCCGTCCACGACGGCGACGTAATCGAGTTGGGCGAACGGTTCGGAGGCGATTTTTTCGCGCACGATTTCCGCGATTCTGACGGCATTTCGTTCGCCGTTTTTGGCGGCGATTTTCGCTTCGCGCAACGCTCGATAAATTATCGAGGCTTTGGAGCGTTCCTCCGCGCTCAAAAGCGAATTTCGGGAGGACATCGCCAAACCCGATTCTTCGCGGACGGTTCGCCCGACAACGATTTCCGTATCAAAGCCTAAATCGCGTGTCAGGCGTTTGATAACGGCGACTTGCTGCGCGTCCTTCTGCCCGAAAAAAGCGTAGTCGGGGCGCATCGTATTAAATAGAATCGTGACGACCGTCGCCACGCCGCGAAAATGTCCGGGACGCGACGCGCCTTCCAGAGTTTCGGTCAGATTTTCGACGTAAACGTAAGTCGAAAATCCTGCGCCGTAAATCTCCGAGGCTTCCGGCGCGTAAATGTAATCAACTTGGTATTCGGACAAAAGCGCGGCATCGGCGGTCAAATCACGCGGATATTTTTCGAGGTCTTCGGGCGCATTAAACTGCGCCGGATTAACGAAAATCGAGACGATCACGATGTCGCACATCTGCCGTGCTTCTTCGACCAGCGATAAATGACCTTGATGAAGTGCGCCCATCGTCGGCACAAATCCGATAGTTTTATTTTCGCGCCGCAGTTTTCTCGTCAGCGAAGACATTCGGGCGCGGCGGTTGATAATTTCCATTATTCTTGGTTTCTCGATTGAGAATCGGGAAATTCATTTTGTAAAATCTTTTTAACCTGAGTCTGTAGAGTTTTAATTGATTTCGGACGGTTGCCCAAATCGCTTCCCAATCAACCGAAAAATAAGCGTGAGCCGAGATGTTTCGCAGTCCGACGATTTTCTTCCAAGACGTTTGCGGATAACGCCGCTTAATTGCGTCCGAAACATTCGCCGATGCTTCGCCGATAATTATAAGTTTGTAAAGAACTGCGCTTTGCAGTAAATCGCCGGTTAAAAATTCGGTTTTTTCTATGCCCCGCAAAAATCTTCAATTGCCGCAATCGCTTCGAGAATGCCTTGCAAATATAGAAGTTCAGAGCGCATAAATCACTTCGGCTTCGGACAAAATTTGTTGTCGGGCAAACCTTTTCAAACCCCTTTTGGAAACTAAATCAACTTTCTTTTCAATGATACTTTCGAGTTCTTCCTGGATTTCAAAAATCTGGAAATAATCAATATCGGCTTCGGGCTGAAACTCGACCAAAAAATCGAAATCGCTTTTGGCGGTCGAATCGCCGCGCACTTGCGAGCCGAACAAACTTAATTCGCGGATTTTGTATTGACGACAAATTTCCATAATTCGCTGTTTCGATTTTTGCAGAATTTTAGGAATCATAACTTCAACCAAATTATCAGAGATTCAGTTTATTTCCAATTCTTTTTTCGTCTCTTCCGTCAAACCGTAAGATTCCTTTTCGTTCGGGTAAGTGCCGTTTTTGACATCGCTCGTCCAGCTTTGAATCGCGGCGGTCATCACGTCGCGGACGCTCGAATACTGGCGGACAAAACGCGGCTGTCTGCCAAAAGTCATTCCGACCAGATCGTGCAGAACCAGAACCTGAATGTCGCATTCCGCGCCTGCGCCGATGCCGATGGTGGAAATTTCCAAATCTTTCGTGATAATTTCGGCGACTTCACGCGGCACTAATTCTAAAACAATGGCGAACGCGCCTGCTTCTTCGAGCATTTTCGCGTCTTCGATCAATCGTTTCGCCTGTTCCGCCGTTCGTCCCTGAACGCGATAACCGCCGAGTTTGTAAACCGACTGCGGAGTCAAACCGATGTGCGCGATCACGGGAATTTCTTCGTCAACTAATCTTTGAACGAGTTTGACGCGGTTGCGTCCGCCTTCGAGTTTAACGGCTTCCGCGCCGCCGTATTTCATCAGCTTCAGCGCGTTTCGCACCGATTCGTCTTCGTTGACGTGGTAACTTCCGTAAGGCATATCGGCGATGACCATCGCCCGTTCCGTGCCGCGTTTGACGGCGATTAAAGCCGTTACGATTTCGTCCAGACTAACCGGAATCGTGTTGCCGTAGCCGTGAATGACGTTGCCGATGCTGTCGCCGACCAGAATCATATCAACGCCCGCTTCGTCCACGATCCGCGCCGTCGGGTAATCGTAAGCCGTCAGGCAAACTAATTTTTCGCCGCTTTCCTTCGCCGCGCGAATCGCGGGCAGATAGACTTTGCCGGTTTTGTCGGGTTGTAAATATGCCATTTTTTTAACGGATAATTGATAATGGATAATAAATAAATCAGAGTCATTATCCATTATCCGGTATCAATTATCCACTGCCTGCCGGATTCCAGCGTCTGACTGCCGAATCGTCCCGGACTTCGGAAAGGATTTGTTTGATTTTCTGGTGCAGAATCGGGTGAACGGCGTGCGGCGCGAGTTCGGCGAGCGGGACGAGAACGAAACGGCGTTCGTGCATTCGCGGGTGCGGCACGGTCAGAAATTCGGTGTCGTATTTTATATCGCCGAACAGCAGCAAATCCAGATCAACCGTGCGCGGTTTATTCAGATTTTTGTCGCGCCGCCCCAAAAGATATTCGATGCGGAGCATTCGCGCCAGCATCTGCGACGGCGAAACGCTTTTAACGTGAATTTCGGCGACCATATTTAGATACTTCGCGTGATTTTCCGCCGCCTCAACGCCGAACGGCGCGGTTTCATAAATCGCGGAAAGTTTGCAGACAGTGAAACTCGCCTCCATCAAACCGCGCACGGCGAGCAGCAAATTGCCCGCTCTATCGCCGAGATTCGAGCCGAGACCGACGTAAGTTATAATGACCTCCGTTTCCGTTTCCACTTTTGTAGTCTTGTTTAGGATTGAAATAAATCGAACGTGATAAGTTTGCGAAAAAAATCGGCAAAGCGCAAACAAAACTGAAAGGTTTTCCGCGTTTCTTTTACTTTTTCGGACATAAATGGTTCAATTAAAAGAGTTGACAATTCGATTCCAGCAATGCGACTTTCACGAACGAAGCGCATCCGGGCGGCTGCCGAAAAAGCGTGTGCCGTCTTAACAAAAAACGACACGCCGCGAAAAATGCCACGCAAAAAATTTCGATTCAATCCGCATTCCGAATCTTCCGCCGAGCGTTCTTTTCAGGAATATCTGCAAAATCAGCCGTCGCCGCAAACGACGCGCACCGAACTTCTGCGCCTGATTCGCGGCGGCGAAGACACTTATCTCGAACTCAAAGTCAAACTCTCCAATTCCGACAAAATCGCCAAAGGCATCGTCGCGCTCGCCAATACCGACGGCGGCACGATGATTTTCGGGATCACCGACCAACTGCGAATCGAAGGCGTTCGCAACCCGGAAGAAGTTCAAGCCGAACTCGTCCGAATCTGCCGCGAAGAGATTTATCCGCCGCTTTTGCCTTTGATTGACAGCATTTCTTTCGACAATGCGCGAATCGTCGTCGTTCTCGATGTCGAAGGCAAACGCCGTCCGTATCGCACCCGCGACGGCAGATTTTATATCAGAATTGGGGCGGAAAAACGCGAGATTTCACGCGGCGAGTTATCTGACTGGCTGAGCGAGATTCGCCCGCTCAACTACGAAAACATTCCGCTGCAAAACGTCGCCGAAAGCGATTTTGACGACGGATTGTTATGGACGTTCGCCGCCGCGTTCGGCGACGACATCGGCGGCACGGGAAATTATCAGACGAGCGAGTTTTTGAAAAAGGATTTGCTGCTGGCAATCGGCAGCAGCGATGAATTTATGCCGACCGTCGCCGCGCTTTTATTATTCGGAAAAAACGAAAAAGTCGCCGAAACACTGCCGCATTCCAAAATCACGGTGTCGCGTTTGGCGGGCGAAAACGGTAACGCGCAACTGATCGAAACCAACGAAATCAACGGCAATCTGCTGTTTTTATACGAATCCGTGATGCGCTTTATCGAGCGTTACTGCGATTTGGCGAAAGACAAATCGCGCCGAAAAGTTGACGTTTCGCCGGAGAATTCCATCGTCAAGGCGCGCGGCAATTATCACCAATTTTCGATTCGGGAAGCCGTCGCCAACGCCGTCGTTCACCGCGATTTGGCGATTCGAGAGATTCCGACGCGCGTTTTGATTTACGACAACGCGATTGAGATCGTCAATCCGCGCCGCACCAACGGCTTTGTGCCGCCCGCTTCGAGAGCCATTCGTTACGGCATCACGCAGCGTTTGAATCCGCAAATCGCTTCGATTTTTTCCAAAAGAGAATACGGAACGAATATCCCGAAAGGCGGCTTGCCGATGATTTTGCGCTCGTCGAAACATTTTTCCGGCAGGCGCGTGGAAATTTACACGGCGAACGACGAATTCAAAATCAGAATTTACGAAAGTTGAAAGTAGAAGGTCAAAAGTAAAAGGTTAAAAATAAAAAAAGCCGACTGAGTTTATCAATCGGCTTTTTCGTCGCTGAATTTCCACCTTTTACTTTTTACCTTTTACCTTTTCGTCCTTCGGCGTGATGTAGAACGGGCGATGCTGAATGACGTAGCCTTTTTCTTCGTAGATGCCGTCGCCGTTGATGTCAACTTTAACATCGAGAACGTATTTCTTGCCCGGTTCGCGGGCTTCGAGAGCGTTGTAGGCGATGCTGTATTGGTTGCGAAGCAAAGTGTTGATGTTGCCCAGAACGCCCGGCAATTCGGATGGAAAAGTAACCGGCGAATAGGTTCCGCCGGATTCTTTGGCGAAAGTCGTCAGCGTATTTCGCGCCTGCAAAAACGTCAATCTGCCGGGAAAACCGGAAATGGTATCGGTCGCTCCCAATTGCGAATCATACATTTTGAGGAACATCTCGCCCGTGCCGATAATGTAAATCGGGATGCCGGAATTCTGAATAATCTTCCGCATTTCGCCGTAATTGATGCGGCTCATCGAATCAATGCCGGTCGAGACGAGAATAATGGCGCGGCGTTTGGCTTTCACGTCAACCATTCCGCCGTAATTCATTTTGTCTTGTTTGGAATTTTCCAGCACCACCGAATCGGCTCTGCCGCCGACCAGTGCGAGTTTCAACGCATCGAACATATTGCTGTCGGTGAACGCCGGACTGTTGCGAAGCAGCAGATTGATCACGCTGTTGATGCGGTTCGGATCATTCGTAAAATCCGTCAAAGGAGTCGGGCGAATATCGAACGCAATCACGGAAGCATAATCGTCGGGCGGCTTGATAAATTTCGACAGAAAATAAGCGACCGGGCGCACCATTTCCATTTTTCCCGGTTCAAATCCGCCGCCGCTCGCCGAACCAATAGTCGCGCCCAACTTGCTGTAGTCAACGACTAGCGTCACCGTAATCGGAGCTTCGGGCGTGGCGAAATTCGTAATTTCCTGTTTTACGCCGTTTTCAAAAACCGCGAAGTTTTCCTTTTTCAGTCCGGTTACGATCCGCCCGGTTTTTTTGTTGTAAACCACCGCGTCAACATTAACGATGTTGGATTTGATATTTAAAACTTCCGTATCCACGACGGCGTTTTTATCCTCTTCCTGTTGTCGGCGTTTTTCCTCTTCGGCTTTGAGTTCGGCATCGGTTTTCGGTTTCGGGCGTTCGTTCTTTTTGCCGTCGCCCTTCGGCGCGTCGCCTTTTTGCGGGCGCGATTGAGCGTGAGAAAACACGCTGCACGAGAAAAAAACGGCGATCAGCAAAACGAACAATCTCGAAAATACGGGCGGCGAAACGACTTGCATAAATTATTTATTATTTTCCTGGCTTGATTTTGACTGTTAGATACAACTCGCCGGTTTTTAGTTGGAACCTTTCAATTAAAATGAGAAGTGAAAGCAGTTCTCACTTCTCACTACCAGCCGTCTCAAAAATCGGAAATTCTCAATTACACATTTTTCATTCTAAATTTTCACGCGGAAAAATGAAGGATTGAGAATGTAAAATTGAGAATTTAAGCCGACTCGCGGATTTTTGAGCTGGCGGCTGGTTCAGTTAACGAGTTCCGAACTGATTTCGATTTTTACGTCGAACACGCCCGAATTGTCACTCAAATTTCCCTCGTTCACGCCTAAAAATAACGTGCCGTCCTGAGTTGCCGTAAATTCGTAGGAATCGCCGATAAAAATAAACCTATTGTTGTCCTCGCCGATAACGGCAATTAAACCGCCCGTCGCCTTTTCGGGCATCAATTTGTCTTTGTCGGGCAGCGATGCGATGCCGCCCGGCGTGGCGTAACGTCCGCCGCCCAGAGAAATGCGTCCCGTGCCGGTGATTTTGATTCTCTGTCCTTTTCGCACGACCCAGCCGGAATTCGTCCAGCCGTTCGCCGTGTTGTCCGCCAAAACCTTCACGCCGACTTCAATCGGTTTCGGTGCGTTCGGCGCGTTCGGTGCGTTCGGCGAACTCGTGATAATTTTCGGCGGCGCAGGCGGAGATTTCGGCGTGGTTTGCCCGACCGTGATGATCGTTGAATTATCATTGTTTTTAGCCGAATTATTAACCGCCGCCGGCGGCGTGTAATTGTCGAACGCGATTGATTCGACATCGCTCGCCGAATAATTCAGCGTTCGCCGGCGCGTTCCGTCGCCGACTGAAATAACGAATTTGCCGCCGCCGAAACTGACGATTTTACCTTTGATGAGACTGCCGTCCTTCAGGCGAATCGTGTCGCCGAAAACGAACAGCGTCATCATCAAAGCCAGACATAAAGCACCTGCGGCGCGAAAAAAATTGGACTTATAAAACATAATCTCCTCCACAAATTTTGATTTTCCAGGTTTTTAATTAAACAGAGACGGTTTTGAATCGTCTCTGCCGGTCGAAGAATACTGCCGGGGCAAGTTGGCATCAAACATCGAACCAATGCGTAGATGCGCGGTCAAATAAAAAAGATTGCAGAAAACTAGCGGCATCTGGGAATACGAACGAAATTATACATAATTTTCTTAAAGTTGTGAATTAAATTTTTATGTTTTACTGTCTGCAAACAAAATCGTTTGTAAATTTTAAAAGATATTATGAAACAAACGGCATCGCGCCAATCGGAATTGATTTGTCGGCTGAAGTTTTGATTGTCGGAAAATGTTTCCCGCCCCAGGTTTGCCGCTGTCTCAACGAAGACTTTCGATGACCGACGAAATGCGGTTTGCCGGTGCGGTTATTTGTTTTGGTTATCGAATCGGAAAAATCGAAGTCAACGGAATTCTTCATAACGGACTTGAAAACGGTATAATTCGATATTGCCGGATAATTTCGGACGAAACGAACAAAATTATCAATGATGAACGAAATAAACTTCAAAATCAGGCGCGGAGTTTCAGCGGATGCCGCCGCGCTTGCCCCGCTCGCCGTGCAAATTTTCAACGACACTTTTGCCGAAAACCCTCTGAACGCGCCGGAAGATATGCACCGCTATATCACCGAATTTATGAGCGCGGCGGCGTTCGGCAATGAATTAAACGACGAAAATTCGATGTTTTACATCGCCGAAGCGGACGGCGCGATGATCGGTTACGCGAAATTGCAGGAACATTCGACCGAAGAATGCGTTTCGGGCGCGAACCCGATTGAACTGCAAAGGCTCTACGTCGCCAAAGATTTCCACGGCACGGGAATCGCGGGCGAATTGATGAACGAGTGTTTCGCCGTCGCCGCGCAAAAAAATTACGAGACGATGTGGCTCGGCGTTTGGGAATACAATTTTCGAGCGCAGAAATTTTACGAGAAAATCGGCTTCCGCCGGGTCGGAACGCACGTTTTTCAACTCGGCGCGGACGCGCAGACCGACTGGGTGATGGAGAAAAAGCTGTAAACATTGGGTTTAAGGTTTGAGGTTTAAGGTTCAATATTTAGGATTAAACATATTCTTCAATCAGAAACCTGAAACCTTGAACCCGAAACCTAAGTTATGCAAATCAAACCGATCACGCTCGAAGGCGAATTTGTGCGGCTCGCGCCGTTGAAGTTAAGCTATTTAGCCGAACTTTACGAAGCGGCGAACGACGAATCCTTGTGGCTTTGGACGACGAATAATGTTCGGACGCGGGAAGATATGCTGCGCTACATCGAAACCGCGCTCGGCGAATTCGAGCGCAAAATCTCCCTGCCGTTCGTCACGATTGAAAAATCCGGCGGCACCATTATCGGTGCGACCCGTTTCGGAAACATCGAACCGGCGCACCGCAAAACGGAAATCGGCTGGACGTGGATCAATCCCCAGTGGCAGCGCACGGCGATCAACACCGAAGCCAAACTTTTGATGTTGACGCACGCCTTTGAAACGTGGCAATGCGTTCGCGTCGAACTGAAAACCGACGTGCTGAACGAGCCGTCGAAGCGGGCGATTCGACGGCTCGGCGCGACCGAAGAAGGGATTTTACGACAGCATTTGATTACCGACGCGGGACGCTTTCGTGATTCGGTTTATTTCAGTATTATTGATTCGGAATGGCGGACGGTCAAAGCCGATCTGAAGGAAAAGTTGAGGAGTTTCGAGTGAGCAAGTTTTATTACCCGGCGATTATCGCGTTTTTTATCACGGCTTGCGCTTCCTCTCCGCCCGCTTCAAATGTCGAATTGAGCGCAGCGAACAAAACCGCCAACGCCAACGCTTCAACCAGCCCGACAATTAAACCGACGGCTGATTTGCCGACCGATCAAGCTAATACGAATTCCGCCGTCAATGCCCAAAATTCGATAAATTCCAATCAGCCGCGTCTTCGGGATACGTCCGTCAGCTTGGAAAATATGGAAAGATTAAGATCCAAAGGCGGCGGCGACCGGAATGCCGCGCCGATTCCGGCGACCAAACCGACTCCGTTCGCCGCGCCCGATAATTCGGAAATTGCCGTCACGATGAACCGCCGAGGCGTTCCAATCGAAACGCGGATTTTCAAAAATAATCCGCGGCTGGCGAAAGTCGAGCGGACTTTTGAAGACGGCAGTAACCCGGTGACGAAGGTCTACCTGAAAAACGGCAAGGTTTTGATGGTGCCGAAAGGCGCGATCAGCAATTCGGCAACCGCCACCGCCGCCGAATACCTGCGAGCCGTCGGCGTGGAACCTTAAACGGATCAATAATGCGAATCAAGGGCTGGAAATCAGCCGCTCAAAAAAGCCCTTTTGAGCAAATATGCGCGCAGCGTAAAACAGACTGTTAGTCTGTTTTTATTCGGCGGACAATCTATCAACGGCGGACGAAGCAGGCTGACCGCCCGTTTTATTCCTGATTCGCATAGTTGACAGCGAACAGCGCATAGTTTTCTGATTACAGCGGTTGTTTCGGCTGATTTTGATTTGAGTTGTGACGGTTTATTATGGAAAAGTTCAGCATTATTTGTCCGTGCTGCGAAGCGGTTTTGACGATTGACGCGCTGACCGGCGCGATTCTGGCGCACGAGGAAAAGACGAAGAAACTTGGCTCGTTCGAGGATTTAAAAGGCGAACTCGTCAAACAAAAAGAGCTGCGCGAAAATCTGTTCGCGCAGGAAATGTCATCGCAGAAAGACCGCCAGCGAATTTTAGAAGAGAAATTTCAGGAAGCCTTGAAACGCGCCGACACCGATTCGGACCAGCCGTTTAGAAATCCTTTGGACTTGGAATGATGGTCAATGATAAATGGTTTATCGAAAACCGGAAAATTCACCATTTATCATTGACCATTTACTTTATGGTGGAAAAAAAAATCGCCTGTTACTGTCAAAACTGCCGCGCCGCCAATAATCTCGGCGAGGCGATTTGCCGCCGCTGCGGAACTCGTCTGCTGCTCGTCGTCTTTCCGCAGTCGTTAAAATACGATACGAATTACGTTCCGTCGTATTACGAAGATCACATTTTAGAACGAGTTTCCCTGCTCGAATTACGGCTCGCGCAGATTACCGAGCAGTTGGCGATGGCTCTCGAATTCATCAGCCGCGAAGCCAAATCTTTTCAGCGCGACCACACGCTGCTGCAATCTTTTTTTGAAACGCTCGAAACGGTCAATCCCGATTTATCGGAAACTTTAAGCCGTCATACGTTTGAACTGCTGAACGAAAAAAAGGAAAAGCAAACGGCGAAAAACAAAAAGGAGAAACTGCTGCACGAAATTTTCGCCGCCCACGACGCGAAACAGATAGAGCTTTTCGCGCATTTAATTAAAGAAGGCATCAAACTTCTAGGCGAGAAAGAAGAAAAGCAGGCGTTTCTGAATCTGGAACGCGCCGCGCTTTTGTCGCCGCACAATGTTCCGCTGCTCGTCTTCATCGCCGAACAGCTTTTCCGCGCCGATAAATTTGAAGCGGCGCAAAAAAATCTCGAACAAGCCTTTGCCGTCGAACCGTTGAACGCCAAAATTCTATTGCTGCTCGGCACGATTTACGGCGATGCGGCGGAAACCGAAAAAGCGCGAAGATTGTTGAGCGGGCTGGTTTCAGACGATGAAAAATCGTTTTGCGTCAACTATGTTTGGGGAATGCTCGCGGCGTTTGAGGCGAATTGGACGGAGGCTTTGGCGGCGTTCAAACAGGCTTCGGAAAACGCCGACGCGCCGGAAATCCGGTATTTAATTGGCGCGTGTTATTTTCAAGCCGGCAAATTCGACGTGGCTCTCGATCATTTCCAGGCGGCGATTTCACGCGACATCAAATACGCCGATGCCTGGTTTATGCAAAGCGTGATTGCCGAATTTTCGGGCGATCAAAAAAGCGCGAACAACGCCCGCGCCGCCGCGCTCGAAGCGAAGGAGACGGGAGCGCAATGTCTGGAGTTTTTGAAAAAGAGTCATTCGCCGAAAATTGAAATCGCGCTGCCGTTTCAGCATTTCAAACCGGAAAAAAATCATCTTTTAACCGGCGGCGCGCGTCGTTTGAGTCAATTTTTCCGCGAACGAATTTATCAATCAATCGAATAAAATCGAATGTCGAACAAGGAAAAAATAATCGTCGCCCTCGATGTCGAAAACGCCGAGGAAGCGCGTGAAATAATCGCCGAATTGCGCGGCGAAGTCGGCGCGTTTAAAATCGGGCTGCAACTTTTCACGGCGGCGGGCGCATCTTTCGTTCGGGAATTAGTGGACGCGAAACATCGGATTTTCCTCGACGTGAAATTCCACGACATCCCGAATACGGTCGCCAAAGCGGCAGTTGAAGTTGCACGGCTCGGCGTTTGGATGTTCAATGTTCACGCCTTCGGCGGCGCGGAAATGATGCGGCGAACCGTCGGGGAAGTCGGCGAGTTTTGCGAAAAGGAAAATCTCGAAAAGCCGAAAATTATCGGCGTAACCGTTTTAACCAGCGCGAACCGGGAAAATTTGAAAGAAGTCGGAATCGAAGCGGAGACGGACGCGCAGGTTTTGACGCTGGCGCAACTGGCGGCGAAATGCGGTTTGGACGGCGTGGTCGCCTCGCCGCTCGAAGCTGCATTGATTCGCCGGAACGTGGAAAATTTTTTAATCGTTACGCCCGGAATCAGAAGCGGGAAAGTTGAAACTTTCGGCGATCAGAAACGTGTAACGACGGCGAAAGAAGCGATAGCGGCGGGCGCGAATTATGTGGTCATCGGTCGTCCGATTGTGCAGACGAAAAATCGCGTTTCAGCCGTGCGGCAAATTTTGGAAGAGACGGAACACGTCTAAAATTTTTAATGAGTCAAATAAATATTCAAGCCGAAAACCTCAAGAAAATTAAGGCTTTCGTTCAAGCTCAAACGCAATTATTGGTAGTTTGCGCCGCTTTCATTTTATCCGGCGCATTGGCGTTCGGTGATTTACAAAACGCCGCCGCGCAAACTAAAACTAAAATTCAAATTTTGCCGCCGACCCCGTTTCGCATCGGCGAGCGGCTGACTTACAACGTCACTTTCGCCAATTTCAACAACGCCGCTTACGCCGAAACTCACGTCGTTTCACGCGGCAAACTGGGCGAAAAAGATGCGGTCGAACTGCACTCGAAAATCAAAACCAACGAACTCGTCAGCGCGTTTTATTTGCTTGACGAATCGCGTACGACGTTTGCCGCGAGTGATTCGGGTTTGCCGCTCTACGTTCGCAAAACTTCCAGCGTCGAAGTTACGCCGAAGGAAACCGTCAGCAATTACACGGTCAATCCGACGGTTTACAACGATTTGCTGACCGTCATCTACCAGGCTCGAAACGCGGGCGGCAGCGGCAGTTTTTCGTTTCAGGAAGATGATAAAGTTTACAACGCCGTGTTTGTCAACACGGGCAGAAACACGCCGTTCAAAAACGCGGCGGGCGAATTCGAGACGAGCGTCTCGACCGTCGAGAGTTCTTTCTTGACCGAGAACGGCATTAAAAATCTCAGCATCAATTTCACGACCGACAATGCCAGAATTCCGGTTTTGATTCGGTTCCGAACATCGAAAGGATTGTTTCGCGCCGAAATCGCCAGCGTTCAGATGACCGAACCGGAAACGGCAGTCGAACCGCTTCCGCCCGCCGCGCCGACACCGCGCCCGTCAATCGCGCCGAAGCCGATTGCTACGCCGACACCTTATATCGAAAACCAGCCGCTGTCAAAAGAATTGCCGTTCGCGTTGGGCGAAACGCTCGAATATCAAATTTCCAACGGCGGGCAACTGCTCGGCTCGGTTACGCTGCAAGCCAAAGAGCGCAAACAGTATTCGGGACAGGACAGTTTGGTTTTGACGGCGACGGTTGCGGAAACCCAGCCGAATCAGCAAATCTTTAAGTTGAACGACGCGATTCGGGCGCAGGTCAATCCCGAATCAATCGCGCCGCAGCAAATCGAGTTGAAATTAAACGGCGCGCTGGCGGCGTTCAGCCAGCAAATTTTATTCGATCAAAAAATCGGCTCGGCGATGAGCAGCAAAGGCAGTCAGATAGAAATTCCGGTCGGAACGCACAGCATTTTATCGCTGATTTACGCGGTTCGCTCGTTCAACCTCAAGCCGAGCAAAGATTTGACGAATCCGGTTAACGACACGCGCGTCGCGGTTTTTCTCGACGCGAAAGCCTCCGTTTTGACCTTGCGACCGGCGACCGCCGACATTATCAATCTGCGCGGCGAAACCGTTTCGGCGCAGCTTATTTCAATCAGCACGGGCAATCCGGCGATTGATCAATACAATTTACGGTTGTGGCTGGGCAGCGACGAAAAGCGTCTGCCGCTTCGATTGGCGTTCGGAACTTATCAAGCCGATCTGGTTTCGGAGAAGAATATCTTCCAGCCTAACAAATAAAAGATGAAAATAATTTTTCATTCCCAAGCCGTTTGAAAATTTACAGGTAATTCTATCGGAGGCGAAATGTTTGTTGAAACGATTGTTAGAAAGATTTGAATTCTATTGGAACAACCCAATTTTATGCCGTTCCGATGAGTTAGCATCCAGCTTGTTCAATTGTGAATTGTAAAAATTCCGTGTCTCCGGGAGACGTAAATATCCGAGCAGACACTTTTTTTTGATTAAATGCGCCAAATTCCATTTGTTGAAATTGAAAATTGATTTCAACTAATTTAGAATTAAATTGATAAGGAAAAACGATTTAAAACTACTTTACCAAAACAATGAATTTAACCAGTTTGCCAATCGGCGCGACCGCCAAAGTTTTGACCGTCAATGGAAACAACCCGATCACCAGGCGTTTGATGGAGATGGGCGTGGTGCCGGGCGTTTCCGTGCGGGTGATTAAATCCGCGCCGTTCGGCGATCCGCTGGAAATCCGTGTGCGCGGCTATCATCTGGCGATGCGGCGCAGCGAAGCTGACACGATAGAAGTTCAAAGTTTGGAAGCCGCGCAATGAATCCGAAAATCGCCGATCAAGTGTTACGGCAGCCAACCAAGAAAATCGTTCCAACGAACAAAGCCGCTTTCGTAATCGCCCTTGCCGGCAACCCGAACGCGGGCAAAACGACGCTGTTTAACGCCCTCACCGGAATGCGTCAGAAAGTGGCGAATTATTCCGGGGTGACGGTCGAGCGCAAGGAAGGATTCTGGAAATTAAACGATCAGACGGCGCGTTTGATTGATTTGCCGGGACTCTACAGTCTCGACGCGACTTCGATGGACGAGCAAATCGCCCGCGATGTCTTGACCGGCAAACTCGCCGGTTTATCAAAGCCGGACGCGATTATCGCCGTCGTGGACGCGACCAACCTCGAACGAAATCTCTATCTCGTCACGCAGCTTCTCGAATATAAAATTCCGCTCGTCATCGCCCTGACGATGGTTGATGTCGCCGAAAACCAGAGCCTCGCAATCAACACGAAAAAACTCGCCGAACTGCTTCAAATTCCGGTTGTCGAAGTCAAAGCGACGCAGAAAATCGGCATCGAAGAACTCGCCGAACAGGTTTACGAAGCCGCCCGCCATCAAAATCTCACGACCGATCAACAATTTTCCGAAGCGGATGGCGCGGATTTTATCCGACTCAGCCTTCAGGATGACAACGCGATTAACAAAAAAATCTTCGCCCGCTACAATTTTATTTCGGAAGTTTACCAGGAATCGGTCGTGCCGAAACAAACCGGCGAACGCAACCTCTCGGAAAAGATTGATCGCGTTTTAACGCACAAATTTTTCGGTCTCGTTATTTTGGTCGGTGTTCTGCTGCTGGTTTTCCAGGCGATATTTTCGTGGGCGACGCTGCCGATGGATTTGCTCGAAGCCGGTTTCGGTGTGCTGGGCGATTTTACGCGCACGACTATGCCCGAAGGTTTGCTGACCGATTTACTGGTTGACGGCGTGATCGCCGGAGTCGGCGGCATTTTGGTTTTTCTGCCGCAGATTCTGCTGCTTTTTCTGTTTATTTCAATTCTCGAAGATACGGGTTATATGGCGCGGGCGGCGTTTCTGCTTGATAAACTGATGAGCAAAGTCGGGCTGCACGGCAAAGCATTTCTGCCGCTGATGTCGAGTTTCGCGTGCGCGATTCCGGGCATTATGGCGACGCGGACGATTGAGAGTCCGAAAGACCGTCTGGCGACGATTATGATTGCGCCGTTTATGTCGTGTTCGGCGCGGCTGCCGGTTTACGCGCTTATGATTGCGACGTTTTTCGCCGGGCAAACCGTTTTCGGATTCGTCTCGGTCGGCGCGGTTCTGATGCTGGCGATGTATTCGCTCGGCATTATCACGGCGGTCATCGTCGCCTGGATTCTGAAAAAAACGATTTTGAAATCGCCGCCGCCGCCGTTCGTAATGGAGTTGCCGCCGTATCGCCTGCCGAATGTACGAAGCGTCGTTCAAAATATGCTGAACAATGGCTGGCAGTTTACGAAACGCGCCGGAACGGTGATTTTGGCGATTTCGATTATTTTGTGGGCTTTGACGGCGTTTCCGCGAAGTGGCGGCGAGCCGTCGGCAGTGCGCGGTGAGCAGTCGGAACAGGCGGCAATTGCTGCGACGGACGACACAGCGGCAACGGAAGCGGAAAAGAAAGCCGCTGAAGAAAAAGAAGGCGCGGCACTGCGGAATAGTTACGCCGGACAGCTCGGACACTTTATTGAACCGGCGATTCGCCCGCTCGGTTTTGACTGGAAAATCGGCGTGGCGTTAATCGCCTCGTTCGCGGCGCGGGAAGTTCTGGTTTCGACTCTCAGCATCATCTACAATACCGGCAAAAGCGCGGATGCCCAATCGGAAGGTTTAATGCAGGCGATTCGGGACGCGAAACGCGACGACGGCACGAAGGTCTGGACACCTCTGACCGCCGTGACTATAATGGTTTTTTTCGTGCTGGCGATGCAGTGTATGTCAACGGTGGCAGTTGTCCGCCGCGAAACGAATTCGTGGGCGTGGACGATTTTTATGGTTGTCTATATGACCGTGCTGGCTTACGCGGCGGCATTTCTGACGTTTCAGGGCGGACGGCTTTTGGGATTCGGTTAGCATCGAAAGCAAACGAATTATGAACATTCAAACAATCATCGTGGCGATTATCGTAGCTGTGGCGTTGGCATATATCGGGCGGACAATGTGGCGCAAGACGAGATCGTTCTCGTCGAAGAATCCGTGCGGAAACGACTGCGGATGTGATAAAAGCTAGAGTTTTCGATTTAGAAAACGAGTTTTCACCGCCCAACCATTCAAGGCAATTCCCATAGTTTCACGATTGCTTTTACCGGCGGTCTGCCGCGCCTTAATGTCCAAAAATTCAATGTCGCAACCCCTAAATTCAGGCGTTCGATAATCAATTGACCTTGACCTACTCCGGCTGCTTCGGTGTGTTTGACGCGGGTCGTTTTCGCTTCAACGCCCATCGAACTCTGCTTTCAAAGTGTAGACCGCCACGCTCTAATCTTCACCCGTTATCGCTCATAACTTCAAGTTTAAAATTAAAAACAAGATCAATTCGGTTGACATTCGGCAGCGGAGACTTTATTTTATTCATCTATGCAATATATTTGCACTTTTCGTGCATAATTTTGAGCAAAAATGGTTAAAGATAAACGACAGCAAGCGATTATAAATTTAATCGGCGCAAACAATATCGCCACGCAGGAACGGCTGACGAAAGCATTGTCGGAAGCCGGTTTCGATGCGGCGCAGTCGAGCGTTTCGAGAGATTTGGACGAACTCGGCATCGTCAAAGCCGGCGGGTTTTATGCGCTGCCAAGCAGTGAAAATGGGCGTTTCGGTTTCGTCGGGTTGGAAAACGCCGGTGAAAATTTGATTGTCGCCAGGTGCGAAAGCGGTTTGGCATCGGCGGTCGCCGTGCAGATTGACCGCGCTAAAATTACCGCAATCGTCGGGACGATTGCGGGCGACGACACGATTTTCATCGCCGTCAAAAATGTAAAATCGCAAAAATCGGCGATGAAAAAAATTTGGGATTTATTCGAGCAGTGAGCAGGAGCGGTGAGCGGAAGTCAAAATGTATTTCTGCTCACTGCTCACTAACAAAAAGATGGAAAAGAAAATTAACAAAGTAGTTTTGGCATACTCCGGCGGACTTGATACTTCCGCAATGCTGCTGTGGATCAAAGAAACTTACGGCGCGGAAGTCGTCTGTTTCTGCGCCGATGTCGGGCAGGGCGAAGAACTCGACGGTTTGGAAGAAAAGGCTTTGAAAACGGGCGCGTCAAAACTTTATGTAGAAGATTTGCGCGAAGAATTCGTCAAAGAATTCGTCTGGACAGCGGTTAAAGCGAACGCGCTTTATGAAGGCGTTTACCTTTTGGGAACTTCGCTGGCGCGTCCGGTGATTGCCCGCAAACAAATCGAAATCGCGCAGGCGGAAGGCGCGGACGCGGTGGCGCACGGCGCGACGGGAAAAGGCAACGATCAGGTTAGATTTGAACTGACTTATTACGCGCTTCAGCCCGACATAAAAGTCATCGCTCCGTGGCGGCATTGGGAATTTAGAGGTCGCGCCGACTTAATCGCGTATTGCGCCGAACACGACATAAATGTTACAGCCACCGCCGAAAAACCGTATTCGATGGACAGAAATCTGATGCACATTTCCTACGAGGGCGGCATTTTGGAAGACCCGTGGACTGCGCCGCCGGAAGATATTTTTCTGCTGACGAAATCACCGGAAAACGCTTCGGATAAAGCGGAAGAAATGATTATCGAGTTTGAAAAAGGCGAGCCTGTGGCGATTGACGGCGTGAAATTCGGCGCGGTTGACATGCTTTCCAAACTGAATTTTATTGGCGGCGAACACGGAATCGGGCGCGTTGATTTAGTCGAAAACCGTTTCGTCGGGATGAAATCGCGCGGAGTTTATGAAACGCCCGGCGTAACTATTTTACAGGCGGCGCACCGCGCACTCGAATCAATCACGATGGACAGAGAAGTGATGCGTCTGCGCGATTCTCTCGGCGTAAAGTTTGCCGAATCAATTTATTACGGTTTTTGGTTCGCGCCGGAATTTACAATTTTACGCTCGATGATTGACCAAACGCAGGAAACCGTTTCGGGCGAAGTTCGCATAAAATTATACAAAGGCAACGTAACGATTCTCGGACGAAAATCGCCGAATTCGCTTTATAAAGAGCGCGTTGTAACTTTTGAAGACGACGCGGGCGCGTATAACCAACTCGACGCGGAAGGATTTATTCGACTTCAATCTTTGCGGTTGCGGTTGCGGAAGATGGATTAGGAGATTAGTCACAAAGACACAGAGATTTTATGAGCGAAAAGTTTGTCGAATGTTATTCACATGGAAAATCGAAACCAGCATTTCTTTGTCATCATCTTTTGACTGGAGAGGTTGTGGGTTGGAATGAACCTGATGAATATACAAAAGATGAAAGTAATAATTTCTATGATTGTATAAATGCTTGGTGTGATAAATGTGAAGAGCTTGCGATTGAGATAGGCGATTGGACGGATGAATCAGAAGCGTTTGCAAATATTCAATTAGTTTGTGAAAACTGTGCGTTGAAATTTAAGGAAGCGAATTCCAAATAACCTCGTGTTCTCTGTATCCTTTGTGGGTGAAATTTCTGAGGTAAAAAAGATGATTTTAGAAGCAGACAAAATCGGTTCGGCGACTTCGCCGCTGCAATTGACGAAAACGATAAGCGTAATTAGCGAAAATAATCAACCGAAAGCGGGCGATGTCGTCGTCGTCAAAGCGTTGAGCGAATCGGTGACTTACGGCAATCTCGAACTTCCGAACGGGCGGCTTGCAAAGATCAATCGCGGCGATGTTTTGCTCGGCGTGTTGGGCAAACGCCGTGCGCTGAAAGGTTTTGTCGGCGATGTTCCCGACACTATCAAAACTGGCGACAAACTGCATCTGCTCAATATGGGCGGCGTAATCGGGATTTGCAAAGGTCATCATTCTTCGCTGTCGGACGCGATTGCAGTGGAAGTTACGGGAATCGGCTGCGATGAAAACGGAACGGTTTTGAATATCGCCGACCACGCTTTGCCGCCGACTGATGTTTTGAACGAATCCGCGCCGATTGTGATTGTCGCGGGAACTTGTATGAATTCGGGCAAAACGGTGGCGGCGACCGAGATTATCAAACAAGCGGCGCACGCCGGTTTGAAAGTGGCGGGCGCGAAAATGTCGGGCGTGGCGTGTTTGCGCGACACTTTGAACATGCAGGACAGCGGCGCGGGATGGACGGCGAGCTTTCTCGACTGCGGTTTGCCTTCGACGGTTGATTACGGCGATTTGTCGCCCGTTGCCAAAGCGATTTTGAATCATTTGAATTCGTTCGCGCCGGATTTGATCGTCGTCGAACTCGGCGACGGCATCGTCGGCGGCTACGCGGTTGATTCGGTTTTGAAGGATTTCACGATTAGAAACGCGATTTCGTCGTTCGTCTTTTGCGCGTCCGATTACGTCGGCGTGATCGGCGGCATCGCGGTTTTGAGCAATCTGGGAATTGCGATTGATGTCATCGCCGGTTCGGTGACGGATTCGCAGATGGGCGAAGATTTTGTCGAAGCGAATTATAAATTAAAAGCCGGAAACGCGCGGCGCGATGGCAGGCGATTGTTTGAATTGATAGATTTTGCGAAGCGCAGGAAATTAGCGTTTGCCTGAAAGTTTTTTAGATTTAATAAATTGCCGCCAGCCTTAACCGGTGGATAAAATTGATGAACCAAAGGCTTCAGCCGAATAAATGCACCGCCGGTGAAAAAAAGTTTGACAGGGTTTTGCCCGGCGTTCGGAGTTCCGCCTTCAGTCGGTTTACCTCTGGCGGGCGCAAACGCCGCTTGAAGGCGGAACTCCGAACTTACCAGAGTATCTCAAAACTGTTTCTCACCGGCTTTCGTTTGAAAATCCGGCGTTGAGAAAATATGCTTTGCTTCTTTCGTGGTTTATATGGCTAAATCATTGAAGTATGCAAAAAGTCCTGACCGCCGCAGAAATGCGCGAAGTTGACCGTTTGACAACGGAAAAATACGGTATTCCGTCAATTTTACTGATGGAAAACGCCGCCCACGCCGCCGCCCGGATTATCACCGAAAAACTCGGCGGCTCAGTCGCGGGTAAATCGTTTCTGATTTTATGCGGCAAAGGCAATAACGGCGGCGACGGCGCGGCTCTGGCGCGGATTTTATGGACGCTTGGCGCAGATGTTCAAGTTTATTTATTCGGAAAAGTTGAAGATACAAAAGACGATGCTCGAACTAATTTTGGAATTCTCAATCAATTTCCACAGAACAGAGAAACAAATACATTTTCTTTTGAAGCTACTTGGGAAGATTATTGGTTGCACACGACAGGATTTGAAACCGATAAATTTGATGTTTTAGTTGATGGATTATTTGGAACAGGTTTGACGAGACCTATAAATACCTCAATGCAGAGACTTCCTCAAATTTATTCCTTTGCAAAAAAACATTCTCAAACACCTTTTTTCGTTTCTTTAGATTTGCCATCAGGGTTAAATGCTGATGTATCTGAACCAATTGGAGAAAATTTTCAAGCAGATTTAACCGTAACTTTCACTGCGCCAAAACCAGCTAATGTTCTGCCTCCCGCGTCGAATTTCAACGGCGAACTTGTCGTTGCAAAAATCGGTTCGCCGCAGGAATTAATTGATAATTCGCCATCAAAGTTGTTTTTAACCGAAAAAGAGGACGCGCAAAAGTGGCTGAATCAAACAAAATATACGAGCGATTCCTATAAAAATAAACGTGGACACGCGCTTTTGATTGTCGGGTCAAAAGAATATACGGGCGCGGCGGTTTTGGCGGGCAATGCGGCGATGCTTTCGGGCGTTGGGTTGACGACGATTGCGACAAGCGAGTCGGCGCAGACGGCGATTGCGGCGAAGGTTTTGGAGGAAGTTATCACGCGCCGTCTGCCGGAGACGGACAGCGGCGCGATTGCCGAGAATGCGTTTGAAACAATTGAGAATTTAATCGAAAAAGTTGATGTCGTCGGTATCGGCTGCGGTTTGAGTTCGGCGGAGCAAACGACACGCGATTTCGTCCGCAAAATCGTCGAGAAACGCCAAACTCCCGTTGTCATTGATGCCGGCGGATTAAATGCTTTGTCGCCGTTTGATTTATCGGGTTCGGATGAATTGCCGTTAATTTTAACGCCGCACGAAGGCGAATTTCTGCGGCTGCTCGGAACGACGGACAAAGATGCGATTAAAGACCGCGTGAAAGCCGTGCGCGATTTCGCCGCGAAACATCGGGTTATTCTGGTTTTGAAAGGCGAAAGAGTTCTAATCGGCGCGCCCGACGGCGTGGTCGTCATCAATCCGACGGGCAATTCCGGTTTAGGGAAAGCGGGCAACGGCGACACGCTGACGGGAATTATCACGGGCTTCGTCGCGCAAGCCGTGCAGATGAAAGTTGATACGTTTGAAACAGTCGTCGCGGCGGTTTATCTTTCGAGTTTGGCGGGCGACATCGCGGCGAAAAAATTCGGTCAACGCTCGATGCTGGCATCGGACGTGCGCGAATGTTTGCGGGAAGCGTTTGAATCGGTTGAAAATTAAAAAATGAGCGAATCGAAAAAACACAGCAGAAAATAGATTGATGCCTTGACGCGCCAGGATTTGGAAGCGGTGATGGATTGTTATGCGGAGGACGCGATAAATTTTCAGGTCGCGGCGGGAAAATCGGCAGTCGGGAAAGAGCAAATTTGCCGGGACACGGCGGGATTTTTCAAGGGTTTTCCCGATTCTTATTCGATGGTCGAAAATATCATCGCCGATGAAGATCGGGCGGCTTGGGAATGGCACGGCGGCGGAGCTTTTTCGGGCGAATTCTACGGCACCGCGCCGACAGGGAAATTTTACGAGTTGCGCGTTCTGCGGCTTTCTGCAATTTAAGGACGGCAGGATAATACGCCGGCGCGGTTATTGGGATAAAGTGACGTGGTTCGCGCAAGTCGAATCGCCGGGCGAATGATGAAATCTAAACTTTCAAACAGCGAGTTCGTCTGTGAAACGCCGCCTGACACTTTCGATTTGGGCGAAAGGCTGGGCAAAGAATTGGTCGGCGGCGAGATTGTTTTGCTGTCGGGCGAACTCGGCGCGGGCAAGACTTTGTTGACCAAAGGAATTTTACACGCGCTCGACTTCGACGCGGATGAAGTGACCTCGCCGTCTTTTACGCTGGTTAATTTATACCGCGCAAAATTCGATGTTTATCACATTGATTGCTGGCGTTTGGACGATGTGGCGGATGTCGCGGCGGCGGTCGGGTTAGACGAAATTTTGGAAGACGAAACCGCCGTCGTTATCGCCGAATGGTCGGAGCGATTGCAGAAAGCGCGTTTCACAAACAGAATTATCCGCGTCTCGATTGAGGGCGACGGCGACGATGCGAGAAAAATAGTTTTGAACTACGAGCGATGAATTATCGGTCGTAAATTTTACCGGGACGGCGTTCATCCGAATTGCGCTCGGAGGCTGTTTAAAAAGTGAGGAAATTAGACGCGCGTTAAGGCGGATTAAACGGATTTACGCCGACAAATATTTAAGAAGCAGTTTGAAAACTCTCGAAGACGCGGGTAATTCTAAATTTTACATTCTTCACTTTTCACTTTATACCCAAGAACAAACGGTTTATCTTGATGAAATAGAATTTAGAATGAAAAATGTAAAATGACGGCTGCCCGACGTTTTGGAGTTTTCAAGCAGCATCTAAAGAATCCGCGCCAATCCGCCAAATCAGCGAAATCTGCGTCTGATTTCCTGTTTCTGGAGCATCAAAACTAAGTTTTTTAAGCAGCTTTTCAGGGAAACTTCTGAAAGCGGCGAGAAGGCAAATTTTGCGGTTTCGCCGGTTTTCTCTATGATAGAACTTTTGTTATGAAAATCGTTTTTATGGGAACGCCGAACGCGGCGGCAGCGAGCCTGCGGCGGATTTTAGAGGACGGACACGAAGTAGTCGCGGTTTATACGCAGCCCGACAAACCTGCCGGGCGCGGCAATAAACTGTCCGCGTCGCCCGTCAAAGAATACGCTGTGCAGAATAATCTGCCGGTGTTTCAGCCATTGAAAATCAAAACGTCCGAAGCGTTGGAAACTTTCAAATCGCACCACGCCGAGGTCGCGGCGGTCGTCGCTTACGGGCGAATTCTGCCGCCGACTTTTCTCGAAGCCTTCCCGAAAGGCGCGATTAACGTTCATTTTTCCCTGCTTCCGAAATATCGCGGAGCCGCGCCGGTTAATTGGGCGATTGTGAACGGCGAAACGAAAACCGGCGTAACGACGATGCAGATGGATGCCGGCTTGGACACCGGCGCGATGCTTTTACAGCGCGAAATCGAAATTAGCCGGAACGAAAACGCTGTTGAATTGATGGAAAAACTTTCCACGCTCGGCGCGGATTTGTTGTCGGAAACGCTTTTGATGTTCGACGATTTGACCGCGCAAGCCCAGAACGATTCGCAGGCGACGTTTGCACCGCTTATGAAAAAGGAAGACGGTTTGATTGATTGGAATTTGACGGCGACGGAAATTGCCAATCGGGTTCGCGGATTTCAGCCGTTTCCGACTTCATTCACAAATTATCAGGGAAAGAAATTGACGATTTGGAAAGCGCAGGAATTTGTAAGAACGGATTTTAATTTGCATCAAAACCCGCCAAAAGTCGGAACAATAATAAGCGCAGATAAGAACGGAATAGCAGTTTATTGTGGAACGCCGGCGAGTTTACTGATTGAAGAGTTACAGCTTGAAGGCAAAAAAAGGATGGCAGCGCACGATTTTTTGAACGGAATCAAATTGGCGGTCGGCGAAAAATTGGGCTAAAGTTCCGAGTTCACGCACGAGCGTGTTAATCCGCCGGCGAAGCGCGGCGGAGGCAAACTGAAGGTCTAAACTCTAAACTCTGAAAAAGATGTCCGAATCGAAAATTCAAATTATTACGTTTTACAAGTTCCGGCGGTTGGAGAATTTAACCGAAATCAAAGCGGTTTTGAAATCGGCGATGGGCGAAAATTCGATTTTGGGAACGATTCTGATCGCCGAAGAAGGTTTTAACGCGACGGTTGCCGGTTTGTCTTCGGACATCACAAAGTTCATCGAAGTTCTGGAGAATACGTTTGAAACCGAACTGATTTATAAATCATCGTTTCACGCGACGCGCCCGTTTACAAAGGCAAAAGTCAGAATTAAAAAGGAAATCATCTCTTTGCGGCAGGCAGTCGAAATCGAAAAGGGAAGCGGAACGCACGTTAAACCGGCTGATTGGAACGCGCTGATTTCCGACGGGCAGACCATTGTTCTCGATGCGCGAAACGATTACGAAATCGAAGTCGGCACGTTTCGCGGCGCGGTCAATCCGCATATCGAAAAGTTCAGCGATTTGCCGAAATTCGTCGCGGAAAACTATGATCCGGGAACGCGCAAACGGATTGCGATGTTCTGCACGGGCGGCATTCGCTGTGAAAAATTCGCGCCGTTTATGAAAACGCTCGGTTTTGAGGAAATCTATCAACTGGAAGGCGGAATCCTGAAATATCTCGAAGAAACGCCGGCGGCGGAAAGTCTCTGGGAAGGCGAATGTTTCGTTTTTGACGACCGCATCGCCGTTGATAAAAATTTGCAGCCCGGCACCGCCGAAGACGCTCGTCCGCTTTCGGTCAATCCGCCGCAAAAAAAAGGATGAATGGTAAATGGTAAATGATAAATCAAAAACACCTTCAAATTATTTACCGTTTTTGAAGTATGAATATCTCGCCCGCCAGAATCGCCGCGTTTGAAATTCTCGCCAAAGTCGCGGCGGAGAAAGCGTTTTCGTCGGTGCTGCTGCCGATTTATGAAGAAAAACTCGAACCGAAAGACCGCGCACTCTGCCACGAAATAACGCTCGGAACTTTGCGAAGGCAGATTTATCTCGACAAAATAGTTGAAAAACTGACGAACGGGAAGAAACTCGATTCGGTCGTTAAAGTCATTTTGCGAATCGCGCTTTATCAATTGATTTATCTCGACAAAGTTCCCGCTCACGCGGCGATCAACGATGCGGTCAATCTCGTTCGTAAAGCGAAAAAGACTTCGGCGAAAGGTTTCGTCAACGCAGTTCTGCGAAGGTTCACACGCGAGAAGATCGAGTTGAATTACGCCGACGCAATCGAACGGCTTTCGGTTGAAACTTCACATCCGCGCTGGCTAATCGAAAAATGGAGCGCACAATTCGGCTTCGATGAAACCGAAAAATTAGTCAAAGCGAACAATGAAACGCCGCCGACGGTTTTTAGACTGACCAATAAATCGGATGCGAACACCATCGGAATTTTGAAAAAATTAGGCTTGGAAATCGTCGAATCTGAAATCGCCGGCAACGCCTGGAAAGTTGCCGACTCCAATCAAATGCTGCGGCTTTACGCCGACGAAGGGAAAATTTATTTTCAGGATGAAGGTTCGCAGCTCGTCGCCGAATCGGTGAATTTGAAGGACGGCGAAAATTTGCTGGACGTTTGCGCCGCGCCGGGAAGCAAGCTCACGCAGGTTGCCGGTTCAAGGTTGCAGGTTTTAGGTTCAAGGTTGCAGGTTTCAGGTTCAAGGTTGCAGGTTGCAGATTTTGAAGGTGAAATCCGCCGTCTGATCGTCGGCGGAGATTTTTACGAGCATCGAACGAAAGTTTTACAGGCGAATTGCCGGCGGCAGGCGGCGGACAAGATCAGCCTTTTGCGCTACGATGCCGAACGAGATTTGCCGTTTGCCGCCGAAGTTTTCGATGTCGTTTTGCTTGACGCACCGTGTTCGGGAACGGGAACGATTCGCCATAATCCTGAGCTTCGATATTTTTTGCGGGAAGCGGATTTCGCCGAATTAGCCGCCAAACAACGGCGAATCTTAAATAACGCAGCTCAGGTTTTGAAGGCAAACGGCAGGCTGATTTATTCGACTTGTTCGCTCGAGCCGGAGGAAAACGAAGCGGTCGCCGAACGGTTTCTCAAAGAAAATGAGAATTTCGTAAAAGTTCAGCCGAAGGTTCCCGAACGGTTTTTGACGGCGGAAAATTACGCGCGAACTTTTCCGCCGACCGATCAGACCGACGGTTTTTTTATCGCGGAGTTTGAAAAGAAGCCGCTTTTTTCGTAAAGTCGTTATTGATTCTTCCCTTAAAAATTCGAGACGGTTTTGTTTCAAATTCGCAAATAATTATCAAAATGAGTTTTGTCAAAAAAGGCGCGGCGGCGTTCGGAAAATTATTTATCACCGTGATTCTCGCCGGAACATTTATCGTCGGGATGGTCGGCGTAGTTTATATGTCTTTGCAAGGACGGGAAATGAAAGTCCCGGAAATCACCGGCAAGGATTTCGTCGAGAGCGAAAAGGAATTGAGCGCGATGGGTTTGCGAATCAAAAAACGCGCCGACCGTCCGAGTGCCGGAAAGCCGAACACGGTTTTAGAACAGTTGCCGAAAGCGGGCGAAACGGTTAAAACCGGGCAGATGATTTTGGTCGTCACCAGCAAAACAAGTTCCGAAGGCGAAGAAACACCGCCGCCGGTTAAGAAAAATGTTGACGCGGACGACAGCGAAAAAATCGAAGATTTGATTTCCGATAAGCCGAAGAAAACGAATAAAACCAATACGAGCGTCAATTCCAATAAGAAAAAGGCTTCGACGACGCGCGATGTCACCGGCGGCAATTCCAACGACAATTCCAACTCCGATTCAAATGCCGCCGGTAATAAAAATTCGAGCGACAAGAACACGAATTCGAGCGATAAGTCGAACAAAAACGCGGCGACCAATTCAAATAAGGCAAATTCAAACGCGAACAAATCAAACACGAATAAATCGAATACGAATACGAACAAAGCCGTGCCGCCGAAACCGGCGATTTCCGGCGGCGATGTCCGACCGCGCAAAACGCCGCAGCCCTGATGACCGCCGCGCAAGCAACCGTAACTTTTGTTTTCGCAACCAAGTTCCAGAGAAAAACACACGGAAAATGTTAGAGATCGCTCCTTCTATTTTATCGGCGGATTTTACGCGGCTGGGTGAAGAAATTCGCGCGCTCGAAGCGGGTGGCGCGGCGATTCTGCACGTTGACGTGATGGACGGCAGATTTGTTCCGAATATCACGATTGGCTTGCCGGTCGTCAAATCCATTCGTAAAACGACGAACTTGACGATTGACTGCCATTTAATGATTATCGAACCGAATCGCTACGCCGTGGAATTCGTCAAGGCGGGCGCGGATATGGTTTCGGTTCACGTCGAAGCCGACCCGCATTTGCAGCGAACGCTGACGGCGATTCGGGAAGCGGGCGGCGCGGCGGGCGCGGCGATCAATCCGGCGACACCGCTCGGCAGTTTGGAGGAAATCCTGCCGTTCGCCGATTATATCGTGCTGATGTCGGTTAATCCGGGTTTCGGCGGGCAAAAGTTTATCCCGACTTCGACGGACAAAGTGCGCCGTTTGCGGCGGATGATTTCCGAGCGCGGTCTGAAGACGCGCATCGAGATTGACGGCGGCATTGACGCGGCGAACATCGAGCTGGTGGTTGCCGCAGGCGCGGAGATTGTCGTTTCGGGAACCGGAGTTTTCGGCGGCGGCGATCCGACCGCCGGCGTGAAAAAATTGATTGATGCGGGAACGAATTGGGTTTAAAACCAATTACGAATTACGAATTACGAATTATGAATACAATCTAAAATTCGTAATTCGTAATTCGTAATTGAAATTTGAGGTTGTTATGTTTTTACACAAATATAAAGCGGTTTTGTTCGGTTTGTTGTTGGTCTTGAGTTTTGCCGTCGGCGGCGCGGCGCAGAAGAACAAAGAAGGGCAGGGTTCGATTCCGCAGCGGCTCGACGTGATGCGGCAGAAACTCGAAACGATGCGCCGTTCTCTGGACAGCGCGGCTTCGGTTTTGAAAGACGAAGGCAAAAACGACAAAGCGAAAAAAGACGACAAAGCGAAAATCGAAACGCCGCTCGGACGGCTGCGCGGCTTGGGCAAAGAAGCGGCGGCTCTGCAATCGGAAGTCAACACTCTGCGCGGCAAGGTTGACCGTTCCGAAAAATACGAAGTCTCGGACGTTGACCAAATCGAGGTGACCGTCGGCGAACTGCAAACCCGCACCGACAACGCTCTGACCGAAACCGCCGGGGCGCGGGCAAATCCCGTTTCAGCCGAAGGCACGGCGCGTGAAGTTAAGAAAAAGAAAAAGTTTCTCGGCATTTTCGGCGGCGGCAACGACGAATACGAGGCGTTGATCGGGACGGTAACGCCGGGACGCGACCGCGAGCTTTTCATCGTGGCGACCAAAGAAGTTCGCAAAAAGAACTACGATGTCGGACGGCTTTTATTTCAGACGATTATTACGACTTATCCCGATTCGCCGTATCTGCCGATGGCAAAACTCGCCGTCGCCGACTCGTTCTATCTGGAAGGTTCGACCGGCGCGTTGATTCAGTCGGCGGCGGCTTATCAGGAGTGGCTGACGTTTTTCCCGACGCATCCTTTGGCTGACCGCGTTCTTTTGAAAGTCGCCGAATCGGAAATGCGGCAGATCGGTTTGCCCGACCGCGATTCGACCCGCGCCCGCCGCGCCGAACAGCGTCTGCGCGCGCTGCTTCAGCAGTATCCGAACACGATTCTGCGCGCCGACACCGAAGACCGTCTGAAACAGGTGCAGGACAATTTGGGACTTCACAATCTCTACATCGCCAATTATTATTACAAACAGTCGGTTGACCAGAAAAAAGGCGGATTGAAAGGAGCGCAGTCGCGCTACCGGGAAATTTTGGAGAAGTATCCGAATTTCAGTTTTATGGACGAAGCCCTTTTCAAACTCGCCGTAACTTATCAGATTGAAGAGGAAACCGACCAAGCCGCCAGATATTTTCAGCAGATTGTCCGCGATTTTCCGAACAGCGACTACGTCGAGAAATCCACGGAACAGTTGAAGCTGATCGGCGCGACCGTTCCCGCCTCGAATCCCGACCGGATGAAAGTTTTAGCGCCGGAGCAGAAATCTTTCATCGCCAATTTCCGCGACGAGCTTTTCGGGCTTTATCCGCTGACGATTGACAAAAACGGCGTTTTGATGACTAGTAATTTCGACAAGACGAAGTTCGAGTTGATTGATCAGATTATCGAAAATCAAGGCGATATTAATCGCTCGCAAATCCCGAACTCGCTGACAACGGTGATTTCACAGCAGAAATTGCCGAAGGAAAAGGAAAAACCGCCGGCACCGCAGAGGTAAATTTGGAAAAGCGGGTTTGGCAGGCAGCACCCGAAAACGACTTTTGTTCGGTGAAAGATATTTCGCCCGAAACCTCGCCGAAGCCGACGGAAAAAATCCTGCCGAATTAACGGGAAGCTCAAACGGTT
>JAYVKL010000043.1:0-4324 GCA_043768465.1 Pyrinomonadaceae bacterium
ATGACGACCCGAGTTCATTTTCTTGTGCAAAGTGTTCCAATGTATAGTCCGAAACAAATCGTGCAAACAATCAAAAGTCTCACCGCCCGCGAGATATTCGAAAGCTGCCCGGAAGTCAAACAATATTTATGGGGCGGCAAATTCTAGTCCGAAGGCTATGTTGTTTCGACGGTCGGCGCACACGCCAACGAACAAGCCATCCAGAACTATGTCAAATTACAAGGCAAGATTGAGTCAAACGGGCAACTCAAACTCTTCTAATACTCCGTCAGCTTGCTGCGGGGTAGTTTATTCTGAAATATAAGGCTGTTAAAAATAAGAAATTACTTTATGAGAAGCTATTTTTATGCCGTAATATATCATCCGGCACTTTCAAAGTACCTTTTTAACTATCTGACCGCATAAAAAAACTGTTGATTTAAGATTCCGTTGTGATTGCAAAACTCTTCCGGCAATTGAAAGTCAATTGTGCGATTAAGCTGAATCGACTACGGCAAATTCAATTCTTGAGATTTCTTCCTCGGTTAATTCCGCAAACTTTCCGCGTTTTGTTTTGGAGAGTTTTCCTTTGTTTTGAAGAATCATTCGCACAAGCAATGAAGCCTTTTGGTTCGGCATATCAACAATTTCTTTGGTTGCTTTCATCGCTTTATCGAACATTGCCAGAAAACCGAGCTCCTCGTTCAAGTCTTTCTGGATAGTTTCCCTGATACATTCGTGCAAATATTCGGCAAATACGGTTGCGTCCCAATAACGGTAAAGTTTCGCCGTATCGTTATTTACTTTCATTGTTCCGTCAGCATTAAGATCGTAATCAATAAAAGGCAAAACATTTGAAGAAAACTCTTCCAAAACTTTGGCATAAGCGGCGGCGTTTCGCAGCATTACCGCTGATACCGGAAACAATAACCCGGGCGGCGTAAAGTGCATTTTCGCCAAGATGTGATGAATAAGAAAGCGATGGATGCGCCCGTTGCCGTCTTCAAACGGATGAATGAAAACAAAACCGAACGCGGCGGCACCGGCGGCGCAAACCGCGTCAGTTTCAGAGTGATTAATTCTTTCAACGAACTTCATCCAGCCCGACATCAAATCTTCGACATCTTCCGGCTTCGGGCAAACGTAATGAACTTGCTCGCTGTAATCCATCATTGTTTGACCGACATAGTTTTGAACTTCGCGGTAATCGGAATCGGCGTAACGCGAGTCAACAATTGAGTTCTGCAGTTTGATTAAAGATTCTTTTGATAAAGAATTGAAATCGGCGGCGTGGGCGAGAACCGCGACAAATCGTTCTGACCGATCTTTGCTGATTGTTTCGCCTTCAATGGCAAACGATGATTTGGTTTCCTTGGTGTAAAGGTAATTGACGGCACGGGCGAGAATCACCGGATCGCAACTGCTGACTAAATTTTTAGCCTGGGCTTCCAAATTTTCATTAATTAATTCAGTTAACTTGTCCGTCCGGCGAATTGTAGGACAATAGCGGGCGTTGCCTAAAAGATTATCGTTGATTCGCTGCCGCCGGATATATTCGGATGGTCCGGTAATGTGAAGTTTTTCGTTCAGCAAATCTATTTTTCCGGTCTGCGGAACATCCGGCACATCAAGAATTTCGCCGGTCAGCAGTTCATATAGATACCAGATGCGGCGGGCATAGACACCGGTTGGTTCGCTGTTTATCTGCGCTTCCAGCCATCGTTTATCAATCGCTTCAAATGCCGCCGCCCAAATTCTTAAATCTACCGGTTCGTAGCGCATAGCGAATTTCAAGTTCGCGTATAAGCCTGCAGCCGCATATGTTTTGGGATAATATTCGTTAATGATTCCGCCAACATTATTTGTTTTTCTGGCTCCTGAAATAACTGTCGAACGAACTGCCGGAGGCGGGACTTCTAAATCCAATTCTTTAATCACCGCCATTAGTCCGACGGAAGCGGGCAGTTTTATTTCTTTGGTTTCGACGTTCATAAGTTTTCCGGTAAGTCAGCTAAAATATAATCGGTAATAAAACATTTAACGAATCTCTTACCGGTGTGAAATCATTAACAGCAATGTGAGAATAATACCACATAATATTAATGATGTGAGAATCTTAACGCATTTGCTTACTTCTGAATTATTTTGAGCAATGGTTTAGCAACTTTCACGAGATTCTTATCAATTATGAAAATTTTTGAAATCAACCGCTAAAATTTCCAAACTGCATACAATTTTGCATACAAAAATTTGCGGTTTGGCTATTATTCGGTGTTTTTAGGTGAAACGGCTTGATACAGCTAAACCACTTTCTGTGAGCGATTTGAAAGAACTTGGAATTCAATGAAACGAGCTGATATTTGCTTCAGGACGGCTTCGTAATCGAAAGGTCGTGGGTTTGAATTCCATGGATGGCTCCATTATTTTCAGCAACTTACGGTTGTTAAGGCATCAAAAATGATGCCTTTTTTCTTTGGTATCCTTATTTATATCCTTACAGCCTCGCATCCGCTCGAAATGTTTCTACGTTTAGCCTTTCGAGCGGATGCCGGAACTTGAGCCAGAAGGTTTTCGCATTCTTCGGAGCTACTGACAGAAACAAATTAATCTGCCTAACAACGGCGTTTCGTTCGTTCGTACCGGCGTTCTGGTAAATGATAAGCATCTGTGCAGCCTGTCGGTCGAGATACGCTTGTTTCGAGTCAATTTGTGTCTGTGTTAAATTGTTCATTGAGTTTAGTTCCTTTTGTTTTAGGGATTAAATGAGAGGCTTTCCTATTCGTCGTGGTTTATGGAAGCCTTTCGCTGTTATTTGGCAAGTTTCAAAGATTGCCGATAAATGTTTGCCATTGCTCCGGCGACGATGTGATAACAGACTAAGCCCTTTTCGCTCGCCTTGCATTCGCATTGCCCGAACCTTTCGCCGCCTCTTCTGACATCAAAGGAAACGTGATAGACGTTCGAGTTATTCGACGAGTAAACGACAAATAAACATCTTTAATGTATCTGACACGCGGTTTCATTTGTTTGCACTTGGCAACCGCTTTTATTGTGTTTTCAGTGGTTAATTTAATCATTTCTGTTACTCCGTAATTTTTAAGATTAGTTGTTTCCAACTAAGACTAATTAGAACTCTAGCGTGTTATTTAATCAAGATCAAAATGCTTAATTACACACTTTTGCGTGATAGTTTTTTATGTTATAAATTGAAAATGATGAAAGGTTATCTAACGACAAAACAGACGGCTGAAAGATTGAATGTAGTTCCTTCGAGAATCCGGCGGATGATTTTAGATGGCATTATAAGTGCCGAAAAGGTTGGACGGGACAACCTTATTTCGGAAGGTGAAGTTAAGCGGCTTGAAAAAATTGACCGCAAACCCGGCAGACCGGGGAAAGAATTAAGTAAATAGCTTCACGAATCGAAAATTTATATCTCATACGAATCTCGAAATCTCGAAAATTAAAGTATCAATGAAAAATTTCAGGGAAAAAGCCAATCATATTTGGAGTATTGCCGACCTTTTGCGCGGCGAATATAAACGGGCGGATTACGGCAAGGTTATTTTGCCTTTTACGGTTTTGCGGCGGTTGGACATTCTTTTAGAGCCGACGAAAAAGGCGGTTTTGAGTGACTTTGAAAAGAATCTTCATCAATCGCCGGAGATTCTTGAAGTACTTCTTAACCGCACGGCGAAAGCCAATTTCCATAATCACAGCCGTTTCGATTTTCGGGAATTGGTGAAAGATGCGAACAATATCGGCGCGAATCTTTTGAATTACATTACTGGTTTTTCTAAGGGAGCGAGTGAGATTTTCAGCAGGTATTTTAAGTTTGAAGATCAGATTGCCAAGCTCGATGAATACAATCTTTTGTATCTGGTAATCAAAAAGTTTGATGAAGAAAGCCATCTTTTCAAAAATATCAGTTCGCTGGAAATGGGTTATATCTTTGAAGAACTGATTCGCAAATTTGCCGAAGAAAGCAACGAAACCGCCGGAGAGCATTTCACGCCGCGTGAAGTTATCAAGCTGATGGTAAATTTACTGTTCACCGAAGACCAAAAGGATTTGAACCGCGAAGGCATCGTCAAGACGCTTTACGATCCGGCTTGCGGCACGGGCGGAATGCTGTCGGTAGCCGAAGAATATCTGAACGCGCTCAATCCCGATGCGCGTTTGGAAGTTTTCGGGCAGGAACTAAATCCCGAATCTTATGCTATTTGTAAATCGGATATGCTGATTAAACCTCAGTCTTGAGTAGAAATTAAGCGTAAGAAATTATCTTTGCAAAACATAGTTTGTAATCTAATATCTTCAGTTTTAGTGTATTCCACAGTCCGTT
>JAYVKL010000044.1:0-21982 GCA_043768465.1 Pyrinomonadaceae bacterium
CGAGAGTGGAGAGTCGAGAGTCGAATTATTCCTGAACTCTCGACTCTCGACTCTCCACTCATTTCGTATAAGTCGAAAGCGGCTGGAGGTTCGAGCCGAAATCCTGCGGGTTTTCGCCGATAATCGCCGTCGCAAAAAACTTCGGAACGTATTTCACGTTTTCGCCGCTGAACTGCTTCGCCGCGCCGCCTTCCATTTTGTTTTGATTCGCCACCAATGTCCAGAAATTGCGATCCTGACTGGCGACCGCCGCGAAAACTTTGTCGAGATTTTTGCTCAAATTTCCCTGTCCGCTGTTGTAGCTGGCGATGGACAAAGGCACACTGTCGGGCGCGGTTCCGAAACGTCCCATCAACGATTTGATATATTTCGCCGCCGCTTTCGCCGCCGGTTCGGGATCGCAGCGGCGGTCGGCGGGCAAGCCGTAATCGGGGGCGGACGAAGCCAGAAACTGAAACATTCCCTTGGCGTGCGTCGGGCTTTCGAGACACGGGCAATGCTCCGATTCGATCATCGCAATATAAATTCCGATCTGCGGTTCAACGCCTTCCGAATTGAACGAACGCACGATGAACGGCGCGTTTTTCGTCGCCCGTTCGAGAACCGTGTTGAAGTCGCTTCGCACCCAGCCGCCCTGCGAACAGTTATCGGTTCGCCCCTTCGCCATTCGACTGACGTAGCCGTTAAGGTATTTTTTGATTTCCGCGACGGCTGCCGGCAGAATCGCTTCGCTTTTTTGATTGCCGATAATGCGGGCGATTTTTTCGGATTTAAGGGCGATGTAACGATTTTTTTCGTCTTCCGACATCGCCTGATATTTTTTGCCCGCCGGTAAGACAACCGTCGTGCCGCCGTTTAACTTTTCGGGCGCGCCGTTTAAATTCGTATTGTTTGAACTCGAATTTCCGGCAATCGTCTTCTCCGGTTTCGGCGTTTTTTCCGGCGTTTTTTTATTACTTTCTTCGTCGCTCGAATAGTCGGGCGTTTCGATTCTGTCCTCAACATTCGATTTATAAACGACATCGGATTTGCCGCCGACCACTTTCACGCCGACGAAAACCGCCGCCACGCCGACGACGAAAAGCGCGAACATCGTGACCAAAGCCGGAATCAGCATCGAAGATCGGGACGGCGCAGCGGCGGCGGAAACCGTTTTCGTCGGTGCCGACGGCGTTTGAGCGGCGACGGACTGCGCCGACGATTTTCCGTTGGAAATCCTGACCGTCATTAGCGTCTGATTACCGATTTTGATTGTGTCGCCGTTTTTCAAAATCGTGCCGCCGCCGCCGACTTTTTCGCCGTTGACGAAGCTGCCGTTCGTCGAATTTTCGTCAACCATCCAAAGATTGTCGCCGTCGCGGTAAACGGTCGCGTGAATCCGCGAAAGCCCTTCGTCGTCCAGGCGGCAATCGGCATCGCCGCGCCCGAAAGACGTTCGCTCGCGCGTTATCGCCATCTCCTGCGAGCCTTCGGAAGTTGAATATGTCAGCGAAATTTCGAGCATTTCTTAAATCTTTTTCCGAAAAACGAACTTAACCGGATGGACAGGATCGGCGGGATATTATTCTCGAATTAAAGCGTCGTTATTTTCGGACTAAATCCCGCCGCAAGCGGACGGAGAATTCTTTTAGATTGTAAATCCTGCTGATTCTGTCCGTCCGATTAAATTCTGCCGCTTTTGAAATTTTTACGTTTAGTTGCCGACCAAAGTTTTATAAAGTTCCGAAATCGGACGGTCTTTTTTCAAGCCGAATTTCTGCGGGTTCTCGGCGACGATGCCGGCGGCGAAAAACTTTGCGACTTGATCGCGCTGTTTCGGGTCTTTGATAATTTTCCAGAAATCCGCGCGGTCGGCGGGCAAAGTCGCCTTCCAGATATTGGCTTCCTGCGGCGATTTGCCGAACGCGGCGACGCTGTAAACGACATCGCCTTCAAAAACTTCCAGCACCAGCGATTTCAGGTAAAGCGACGCGGCTTTCGACGCGCAATTCTGCGCCGGATCGGATAAACTTTCCGCGCCGCATAAACCGTTCAAACCGTTTTCGGCGGCGAAAGTCTGATTCATTTGCCACAAACCCTCGTCCATCCCGACTTTCTGCGGCTTGAACTGGCTGCGGCTCATCGCCAGAATAAATCCGAGCGGCGCGTCCAGATTTCTCTCCTGCACAAAGGAGACGCTGATCACATCTTTATACGCGGCGGCGCGGGCGTAAAAACCATCGGCGGCGTATTCGGCGGTTTTCTTGTTCACTTCCGCCAAAAACTGCGGATCAAACTTATAGGCAAACGTGCCGGAAAATTCCTTGACGAGGTTTTTCGACATTTCCTGCGCGTCGCCGCCCGACACCTTCGTTCCGGTTTTAGCCGTTTTCGGCGTTGGGTGAGCGGCGACTTCAACCGGTGTCGGCGACGGCGCGATGATTTCGATGGTGTCGAACTGCAACGCTATTTCGCCCGGCTGAAAAATTTTTTCGCCCTTCTCGTCTTCCAGAACGATTTGGATATTTTGCAGGCTGCCGTTGGCTAGTTCCGGGAATTGCGCCGGGTCGAGCGTCGCCGTGAACGGCTGTTCGCGCGCGTCGGCGAATTCTTTGCCGTTCAGCAGAAAAATGGCGCGACTGGCGCACTCGGCGTTTTCCGATTCGGTTTCGATGTCCGTTTTTTTCGTGATTACTTCGCCGTTGTCGGGTTTGGTAATCACGGTTTTCGCTTCGCACTTCGACGTTCCCGAATAGGAATAAATGACCGCCCCGACGACGCAGACCGCCGCCAGCGCGACGGTCGCGCCCGCGATTCCGAGCATCAACGGCATTCGCGTTTTTGAAACGGCTTTTTCGTCCGCGACTGCTTCGGCTTCTCCCGGTTTTTCCGCTTCTTCGGATTCGGCGGCGGAAACTTCCGATTCGTCGCGTCCGGCTGTCGTCGAAGCGGTTTTGCCTTCACTTTTATCTTTGTTTGAAAAAATCGCTTTGCCGGAACCGCCGAGTAGAATTTCGTCGCCGTCGCCGATTTTTTTATCGCCTTTGACGGCTTCGCCGTTAAGCGACGTGCCGTTGCTGCTGTTTAAATCAATCAGCCAGAAATCGCCGTCGCGCCATTCGATTTCGGCGTGATAACGCGAAACATTGGAATCGGTCGGGAACGCCACCGTGTTGTCGGTCGTGCGCCCGAGCGTCGTGATGCCCTGACCGAGCGTGATTTCGCTGCCGTCGTATTTTAATTTCGCGTCTGCCATTTTAAGAATTCGGGTGAATTTATTTTTTCACGGTTTTATTCAGCACAAAGGTTTCGATAATTTCCTCGTTGTCGTTTTTGTTGACGTTGACGATTCGCACGGCGAACGGCGTGTCGCCCGCCTGCGAAACCAAATCCTGATTCGAGTCGTCTATCAAACCGATCAAATTGCCCGCCTTCATTTTGCCCGACGACATCAAACTCGCCACACTGACGCTCGTATTTTTCACGTCGTCGGGCAAACCGACGAGCCGGTCGCGGCTGAAAATCAAGGTGAAAAATTCCTGCGGCGATTCTTTATAAGGAAAGACCATCAGAGCGCAGTCGCGCAGATTCGGAACGATTTTTTTCGGGCAATTGGTCGGCAGCATATATTCGTAATTGGCGGTGACGAGATTGTTGCCGTTGTTGACGAGCTTTGACGGAAAAATAATTTCGCCGTCGGCTTCGGGCGATTGCTGCCGAATAATGTAAAGAAAACCGCGCTGATTCGCCTTGACCGAAAGCCGCAGACGGTCATTCGGCGTAAAGGTCGCCTGCGGGTTGACCTCCGATTCGCTGCCGTCTTTATTGACCAGCATCAGCCGCAACTGCAAAGCCATCAACGGCACTTCGAGTTTTTTGGGAAGCGTTTTCGGCGCGATTGACCGCGTGGTTCGTTTGGCGGCGATAACCGGCTTTTGATAATTTTTACGACTCTTTTTTTCGACGCGAACGATGGAAACTCGCCTGGCGACATCAATTCTACTCGCCGTCGGTTTGGCTTTCGGTCTGATCGCTGCCTTCGCTTTCTGCTTGATAATCAGCACCTCATCCATCTGCGCCGAAACGTTTTTCGCCTGGGCAAAAACGACGAGCAAAGCGATTGCCAGCAGCGCGATTTTTCCGGTAATCAACTTTTGATTCATAAATTTCCGACTGTTTCCGAAAGCCTTTGGGAGTTAATTTTCTTGACGAAATAAAGCGATTTATTTGCCTTGTGATGGCAGAGCGTCGGCGATGCGGCGGTCGTCAGCCGATGCCGCGCACCGAAAACCGATAATCGCCGCGACGAGTTGCGCGCCGTCTTCGCCGGACGCGACGGTCGGCGGAATGTAAATTCTTTTCGTGGTCTTCAAACTATCGCTCGATTTTGAAGCGAAATGTCCGCCGCGCACGACGCGATTCGTCTCGCCGAATTCGGGGTTTGAACTCGAACCGTTCGGATACGGCTGAAAGAATGCGTCAACCCATTCGAGGACGTTGCCCGCCATATCCAGCGCGCCGGACGGACTCGCGCCGTTCGCAAATTTGCCGACATCGGAGATTTTCGCCGTCTCGAAAGCGGCTTTATCTTTTTGAAAATCGTTGCCCCAGGGAAATTCGCGTTTCGCTCGCGTCGCTTCATCCCACGATGCCGCTTTTTCCCATTCTTCTTCGGTCGGCAGACGCTTTCCCGCCCAATCCGCATAAGCCTTCGCTTCGGCAAACGACACGCCGACGACGGGCGCGTTCGGGCGCGTCGTAAAATAATCTTTTTCGATGTGCAGATTCGCCGGCGGCGGTTTGCCGGTCGCGTCGCAGAAAACTTTATACTCGGCGTTGGTCACTTCCGTTTTATCAATGTAGAAAGCGGGCAGAACGACTTTGTGCGCCGGTTTCGCGTCGTCCGCGCCCGTGTCGCTGCCCATCGTAAATTCGCCCGCCGTCACCAGCATCATCGCGCCTTTATATTCGATTTGCTTCGGTAAATCGCCGGTCATCGCATTTGCCGGCGCAGTCGTCAGAGGCGCGGGCGGCGTAATCGTCTCGCTCGCTGCTTCGGATTTCACCGGTTCGCCGCTCGACGCGGTTTCGACGGTTTTGTTGAAAAATAAAAAATAAACTCCGGCGAGAAAGACTCCGGCAAAAACAAGCATCGCCAGCAGTCCGCCGATGAGATACGGCAATTTTGACGCTGGCTTTTTTTCGGGCGATTTGATCGGTTCGGCGGCTTGACTGGTCGGCGGCAAAAAGCCGGGAACAATCGCCGGTGCTTCGGCAAAACTGTTGGGAACGACCGGCGGCAGATGTTCTTGAAAATTAAAGCTCGGCGCGGTTTTATCGAACGAATCCGGCAGTGAGGGCGACGGCGCGGACTGCTTGAAATTCATCGTATCCAGATCAAAACCCTGCAAATCGGATAATTTGAACGCCGCCGTCTTTTTGACTTCATCAATGTTTTCGCCTTCGGACACGCGAAAAACCGGTGTCGGCATTGACCAGGCGTTTTTCTTCGGCGGCGGCAAACTGGAATTCGGGGCGTTCATTTCCCAATCGTCCGGTTTGTTTTCCGGCGGCGGATTGATATTCGGGGCGGTCGTTCCCCAATCGTCGGCGGGCAGCGGATCGAGCGGCGGCGGCGTTCGATCTTCCCAAATATCCTTCGGAAGATTGATGTTCGGTGTGGTCTTATCGAAATCGGCAGCGGCGGAAGCGGACGAGTAATCGTGCGGGATATTTAGATTCGGTGCCGTCGCGCCCCATTCGTCGTTCACCGGCGGCGGCGTTGTTCGATTGGCATTCGGCGCGAATTCGTCGGGAAAACCGGCGGCGTTTTGCTTTGCCTCATAACGCTGATGCGGCATCGTCATTCCCCAATCGTCATTTTTCGGCTGGTCGTTTTCGTCATTCATCGCTTTCCTCGAAATAGGTTTCAGGTTTCAGGTTTCAGGTTTCAGGTTTTAGATTCAGGATACAGATACTGGAACCTGAAACCTGAAACCTGAAGCTTGGAACTCTAAATCATTTTTGCAAATCCAACATATCCATTCGGGTGATTATACCCGTAATTCGTTTGAAATCCTCGATTAAAACGGCGGGCGATTTTTGCAGATGCGCCGTTATTTCATTTAAGTTCGCGTCCATCTCGACAATCGGGAAACTTTCGTCCATCACTTCGCTGAGTTTCGCTTCGAGCAAATCGCGGTTTGCCAGCAATTTCGTCAGCACGCGGCTTTCCCGCAAAGAGCCGACCGATTGATTATTCTCCAAAACCGGAAGCTGCGTTACGCCGGTTTCGTGCATTTTCGCCAGAGCCGCGCCGACGGTTTCATCGGGCGCGACGAAGACGAGCGACGACGGCGCGGCGGCGTTCTTCGTTTCGTTAATCAGCCCGGCGGTGATTCGCTGCGGCTCCAGCAGCAGTTTTTCCTTCATCCATTCGTCCGAGTGAAATTTCGTCAAATAATGTTCCCCGGTGTCGCAGACGATAAACACGACCAGACCGTTTTCGTCCAGATTTTTTGCCACGCGCAGTGCCGCCCCGAAAATCGTGCCGGTCGAACCGCCGCAGAAAATGCCTTCCTGCCGCGACAACTGCCGCGCCAAATCAAAAGATTCGCGGTCGGTGATGTTAATAATCTCGTCAATCGTCTTCATATCGGCGTTGCCGACGGGCAGGGCTTGTCCGATGCCTTCGACCAGATACGGCGTGGCTTCGGGAACGCGCCCGGTTTCTTTATAGCTTTTAAAAATCGAGCCGTAAGGGTCGGCTCCGATGATTTTGATATTCGGATTCTTCTCTTTCAAATATCTGCCCGTGCCGGAAATTGTGCCGCCCGTGCCGATGCTGGAAACGAAATGCGTGATTTTGCCGTCGGTGTCGTTCCAGATTTCCGGTCCGGTCGTGCGGTAGTGCGCCAAAGGATTTGCCGGATGATTATACTGATCCGGGTAAAAAGAATTCGGCATCTCCGACGCGATGCGCCGTGCCGTCTCAACGTAATGATCGGGCGTTCCGGGCTTCGCCGCCGCCGGACAAATCACGACATCCGCGCCTAAAGATTTCAAGTAGCGCGATTTTTCCACCGACGCTTTTTCCGTTAAAACGAAAATACATTTGTAGCCTTTGACCGCCGCCGCCAATGCCAAGCCGATGCCGGTGTTGCCGGAAGTCGCTTCGATAATCGTGCCGCCTTTTTTTAGAGTCCCGTCTTTTTCCGCCGCTTCGATCATCGAAACGCCGATCCGGTCTTTGACCGAAAATCCCGGATTGAGATTTTCCATTTTCGCAAACATCTGCGCTTTGATACCTTGCTGAACCGCCAAAGTATTGATTTTGACTAACGGCGTGTTGCCGATCAGACCTAAAACACTGTCGTAAAATTTCATTATTGCTCCCTGGATAAATATATCGAAAAGGTGTGATTAAAATACTGCAACGATTTTAGCCTGTGTTTCCGACGTTGCACAACCGAAAGCGGAAAGACTGTTTATTATAAGATAATTTCCCCGACATTGCTTATTCCGCCGATATAAAGTATTCTGAAAAAGTTAGTTCCTTTTCTCTTTCATCAACGGTAGCGTTTTGGATAGTTTGAGATTAGGTTTTTTTTAAGCATCAGAAGCCATTTGACCGCAAGCCTTCGCCAGCAACCGTTTTCGCTGAAGCACACTTTCGTTAATAACTTCTTTGACACTCCTTGAATTGAAGGAGAGAGGATCTTTATGTCTACAAAACTTTACGTTGGTAATTTATCATTTAACACTTCAAACGAAGATTTACAGGAACTTTTCGCGCAAGCGGGAACGGTTGAATCGGCAAACATCGTCGAGGACCGCGAAACGGGTCGCTCGCGCGGCTTCGGTTTCGTCGAGATGTCGAGCGCGGCGGAAGTCAAAACCGCCATCGAACAGTTGAACGGCAAGGAAATTGACGGTCGCAGTCTGACGGTCAACGAAGCTCGCCCGCGTGAAGAACGCAGCGGCGGCGGCGGCGGCGGCGGTAATCGCGGCGGCGGCGGCGGCGGACGCGGCGGCAATCGCGGCGGCGGCGGCGGCGGCGGTGGTTACGGCGGCGGCGGCGGCGGCGGTTCGCGCTGGTAATTTCGGGTGAATTTTCCCTGACAAAAGCGGCTTCGGCGAGTTACTTGTTAGCTGTCGAAGCCGCAATTTTTTAGCAACTATTTTTATTCGCTAAATCGAATTGGTCGGTTCAGCGCAAACAACAAAACGCAGATTTATTAAGATTGGTTAGGATTATCGAGGATTTCGCCGGAATTTCGGCTGAACCTATCTTGAACAATCTTAATAAATCCGCTCTCAAATCTTTTATTTTCAAGTAACGCCTCAAAACCGGCAATTGCTGTTTGATAAAAGATTTTTCGCTCCCGTTTTCGGTCGAGCAAAACACCAAAGGATTTAATGAACTTTAAACAATTAGGCTTGCAGCAGTCTTTGACGGACAGATGCGAGCAAATCGGTTTTACGGAACCGACACCGATTCAACAACAAACTATTCCCATCGTTCTCAGGGGCGCGGACGTGATCGCCTGCGCTGAAACCGGCACGGGCAAAACGGCGGCGTTTTTGCTGCCGTTGATTCAACGATTTGAACAAACTAACTCGAAAGGAGTCGCCGTTTTAGTCCTCGCGCCGACGCGCGAACTCGCCACGCAAATCGAAGCCGCCTGTCGGCAGTTTGCGCCGAAAAGGCTGCGCTGCGTCGCTTTGATCGGCGGCGCAGGCTACAAAGCGCAAACCAGCGGTTTACGCGGAGCCAACATTATCGTCGCCACGCCCGGACGCTTGATTGATTTTATGCAGCAGGGCGCAATTGATTTTTCGACTTTGCAAACGCTCGTTTTGGACGAAGCCGACCGGATGCTCGATATGGGATTTCTGCCCGCGATTCGCCGCATTCTCGAATCAATTCCGAAAAAACGGCAAACGCTTTTCTTTTCGGCGACGATTACCTCCGAAGTCGGAAAAATCGCCAAGGCGATGATGAACAGTCTGCCGGAATACGTCGAAGTCAGTGGCGGCGGACAAACTGCCGTGACGATTGAGCAGACGGCTTATCCGGTGGCGCAGCAGTCGAAAACCGTGCTTTTGCTCGATTTATTGGAGCGCGAAAAATTCGAGCGCGTGCTGGTTTTCACCCGCACCAAACGCGGCGCAGACCGTTTGTCGCACATTCTCGAAGCGCGTTCGCACAAAGCGACGCGGATTCACGGCGACCGTTCGCAGTCGCAGCGCGAAGCCGCTCTGCGCGGTTTCAAAAACGGCAGTATGCGCGTTTTGGTGGCGACCGATGTCGCCGCTCGCGGCATTGACATTGATTCGGTGTCGCACGTCATCAATTACGACGTGCCGGAGGTGGCGGAAGATTACATTCACCGCATCGGGCGCACCGGGCGCGCCGGTCAGACGGGACGCGCCATCACGCTCGTTTCGCCGAACGAGGAATTGACGATGCGGACGATTGAAAAATTGACCGGGCAGAAGGTCGAACGTATTTTACTGCCGGCTTTCGGCGGCGTTTTGCCGACAGTGGAAAAGCCGAAAAAACCGTTTCGCGCTTTCAGAAGTCGCGGACGATAATTCGGTTTTGGATAATTTAGACTTCAGAAGGAGAAATTTTATGATTAAGAAAAAATACGCGGTTGACGAAAAAGTCGAAAGAATGTGTTCGGGATGCGATACGGAGAGCGTCCACACGGTAACGACCATTACCAAACAAGGTCAAATCACCAAACTGACCTGCGATGTCTGCGCGACCGTTAATACCTATAAAAGCGGCGTGAAAACGGCGGTCGGAATGATGGGCAAAGCCAGCAGCGTTTATGATCGAACGCGCAAATACCGTATCGGACAGGCGATGCAGCATTCGACCTTCGGACAGGGCGAAGTGATGGCATTGATCGAGCCGCAGAAAATTGACGTGCTTTTCGGCGACCAGGTGCGCCGTCTGATTCACGCTCAGGCGTAAATAAGTTTCAAACGAAAGAAGGCGCGTCGAAATTTCGACGCGCCTTTTTTTATTTGGTGCAGGCGAATTTACCGGCGACCACCTTTCAAAAGCAGCCCGATGACCAATCCCGCCGCCGCCGAGATAAGCAACGCCTGTCCCGGTTTCTGCCGTGCAAAGTCCTTCGCGTTTTCAACTAATTCCTGCGGGTCTTTACCTTTCAGTTCCTTAAACTTTTCGTTTGCCGCCGTGAATGTTTCGCTCGCGTAATCTTTGGCTTTGACCGCCGCGTCCTGAAATTTTTGCCCGTATTCCTGCGCCTGTCCTTTGAATTCGTTCATATAATCATTCGTCTTTTGGTTTTCGCCGTTATAAATTTCCGGCTTGATTAACGATTGTTCCTGATTCGCATTTGTTTCCGTCATTTCCTTAAATCTCCTTATTATAAACTTAAATTAACCGAGCCGCCGTCAACTTTTCGGTCGCGGCTTCGATGCCTTTTTTCGGTTGAAAGTTCATACGAAAAGTTTTTCCGTGAAGTTCTCACTCGATGTTTCACGAGAATTGACAAGTTAATTTCAAAATGAGAAAGTAAGTGCTTACTTACTTGTTTGACAGCGGAGAAACTATTGATTAGAGAAACAGACATTATCGAAGCGGCGGCGGGCAGAATGTCACGCGATGCGCGACGCGTTCAAATACTGGAAGTCGCCATTAAACTGTTTTCCCAGCGCGGTTTCAGCGGCACGACGACCAAAGAGATCGCCCGACTCGCGGGCGTTTCCGAAGCGATGGTCTTCAAACATTTCGCCAATAAGCAGGAGCTTTATTCGGCGATTCTCGACCATAAAGCGTGCGACCGGCAGTTTCAAAATCGGTTCGAGGATTTGGTGAAGAAGGCCGAAGCGAAAGACGATTACGGCGTTTTTTACACGATGGCACTGAACGCGCTGCGGAATCATTCGGAAGATGGTGATTTTATGCGGCTGATGCTGCATTCGGCACTCGAAGAACACGAACTGGCGCGAATGTTTTTTGAAAGTTTTATCACCGATATGTATCGTTTTTTGAGCGATTACATTCGACAGCGGCAGGCCGACGGCGCGTTTCGTGAAATCGAGCCGCTGATCGTCGTGCGCTCGTTTATGGGAATGTTCGTTCATCATTCGCTTTACAACATTCTCTGGGACAAGGGACAAAAAATTTTAACGATTTCCGATGAAGACGCGGCGCGAAATTTTACCGAGATTTTACTGAACGGAATCACGAAAAAATAGTTTTTAATAATTTTCAGCAATGATAATGAGCAAGCAAACAATTTACCAATCGGCGATTTTCAGCGGCTTTTTGAGCGTCGCCGTTTTATTTGCCGCCTCGTGCAACGGCTCGAAAGCCAAATCGGTGAACGCTAACGCGAACAACGCGCCGACGGTGGTCGAGGTGAAAACGACGGCGGCAATCGTCCAGAATATGCCGACGTATTTTGAAGCGACGGGCAGTTTGGCGAGCGACGCGCAGACCGATGTCGCCCCGGCGGTCGGCGGGAAAATCACGGAAGTTAATTTCGACATCGGCAGTTACGTCAATAAAGGCGATGTTTTAGTGCGACTCGACAGCCGCGACGCGCAGAACCGGCTCGAATCGGCGCAGGCGCAGGTCGCCCAGCAAAAACAGCTCGTCGTGCAGGCACAGGCGCAGGTCGAACAGGCGATTGCCAATCTGCGGCAGACGCAGGCGCGGCTCAATGTCAAAGACGGCGAAACCTTCAACATCGAAACTTTTTCGCAGGTTCGCTCGATCAACGCGCAATTGGAATTGGCGGAAAAAGAGTTGGCGCGGGCGACCAGACTGCTCGAATCGGGCGATGTTTCGCGCTCAATTTATGACCAGCGCAAATCACAGCGCGATGCCTTGCTCGGACAACTCGCCGAAGCGCGGTCGAACGCGGCGGTCGCCGTCAAAGCCATTGACACGGCGCGAGCGCAGGTGGATACGGCGCGAACGGCGGTCGGCAACGCCAACGCCGCCGTCAATACGGCGCAAACCCAGGTTGACGCGGCGCGAAAATCCGTCGGCGACGCGAATATCTACGCGCCGATCAGCGGCTACGTCGCCGAGAGAATCGCCGATTTAGGCGAATTTGCCGCGACGAATACTAAAGTGGCGACGATTGTGCGGACTTCGGTTTTGCGTCTGAGAATTGACATTCCCGAACAGGCTATCGGGCAAATCAAGAACGGTCAGGGAGTTTCCCTGCAAACGACGGCGTATCCCGATAAAAATTTCGCCGGCACCATCGTGCGAATCGCGCCGAACTTGAACGCGACTTCGAGAACTCTGACGGTCGAAGCGGAAGTCGAAAACAGCAGCGGATTATTAAAACCCGGACAATTTGCGACGGTTCGCATCGCGCAGTCCGAAGCGAAACCGACGATTATGATTCCCGCGACCGCCGTCAAAACCGAAGGCGGCAACAACAGCGTTTTCATCGTCAAAGACGGACGCGCCGAACAGCGCACGGTGACGCTCGGCGTTCTGGAAAACGACAAAATCGAAGTTAAACAAGGCGTTCTGGAAAACGAAGCGGTCGTGACAGCCAATTTGAATCAGGTTTTCGACGGCGTGAATGTCCGACAGTAGAAATGCGAATCTACTTTGACAGTTGCAGTTTGCAGGGTCCGCTTGACGATCAAACGCAGCCGCGAATTTTCCTGGAATCGCAGGTGATTTCGGAGATTTTTGCGGCGTGTGAATCAGGAATTTTCGAGATAGTCGCTTCTGAAATTCTCGAAATCGAATTAAATAAAACGCCGAGTCCCAAACGCAGAAAACTCGCTCGGAGGCTTTTAGATTTAGCGGCTGATAAAATTTTGACGACGAAGGGAATCGTCAATCGTGCCGCCGAGTTTCAGAAGCGCGGCTTTGCGGCATTCGACGCTTCACACCTGGCAGCAGCGGAAGCCGCGCAGGTAGATTATTTTTGCACTTGCGACGACAAGTTTTTGAGACGCGCCAAAGCGCAGAACGATTTAAAGATTCGAGTTTGTAATCCGCTCGAACTGGCACAGGAGATTTTGTGATGAATACGACTATCGAAACACCTGCCGAAATTACTGAAGAGGCGATTGAAATTCTTTGCCGCGAAATGGGCGTTGTTAGAACGATTCGCTTTTTGCAGCAGTTCAGCAACGGTCGCGGAGACTATACGAAGGAACGCGAAAATCTTTTTAAGGATTTGACGGTTGCCGACATCGTGGCGGAAATCGAAAAAACAAGAAAGATTAAGTAGCGAGTAATTTGTAAAAAAGGTTTTCATTCTTCGCTCGGAATAGAGAAATCGAATTCTGGTCGAACGAAGGGAGAACAAAAGATAACTGACTAAAAGATTTATGCAATGGTTAGCAGAAATTTGTGTGAAGCGTCCCGTGTTTGCGACGATGATTGTTTTGTCGCTCGTGACGGTCGGGGCATTTTCTTTTTTTAGTTTGGGCGTTGACCTTTTTCCGAAGATTGACTTTCCGACCATTACGATTACGGTGGTTAATCCGGGCGCGTCGCCGGAGGAAATCGAGACGGAAGTAACGGATAAGATCGAGGAAGCCGTTAACACGGTGAGCGGTATTGACGAGCTGCGCTCGACTTCAATCGAAGGCGCATCGCAGGTTTTCGTGCAGTTCGTGCTGGAAAAAGACGTGAACGTCGCGGCGCAGGAAGTCGAAAACCGCGTTCAGACCGTGATTCCGAACCTGCCCCAAACCGCTAAACAGCCGACCGTGCAAAAGCTCGACACTGATGCCGCGCCGGTTCTGCGAATCGTCGTCTCCGCCCCGACCAATCTGCGCGATGTCACGGAAATCGCCAAAAATCAAATCAAGCAGCGCATCGAATCAATCAATGGAGTCGGGCAGATTTCCATCGTCGGCGGGCGCGAACGGCAGATAAATGTTTGGGTTGACCCGGACAAAATGCGTTCCTACAACGTCACGGCGGGCGAAATCTCGAACGCGCTCGCCACGCAGAACGTCGAATTTCCGAGCGGCAGAATTGACGGCGGACAAACCGAGACGAGCGTTCGCACCGTCGGGAAAATTAAAAAGCCCGAAGAATTCGCCAACATCGTCGTTGCCACGCGCGGAACATATGCGGTCAAAATCAAAGACATCGGCTACGTCGAAGACGGTGCGGAGGAACTTCGCACCGAGGCGCGTCTGAACGGTCAGCCCGCCGTCACTTTGATCGTTTCCAAGCAGTCGGGACAAAATACGGTTGCCGTCGCGCAGGAAATAAAAGCGCGTTTGCAGGAAATCGAAAAAACGCTGCCCGCCAATTATCGAATGCAGATTATCGGCGACAACTCGATTTTTATCGAAAACAGCCTGCACGCCATCGAAGAGCATTTGATCGTCGGCGGCTTTCTGGCGGCGGTCGTCGTGTTCCTGTTTTTGTGGAATTTCCGCACGACGATTATCGCGGCTCTGGCGATTCCGACTTCGATTATTTCGACGTTCGCGCTGATGTATGCGATGGGCTACACGCTGAATTCAATCACGATGCTTTCTTTGACTTTGATGGTCGGCATCGTCATTGACGACGCGATTGTCGTGCTGGAAAATATCTATCGCTTCGTCGAGGAAAAAGGAATGTCGCCGTATCAGGCGGCGATTGAAGGAACGCGCGAAATCGGTTTGGCGGTGCTGGCGACGACGCTTTCCTTGATGGCGGTGTTCGTTCCCATCGGATTTATGCAGGGCATCGTCGGGCGGTTTATGTCGAGCTTCGGCTTGACGGCGGCGTTCGCGGTCGGCGTTTCGTTGATTGTTTCGTTCACTTTAACGCCGATGCTGGCGGCGCGTTTAATTAAAGCACCGAAGGAGCCGGAAACCGCCGACGGAGATTTATCGCCGGAAGTTCACGGCGACGGAATGATTGAAAACCGTCAGCCGAAAGCCGCGAAACATTCGCCGAAAACCGCCAAAGACGCGCGTTTCTACAAATATATTGACGGAACTTACACCTGGCTTCTGAAATTTTCGATGGCGCATCGCTGGCTGATCGTGCTGTTGTGCGCGTTGGTTTTCGTTTCGATTTATCCGCTTTTCAAATACGTCGGCAAAAACTTTCTGCCGGTTGACGATCAATCGCAGTTTGAAATCTCGGTGCGCGCACCGGAAGGCTATTCGATTTCGGCGACTTCGCAGTTATTTGAACGGATTGCGACGGACGTTCGCAAGCTCGAAGGCGTGACCGACACTTTGACGACGATTGGCGGCGGGCAGCAGCAAATCGTCAACAACGGCACGATTTATGTTCGGCTTTCCGAAATCGGCGAACGCTCGATTTCGCAGGAAGATTTGATGGTCAAAGCGCGTGAACTGCTTAAAAATTATCCGCCGGAGCTGCGAACCGGTGTGCAGCCCGTCGCGGCGTTTTCCGGCGGCGGGCAGCGGAACGCCAACGTGCAGTTTCTGATTTCGGGACCCGAATTAAAAGTTCTCGAAGCGGCTTCCGCCAAAATGCTCGAAAAGATGCGGCAGATTCCCGACGCGGTGGACGTTGATTCGACTTTAATCAGCGGCAAACCCGAAGTTCGCCTGACGGTTGACCGCGCTACGGCGACGGATTTGGGAGTCAGCGTCGGCGCGGTTTCGCAGGCGTTGAACACGCTGGTCGCCGGAACCGAAGCGACTTCTTTTACGCAGGGAACCGATCAATACGAAGTCCGCGTCCGCGCCATCAACAATTTCCGCACGGATGTCGAAGGCTTGAAACGCCTGCTCGTGCCGTCAACGAAATTAGGCACGGTGTCGCTCGACCGCGTGGTCAAAGTTTCCAGCGGAACCGGACCGAGTTCGATTGACCGTCTGAACCGGCAGCGGCAGGTCACGCTGCTGGCGAATACCAAACCGGGCGGTTCGGCGACGAGCATCACGGCGGCGATTGACCAGGCAGTCAAGGATTTGAATTTGCCTGCCGGTTATACGACCGGTTACGTCGGACAATCGAAAGAGTTGGGCAAATCACTGTATTACTTTGCTTTAGCGATTGCGCTGTCATTTATTTTTATGTATATCGTGCTGGCGGCGCAGTTTGAATCGTTCATCCATCCGGTGACGATTCTGCTGACTTTGCCGCTCTCGATTCCGTTCGGCATTTTATCGCTTTTATTAACCGGGCAAACCGTCAATATCTTTTCGGGATTAGGTTTGTTGCTGCTGTTCGGCGTGGTGAAAAAGAACGCGATTTTGCAGATTGACCACACGAATCATCTGCGCGAAACCGGGATGAGCCGTTACGACGCGATTATTCAAGCGAACCGCGACCGGCTGCGACCGATTCTGATGACGACGATTGCCCTGGTCGCCGGGATGATTCCGCTCGTCGTCTCGACCGGCGCGGGATCGGGGACGAATCGTTCCATCGGCGTTCTCGTCGTCGGCGGGCAATCGCTCTGTTTGCTTTTGACGCTGCTGGCGGTTCCGGTTTTTTATTCGCTGTTTGACGACGCGACCGAGTGGCATATTTTCGGGCGTTTGAATAATTTTTCGTCAAAAACTTTCGGCGGCTTGAAACGCAAATTGACGACGGCAACGAGTTCGCTTTTCAGCAAACAGTAATTTTGGTTTGACGAGCATCGGCAGTCGAGACGGATGTTTCAAGCAATTCGTTTCAACTGCCGTTTCGCATTTATATTTTATGAACAAGCAATTATTTATAATTTTTGCAATTTTATTGATCGCCACCGGCGCGGCGCGGGCGCAAGACGCGACTCCGACTGCGACTCCGACTGCGACTCCGACTTTAATGCCGTCGCCGACTCCGATGCGGACGGCAACGCCCGTCGCCAACGACACGCAAAATGTCCAGCCGGAGAATTTGCAGGGCGTTCCGGTGATCGCGCCGAATTATCAGCGGAACGATACGAGTCTGCCGGATTTGGGGCGCGTCGGCGTTGATATGCTGGCGCAAAAGTCTCTGACTTTGCGCGAAGCGATTTCGATGGCACTGGAAAATAATAAGGACATCGAAGTAACGCGCCAGAATGTCAGGAGCGCGGAGTTCGATGTGCAGTCGGCGAACGGATTTTACGAACCCAGATTTACCGGACAAACTTATTACGAACGCGCCAAAGTTCCCGTCTTCAGCTTTTTCGGCGGCGGCTCCGACGGTTCGCTGACGACTTCGGGACTCGTCGCCAACGCCGGTTTAGCCGGCAGCATCCGGCAAACCGGCAGCAGTTTCAGTGTGCTGACCGACAGTTCACGCGGCACGACGAACAATCTTTTCTCGTCGGTCAACCCGACTTACACGCAGAATCTGCGGTTTCAATTTACGCAGCCGCTGCTGCGCGGCAGACGTTTTGACCAGAACCGCCGGACGATTGAAATCGCCAAGCGCAATTTGAGTTTGACCGACACGCAGTTTCGACAGCGTTCGATTGAAATTATCGCCAACGTCCAAAGAGCGTATTGGGATTTGACTTACGCGCTGCGAAATTTGCAGGTGCAGCGCGATTCGGTCAAAGACGCAAAAGACCAGCTCGAACACAACCGGCGTTTGGTTGACGAAGGACAACTTGCGCCGATTGATATTGTCGCCGCCGAAACGCAGGTTGCCAACTTCGAGCAAGCCGTCTATGACGCGCTCAACACGGTCGCGCAAAATGAAAATACGCTGAAAAACTTGATCGCTCAGAGTAAGGACGACACGCTTTGGAGCGAAGCCGTCACGCCGGTTGATCCGGTTGATTTGGACGCGCCGAACACGACTCTGCCCGAAGCGTTGCAGGCGGCGTTGGCAAATCGTCCTGAACTTGAAGTTAATCGAACGCAGAAAGACATTAACGCGATTGACCAGAAATTTTTCCGGGAGCAGACGAAACCGCAAATTGATTTGATCGCTAATTACACGCTGACCGGCGCGGCGGGAACATTTAATTCGGGCGCGGTCAATCCAATCGGTTCGACAAATACGACGCAGACGCTCAACACGTTGATCGGGCGCGTCAATACGCTTTCCGCGCAGGCGAATCCGTCTCTGCCGCCGATTCCGATCATTCCGGCAACGCCCGCGCCGCGTCTGCCCGACAATTTAATCGGCGGCTACGGCGCGTCGTTAGGCAATCTGCTGGCAAATCGTTATCCGACTTATCGCGTCGGTGTGCAGTTCAATCTGCCGCTGTTCGGCGACAAAACCACCAAAGCGCAGCTCGGCAAATCGCTGGTCGAAGGCGAAAAAATAAATACGCAGCGCGAGCAGCTCGAACAAAATATTCAGGTTGACGTGCGAAACTCGCTGCAATTCGTCCGCACCGCCGAAGCGAGACTGCGAAGCGCGGCGATTTCGCGGGGAAATTCGGTGAAGCAATATGAATCGGAACAGCGAAAACTCGACGAAGGGCAATCGGATATTTACCGCGTTCTCGAACGCCAAACGGCTTTGGCAGCGGCGCGAAGCAATGAACTCCGCGCCCAAACCGAACTCAACAAAGCGATTGCCGATTTGCAAAGGGCGACGGGAAATTCGCTGAAAGCCAACAACGTCGAAGCGCGTTTGAGAAAATGAAAATAATGGTAAATGGTTAATGCTGAATGGTAAATTAAAATCAAAAATCTACCATTCAGCATTAACCATTTACCACTTTCTTAAAAGTTTATCTTCACGCTCGCCGAAATTTCCGCGCCTAACTTTTGAATCGAATGTTTATCAAAATTAGCGTCATCGCGTTCAGGGAAATCGTTGCGGAAATGTCCGCCGCGTGATTCTTCGCGCCATAACGCCGCTGCCGCGACGAGTTTCGCCAGCGTAACAAAGTTGCGCGACGATGTGCCGAGGTTCGACTGCTCAATTTGCTCGAATTCCTGTAACGCTCTGTTGAGCGAATCTTTATCGCGCAGAATCCCGACGCGCTCCCACATCACGCGCTTAACGCGCTTTTTGACGGCGGTGGAAATACTGGTTTCCGGTTTCTGGTTTCCGGTTTCCGGTTTCCGGTTTCTCGATTGGTCATTCGTAATTCGTAATTCGTAATTGTCCGCAACTGCGGATTCGCCCGCCCGCGCTCCGAAAACTAAGCCTTCGAGTAGTGAATTCGATGCCAGACGATTTGCGCCGTGAACGCCGGTGCAGGAAACTTCGCCCGCCGCGTAAAGTCCGGCAATCGTGCTTCTGCCGTGCAAATCGGTGCGAATGCCACCCATACAATAATGCGACGCGGGCGACACAGGCAATAAATCTTTGGCGATATTCAAATCGTAAAACTGACAGGTTTCGTAGATTTTCGGAAAGCGTTCTTTCAAGAAATCTTCGCTCAAGGCGGTCATATCGAGCAAGACGTGGCGCGTTCCGGTCTTTCGCATTTCGGCGACGATGGAACGCGAAACGATGTCGCGCGGTGCGAGTTCGAGGCGTTCGTCGTAATCGCCCATAAATCGCGTCCCGAACTTGTTTCGCAGAATTCCGCCTTCGCCGCGCATCGCTTCGGACAGCAGAAAGCGCGGCGCGTTTTCCACGCTCAAAGCCGTCGGATGAAACTGCACGAATTCCATATCAGCCATTTCCGCGCCCGCAAAATATGCCATCGCCATTCCGTCGCCGGTCGCCACCGGCGGATTCGTCGTGTGCAGATAAAGCTGTCCCGCGCCGCCGGTGCAGAGAATTACGGCGCGGGCGAAAATCTCACGCGGAGCGCGGAGAATCGGGTCTAAAAAGCGAACGCCGACGCATCTGCCGTCATTGACAATCAAACTTTCGGTATTGGCGAACGGCATCAAAACGATGTTTTTTTCCTGTCTCGCCCGCGCAATCAAAGCGCGAACGATTTCCTTGCCCGTCGAATCGCCGTGCGCGTGCAGAATTCTGCGCCGCGAATGAGCCGCTTCCTGCGTAAAAGCGAGTTTGCCGCCTTCGCGGTCGAATTCGATGCCCCATTCGATCAGTTGTTTGATATATTTCGTGCCGTCGTTGACGAGCGTTGCGACCGCTTCGACATCGCACAAACCCGCGCCCGCAATCAAAGTATCTTCTTCGTGCAATTCGGCGTTGTCGTCGTCCGACAACACAACCGCGACACCGCCCTGCGCGTATTCGGTATTCGACTCCTGCGCTTTATCTTTGGTCAAAACCGTGACCCGCGCACCGCTTTGCGCCAACTCAATCGAAGCGCGAAGTCCGGCGACTCCGCTGCCGATAACGATAAAATCCGTTTCTAATGACATATCAAAATGTTAGCAAACATCGAAGTTAAATCTAAATTCGGGTTTAGTAGCTCGGCTTCAGTATTGAATAAGGTTTACTGCCGTCGGGATTTAAAAGATTAGCGATTAGTCTCCGCCGTTCTCCGATTCCCGCCGCCGATTTATCAAACTCGCCACGAAACCCGCGCCGAAACCGTTATCAATGTTGACGACCGTCACATTCGAGGCGCACGAATTGAGCATTCCCAAAAGCGCGGCGATGCCGCCGAACGACGCGCCGTAACCGATGGAAGTCGGAACGGCGATCACGGGAACTTTCACTAATCCACCGACCACCGACGGCAGCGCGCCTTCCATTCCGGCGACGACGACGACGACGCGCGCGGCTTGCAGAACTTCTCTCTCCGATAAGATGCGGTGAATTCCGGCAACGCCCGCGTCCCAGATTCTTTTCACTGAATTGCCCATCGTCTCGGCGACCAGCGCGGCCTCTTCGGCGACGGGAATGTCGCTCGTTCCGGCGGTAACGACGGCGATTTCTCCGATGCCAAGTGCCGTTTTATCGCGGTGCAGACGAATCAGATTAGCGGATTCGTGCCATTCGGCTTCGGCGAAAATGTTGCGAATCTCGCCGAAAACTTCCGCGTTCGTCCGCGTAATTAAAACATTCGGCGATTTGGCAGCGAGGCGTTCAAAAATTCTGACGGCTTGTTCTTTGGTCTTGCCCTGCCCGAAAATCACTTCGGGGAAACCCTGTCGGGCGGCGCGGGCGTGGTCAATCCGCGCATCGCCGATATTTTCGTAAGACAGATTTTTGATTCGTTCGGCGGCTGACTCCGAGGAAATCGCGCCGGCTTTGTGCGCCGCTAAAATCTCTGCAATGTCGCTTTCTTTCATATTATTCGCTCCGGTAAAATTCTTCGGAATAACTGATCGCCGATAGTTGATAATTAACAGCCGAATCACGACAAAATTATCACTTATCAGCTTTCAACTGTCAGCTATTCCCAAAAGAAAACTTCTAAAACTCTACTCGTCCATCTTAACCTGCGCCAACCGTTTGCAACAAAAAACAATCATCCTCCAATCGCCTGTTTTTCTTCGATTGTGTTATTTTGAAAACTTTACGGTAGAATTTTCGAGTGAGGAAATTGAATGATTAACAGAGATGAATTTCGCCGCGCCCTCGGACGTTTTGCCAGCGGTGTCACGGTGGTCACGACCGTGGATAAACGCGGACACCGGCACGGCATCACGGTCAGCGCGTTCTGTGCGGTGTCGCTCGCCCCGCCTTTGATTTTGATTTGCATAGACAAACACACGGGCAGTCATCACGCTTTTGAAGAAAACGAATTTTTCGCCGTCAACCTCCTGCGCGAAGACCAGCAGCATTACTCCGACCGATTCGCTTCACACGCAAACGACAAATTCGACGGCATCGCCTTCGTCGAGAACGAGCGCGGCATTCCCGTCTTAAAAGATGTCTTGGTCAATCTCGAATGCCGCCGCGTCAATGCCCATTCAAGCGGCGATCACACCATCTACGTCGGCGAAATCGAACGCGCCGCCATCAGCGACGGCAACCCGCTCGTTTATTTTCACGGCAATTACCATAAATTGAAAGATTAGTTGAGAATCTTCTTTACATTGCGCGATGAATTGAGGTACAAGTGTTCCGCATATAAGGTTATTGTGCAGAAAGTTTTCTGCATAATACACGAAATTGGCGAATTGGGCGGAAATATTTCCGCATAACACACGAATAATGACAATTGGGCGGAAAAGTTTCTGCATAACACGCTAAAAATGACAATTGGGCGGAAATATTTCCGGTCAATCCATAGTT
>JAYVKL010000045.1:0-67530 GCA_043768465.1 Pyrinomonadaceae bacterium
CTTTCATCTTTCGCTATCCTCGAATAGATTTTAGCGGAAATTACTGAAAGTCTTGCACTGAAAGTGCAAGGTTTTGACCTGCGTGTTTCAAAGAATAAAAATGTCGCAGTCGAAGTTGAAGCTAATTATTTTCCAGTGGATAGACTTTCAAGAGCCGGAAAAGAGAGAGACCAACTCCTTGGAACTAATGAGTTTTTAAGAGTTTTCGTTGAGCCGCAAGGAAGAAAATTTCAGGCAGTTCTCGGTCCGAAAATTGGCTATCGGTGGAAAAACTTCGGATTATTCGGAAAAGTCAGACCGGGTTTACTCTACGTCGAAAGATTCCCGGCAACAAAATTCTTGTCATTTTCGCCCGCAGGAATCGGTTCCAGAGATGAAAAAGCCCTTTTTTTCGCAACCGATGTCGGAGGCGTAGTTGAATTTTATCCGTCAAAGCGAACGGTTTTGCGTTTTGACATCGGCGACACGATCATCGTTTACAAAGCCGGTATCCAGCCCAAACAGTTTAATCCGGGCTTTACGCGCCACACTTTTCAATTCAGCACCGGCTTCGGTTTTCGCTTTTGAGATCGTCAAGCCCGCGCTCGATAAAATGTTATGAACAAATTTAGAAAATGGTTTCTTATCGTCTTTATCAGTTTGTTTTCTCTCGACGGTTTCGCTCAAAATCCGTCGCCGACTCCGCCAGACGAACGGATCAATGTTTTGACCGAGGAAGTTCGGCTGAACGTCTCGGCGCAGTCTGCCGACGGGCGGTTTGTGCCGACGCTGCGAGCGGACGATTTGCTGATCGTCGAGAGCGGCGACCCGCAGACGATCACGAGTATCAAGCGCGTTCCCGCCAATGTTTTGCTTTTGCTGGATGCGGGCGGCGAACCGAATTTCGTTAAAAACGCCGCGACGACGCGCATCACGGCGAAGATCGTCGTCGGAAATCTTGCGCCGACCGACACTTTTGCCGTGATGCAGTATAACGACAAAATCGAAACACTGGTGGATTGGACGGCTAAAGGGGCGTTCGATTTATCGAACTTGGACAATAAACTTTTAAGCGGCAAGCGGTCACGTTTTTCGGAAGCATTGAACGCGGCGGTCAACGCCTTCAAATCGCGCCCTTCGGAAAATCGTCAGTTAGTTCTGATTACGGACGGCACGGAAAGCGTCGCCGACGAAGCCGAACAGCAGAAAGCCTTGCAAAATCTGCTCGCCGCCAATATCACCGTTCACGTCATCGGCTATACGCAGCTCGAAGAACAAAAAGCGCAGCAGGCGACGCAGAGAATCAAGCTCAACAAAGAGAAAACGCAGCCGCGGCTTCCCGATTATATTATCGAGCCGCTTTTGCAGATTTTGCCGGAAACCGAACACAATAAAGCGCGAACCATTTTGAAAACGATGAACGAATCGCGGCGCATCGTCATCATCCAATTCGACAACGCGATGATCAAAGTCGTGCGGCGCAGGTGGGCGGCGTGGCGATTGAGCGAGCCGAGGCTGCAAGGCTTAGCCGACGATTCGGGCGGCGTTTTTCTCGCTCCCGAATCAATCGAATCAATGTGGAAATTTGCATCGGAAGTCGCCCGCATCATCGGTTCGCAATACGTCGTTACCTACACGCCGAAAAAAGCCATCGCCGATTCGCCGAAAAATAATCCGCGAAAGGTGCGCGTCAGTTCGCACTGCGACGGCGTGCAGATTCGTTCGAGACAAAAGATTTACACCGACTTCGGTAAATTGAATTAACTCGTATTCGATGCGAAACAGAGATTAAAAAAAGCGGACGTTTGTAATCAACGTCCGCTTTTTTTGATCGGATTATTTGACTTCTATTTCGCCGGAGCCTGCTGCTGCGACTGTTTTTGAAGCTGCTCCTGAATTTGCTTTTGAAGCTCCGGCGGAATTTTCGATTGCGACGGCGATTTCGGAGCGTCGGAATCCGCCTCGTCCGCCGTGTCGAGTTTCGCCAGCACGTCCTGATAAATCACGATGTCTTTTTTCGCTTCCATCTCGCGCTTGACCGATGCCAGATAATCGGTAAAAATTCGACCGCGTTTTTCCGACACTTTCTGCTCGACGAGTCGGTCGCGCTCTTTGGCGAAATCTTCCGTTTTCGCTTCTTGGCGGCTGTTGACTCCGATGATATAAAAATTATCGCCAATCTTGATCGGCGTTTTGGTGACTTCGCCCGTTTTCAGCGCGTAAACCGCGTCTTCCAACGCCGACGAGGTTGCCGCGCTCGGACCGTTCCCAAGCGGCGAGCCTAAAATAAAAGTTTTCGCGTCCTGCGCCTTCAAACCTCTGCTCTGCGCGGCGGCTGACAGATTCGCCGCCGAAGCTGCACCCGAAGCGATTTCTTTGGCGATTATTTCGACTTTGGCTTGCGCCTGCTGAATCTTCAAGGTTTCGGCGACCTGCGACTTTACTTCGTCAAACTCGGCATCGCGCGGCTCGCGTTTTTCCACCAGCAGCGGAATCGCAAAACCGTTTTGAATCGGTGTCTTTTCGCCGACATCGTTCGGATTATTCAAATTGGCGATGCCTTCTTCAAACTGCGGCGAGTTGCCGACGTTTTCCACCGTGTCGCCCGGTTTGACGAAGCCGGTTTCGCGCACCATATCTTTCGCGCTTAGATTCGCCTGCGCCGCAAACTCTTCCGCCGTTTTCTGGACATCTTTGGTCTCCTTTAAACGGTCATCAATTTTCTGCGCGAGTTCGGCGGCGGCGGCGTAGCCTTTGCGATTTCTGAGGGAAACTTCAATCTCTTTTTTCGCGGCTTCAAAAGTTTTCGGAACGGCTTCGCCGCGCCGCAGAATAAAGTATCTGTTTTCGTATTTGATCGGCTCGGTTACTTCGCCCGGCTGCATCGCCAGCAGTTTCTGATATGGATCATTCGGATTCTGTTTGTTTTCCTTGACCAAACCCGCCAATTTGCCGCCTCTGGCTTTACTCGCCGCGTCTTCCGAATAACCGTTGACGAGCTGCGTAAAGGCTTCTTCGGAAATCGTGTCGCCGTCTTTTTTAGCTTGCGTCGCAATGTCGTTGGCTTTCTGCGCGATTTGCGCTTCGAGTTCCGGCTTCGGGATTCTGAGAACGATTTGCTGTCCTTCGACACCGGCTTGTTTTTTATCCGCCGGGATATTGGCGAACTCGCTTTGCAGTTCCGCGTCGGTCAAAGGGATTTTTTCGCCGAGCTTCGACGTGTTGACGAAAATATAGCGAATCTTTTTCTGCGGCGAATTGATGTAATAATTTTTCTTGTTCTGCTCAAAGTAGGTTTTCAGTTCCTCATCGGACGGTTTGATATTCTGCGCCACATCGGTCGAAGTCACGGGAACGTAAGTTAGATCGAATTTGCTGTTTTTGCGCTGGTAATCTTCCAGAACTTCCTGTTCGGAAACGCTTGCGCCCGATGTGACGAAGGCTTCGAGTTTTTGCGAAGACAGATAATCGCGGACGGCTTCTTCATATTTCTGAACGCTCCCGTTTTGTTCAGTCACATTCTGCTCGTAACGCTGCTGATCAAACGGCTTGCCGTCGGTTGATTTGAATTGTTTGCGGATAAAACCCGCCACTTCCGCATCAGTCGTCGTCAATCCCAGACGCGCCGCTTCGACGCGCATCAGACGGTCGCGGACGAGTTGGTCAATCAACAATTTGCTCGGTGTCGGTCGCCCGCCGCGACTCATATTTTCCTGCTGCAACGCGGCATCGCCGAGCGTCACTCTTTCGCCGCCGACTTTCGCCGCCGTCTCTTCGCTGCGCGTCAAACCGCCGGAGGCGACGTTGCGGCTCGAAGGAGCGTAGAAAAACACCAAACTCGCCGCCATCAAAATGGCGAAACCCAAAATGAAGAAATTGCGCGTTTTCTCTAAACGACTGAAAAACTTTAACATCTTTTATTTTCCTAATTTTTACCGATTGAAATTTATAGATTGGACAAAGCGTGTATTTTATCCAAATTTTCCGGCAAAGTCCAAAGCGTAACGGTTTGATGCCCGAATCGGATGATTTGAAACCTTGCAATCTCGACTTAAACATCTAAAATGTGAGAGATGAATTTTTTAACGACTGCCGAACAACTGAAGAACGAATTAGATGAATTGCGCCCGCTCGACGCGGAAGCCGAAGCCGGAATTATGCAGAAATTCCGGCTCGACTGGAATTATCACTCGAACAATCTCGAAGGCAATTCGCTGACTTACGGCGAGACGAAAGCCTTGATTTTGTTCGGCATCACGGCGCAGGGCAAGCCGCTCAAAGATCATTTTGAAATCACCGGACACAACGAAGCGATCAACTGGATTCTGGAAATCGTCAAGGGAGAAACTGTTTTGACCGAAGCGTTTATCCGCCAACTGCACACGCTTCTGCTCAAAGAATCAAGTTGCAAAGAAGCCTTAACGCCCGAAGGAAAACCGACGCGCCGCAAAATCGAAGTCGGCAAATACAAAACGCAGCCGAATCACGTTATCACCGTTACGGGCGAAACTTTCTACCTTGCCACTCCAGAGGAAACTCCGGCGAAAATGCACGATTTACTCGAATGGTTTAGAAAGGAAAAAGAGAAAGCAACCGTCAATCCGGTAATTTTAGCCGCGCTTTTTCATTACCACTTCATTCGCATTCACCCGTTCGACGACGGCAACAGCAGAGTCGCCAGAATTTTAATGAACTTTGTCCTAATGCAGTTCGGCTATCCGCCCGCAATTATCAAAACCGAAGACAAAGAAAATTATTACGCCGTTTTGCGCCTCGCCGATGCGGACGAACTTGAGCCTTTTATCGAATATATCGCACAAAACCTTACTCGTTCGCTTGAGATTATGATCCGCGGCGCGAAGGGCGAGAATATCGAAGAGCCTGACGATTTGGATAAAGAGTTGGCTTTGCTGGAAAGAAATATTAGGGCAATCGGAAAAAAAATTGAGATACAAAAAGACAAACCCGTTGTTTTAAAAATTTTTGACAATTCAATTACCCCTTTAGCCAACGAGTTTTTTGTTCAATTCAGAGTATTTGATAAGTTTTATTTAGAGAATCACGCCCGGATAATTCTCAACAATAAAGCAGTTCTTGGAGAGTATGACAATGCTCCTCATTATGCGAAAAAAGAATTGGAGGAATCACCAAACGCCAATTTCAGTGAAATTGAACTTGTCTATTCGAGTAATTATTTTAATCAAGATGGTTTTGGACATTTTAACTATGAATCTAAATTAGTTGTTTATCTTGAGCAGACGGGTTATAAAATTGCTGACAAGGAGAGAAAACTGATTTATGAAAAACTTTATTCTGAACAATTAAGTGTGGAAGAAATACAAAGCATTATTTCAGACGAAAAAAGAAAACACATTGAAGTTATACAAAATCGATATGAACGAGCAATGAGAAAAACTTAATTCTCAACCGACCATTTCTTTAAATTCATCCTCGCTCAAAACTTTTACGCCGAAAATTTCGGCTTTCGTCAATTTTGAACCCGCGTCCGAACCGGCAACGACGTAATCGGTTTTTTTGCTGACCGACGACGAAACGCGCCCGCCGCGTTCTTCGATGATTTTCGCGGCATCGTCGCGCGTCAATCGTTCGAGCTTTCCGGTCAGCACGAAAATTTTGCCGGCGAAATTTCCGTTTGAGTTTGCCGAGACATCGCCGTCAATTTCCGTTTTCACGCCCGCGGTTTTTAGTCTCTCGATTGTTTCGAGACTTTTCGGACGGCGGAAAAAATTATAAACCGAAACGGCAACGGCTAATCCGATTTCGTGAATCGCGTCGAGTTCTTCAACCGACGCGGCGGCGAGATTTTCAATGTTTCTAAAGTTCCGCGCCAGGATTTTCGCATAGCGTTCGCCGACGTGCCGAATGTCCAAACCGTAAAGTAATCGCTGCAAGCCGCGCGTTTTCGACAATTCGATTTGTTCGATCAGTTTCGTCGCCGATTTTTCGGCTTTGCGTTCGAGCGCGGCGATTTGCTCGAACGTCAAATCGTATAAATCGGCAACGGTTTTCGCCATTCCCAAATCTACCAGCGTCTCGACTAAAACATCGCCCAAACCTTCGATGTCCATCGCCTTCCGCGCCGCGAAAAAAAGAATTCGCGCTTTGATTTTCGCCGGACAATCGTCGTTCGAGCAGCGCGTTACCGATTCACCAAGCGGGCGCACTGCCGGAAAGCGACAGACGGGACAAATTTTCGGAAACTCGTATTCGGTTTCCGTGCCGTCGCGTTTCGATTCGATCACCTGCAAAATCTGCGGAATAATCTCGCCGGATTTTTCGATTAAAACCCAATCGCCGATCTTCAAATCAAGTCGTTTGATTTCGTCTTCGTTGTGCAGACTCGCCCGCGCCACGGTCGTTCCGGCGAGCGTCACCGGCGTTAGATAGGCGACCGGAGTCAACGCGCCGGTTCTGCCGACTTGAATATTTATCGCTTCGAGCCGCGTCGTCGCCTGCACCGCCGGATATTTATACGCGATTGCCCAGCGCGGAGCTTTCGTCGTCGCGCCGAATTCCTGCTGCAACTGCGTTTGATTGATTTTGACGACCACGCCGTCAATTTCGTAGTCGAGCGCGTCCCGAAGCGTTTGCATTTTACCGATGAACGCGGCGAGTTCGTCAAAGTTCGCGCACAAAGCGCGATGCGGATTAACGTGAAAACTTTTCGCTGTGAGCCATTCAAAAATTTCCCAATGCGTCGGAAATATTTTCGCCGCGCCGCTCAATAAATCATACGGAAAAACATCCAAGCCGCGAGATTTAACGACGCTCGAATCGAGTTGCCGCAGCGTTCCCGCCGCGCAGTTGCGCGGGTTGGCGAAAGTTTTTTCGCCCTGCATTTCCAGTTCGCCGTTGATTTTTTGAAACTGCGAGCGCGGCAGAAAAACTTCGCCGCGCACTTCGACTTGTTCAGGAAAATCGCCGTTTAATTTCAAAGGAACCGACCAAATCATTTTGACGTTCGAGAAAACATCGTCGCCGACCGCGCCGTCGCCGCGCGTCGCGCCCGCCACCAAAACGCCGTTTTCGTAATGTAGCGCAACCGATAAACCGTCAATTTTAAGTTCGGCGACGTAATCGAATTCGCGTCCGTCCGCTAGTTTCCGACAGCGTTCGTCAAAAGCCTGCAAATCTTCCAGATTGTAGGAATTATCGAGCGACATCAACGGAACGCGATGGACAAATGGCTTAAAGCATTCGGCGCGTCCGCCGACTCGCTGCGTCGGACTGTCGGGTGTCATCAATTCGGGATTGGCGGTTTCGAGTTCTTTTAGTTCGGAGAGCAGCGCGTCAAACTCCGCATCGGCGATTTCCGGCGCATTGTTTTGATAATAAAGTTCGTTGTGCCGATTGATTTCATCTCGTAGACTTGCGACCTTGGTTAACGAATTTTTTTCGGCGTGTTCGGGCATAATCTATAATTTATTTTGGTGATTTTCGTTTTCATTATCTTGATCCAAATGCGCTTCGGCAAGTTTCCTAATGCCCCTTTGACAGGGTTCGTCAAAACTAATGTTTAATTTATCAGTCAACTTTAAAGCTCGTTCGTAAGTCTCAACCGGAATATCAATTATAATTTTCTTCATAATTTAAATTATTTTTCGTTTGTATAAAATCTTAACGAGAAAGTTCCAGTGCAGGCAATGTCAGGATTGATGTCAAAAATTCCGCTAAACTTCAAGCGATTAATAACGGCGAATCAAGACCACGCCGACCGTAATCAACACCGCGCCGAGAACGCGAAATAGATTGATCGGTTTTTCGTTCGCGCCGAGCCAGCCGAAATGATCGATCAGCAGAGTTACGAACATCTGCCCGGCAATCGCCAGACTGAAAGCCAGCGCGACGGAGATGCGCGGAATAATGGTCGCCATCACGGACACGAAAAACGCGCCTAAAAATCCGCCGATTAACGCCACCGGCGGCGCGTTTTTCACCGTCGCCAAATCGCCGAGCGGAACGCCCGTCAAAATCATATAAACGAACAGCGCGACGGTTCCGATGCTGAAGGAAATGAACGCCGCGAGAATCGGATTGCCAACCGAATCCGACAGTTTGCTGTTGACGACCGCCTGCGTCGGCATCGCCATTCCCGCCAGAATCGCTAAAATGATGAAAAAGTAATTGTTGAAAAATGAGGTCATTTTTTAATGGATAGTACTTACGCAGTTGAAACATTATTGAACGATTCTTTATTGAAAATAAATGACTTACGGTAAAGTAGCACTTTCCAAAATGCCTGCAAATCGTTGATTTTTCGTTCAACTGCGTAACTCCTAAATGGATAATTGATGATTGATAAGTTGATTATCCATTATCCATTATCCATTATCCATTAGTATTCTGTTTTATCTTTTTTCGCCGTCCAATTTTTGAATGCCGCTAAACCTTCCGCGCGGAGAAAATTGATACTTTTAATTTTTCTTTTCCCGACGGGTAGAGCGATTTCCTCGTAAATAAATGAATCGTCGAAACCGGCGTTTGCCGCGTCGGTATGAGTGCAAGCGAAGAAAATTTCTTTTGGTCGCGCCCAGTAAATCGCGCCCAAACACATCGGACACGGCTCGCACGAAGTGTAGAGAACGCATTCGTCGAGTTGAAAAGATTTGAGTTTCCGGCAAGCGTTTCTGATCGCCACGATTTCGGCGTGCGCGGTCGGATCGTTCGTCGAAGTAACCTGATTACAGCCTTCGCCGACGATTTCGCCGCCTTTGACGATGACCGCGCCGAACGGTCCGCCCGCGCCTCGATCAACGCCGGTTTGCGCCAATTCGATGGCGCGGCGCATAAAATTTTCGTCCTGTTCCGTCATTCGTCGTCTATTGTTTCGGCTTAATTTTTATCTCGAAAAGTTTTTTCCAGTTTTTGCCGGTCACGAAAATTCTGTCGCGTTCCGCATCATACGCGATGCCGTTCAGAGTGTTTTCCGGGTCGCGTTCCACGTCGTCCGGCGAGATGCCGCCCAAATCAATCCAGCCGAGCAGTTTGCCGGAGGTCGGATCAATCCGCGCGATGTGATTCGGTTTGCCGATTTCTTCGGAATGCCAGACGTTCGCCCAAATCTCGCCTTTGATGTATTCGAGTTCATTGATTTTCATCAGAGGTTTGCCGTTTTCATTATTGACGACGATGGTGCGAATCGTCTTGAAAGTCTCCGGTTCGACGACGCGGATAATGTGCGTTCCATCGCTCATAATCGGATTTTTGCCGTCGTTCGTCAAACCCCAGCCTTCGCCCGCGTAGCCGAAATTACCGAGCAGTTTGAAAGTCGCCGCATCGTAAATAAAACCGTTGCCTTCCTGCCACGTCATCTGATAAATTTTGCCGTTTAAAACGGTTATGCCTTCGCCGAAACTGCTTTTCGCCAGCCCGACTTTCTGCACGACTTTGCCGGTTTCGAGTTCGACTTTTCGCAAATCGGATTTGCCTTCCTGCCCGGTGCTTTCATACAAAAAACCGTTGTAGAAAAACAATCCTTCGGTGAACGCCGTCGGGTCGTGTTTGAAAGTATTGACGATTTCAAAAGTGTAAACCGGCACTTTATTATCAGCCGTTTGATTATTCGAGTTCACGGTTTTATTGACGCTGGCGATGTTGCCGGCGTTGACGTTCGTTCGATTTGGCGGCGTTCCGGTTTTGCAGGAAACAGCGAAAACGGTAAATATAATCAGTAAAAAAAAACGCATATTGTTTTGAGTGGAGAGTCGAGATTTTCAATTCCGTATCTCGACTCTCGACTATTTTCCCAGAGCTTGATCAATCGCCTGCCGAAAACCGGCGGGCGAAAAACGGCGCACTTTCACGCCGTTAACGTAAATCGTCGGCGTTCCCGAAATGCCGAGCGTTTTGCCGTCGGCAATGTCTTTTTCGATGTCGGGAGCGAACTTTTTGCTTTTCAAATCGGCGGCAAATTGTTTGACGTTCAACCCGACTTGCGCCGCGTATTCGATCAGGGACGTTTCATTGAGTTTAGCTTGATTGGCGTATAAAATCTCGGTATATTCAAAAAATTTTCCCTGCGCGTGCGCCGCATTCGCCGCGAGCGCGGCGGCATAGGCGTTTTCGTGAATCTGCACGAGGGGAAAATCGCGCACGACGAAACGGATTTTGTCGCCGTAGCTTTTCAAAACTTCCTGCAAGACCGGATGCGCCGCCGAACACGCCGAACACTGAAAATCGGAAAACATCACGACCGTGACGGGCGCGTTTGCTTTCCCGCGCGACGGCTGATTTTCCGTGGAAACGATTTGGACAATCGGCGAAATCTGTTTGATTTTGAACTGCGCGGCGTATTTTTTAAACAATCTTTGGCGCAGAGTTGATTCGAGCGCGAGCCGTTCCGCGTCGGAATAATCTTTCAATTTATCGGTGATTTCGCGGGCGATGTAATCGCTCGCGTCAATATTTTGGGCTTTTGCTTCGACGGCGGCGAGATTGGAATAAACGATTTGCTCCAAAGATTCGCGGGCATCGTCGTAAACGTCGGCTTCGAGTTCGGAGAGCGCGATTTTATTTTTCGCTTCGTAGTTTTCGACGGAAATCTGCCGGTCGCCGACGGTTGCCAAAACTTCAAACCGGCTCAAGTTCGCCGCGTTGACATCTTTGCCGAGCGCGGCTTTAAACTTTGTTTTCAGACTTGCAATCAAAACCGCATAAGCCTTCTGCTGCGAATCGCGCTGCAAAAAAGCGACGATTTGCGGTTTGACCTGTTCCAAAGTCTGGCTCCCGACGGCGGCGCGATTCGCGTCGTAAACCGCTTGAACTTCCTTTCCAGACGGCGCGGAAACTTTGTTTTTAATTTCCGTTTCAATCAATTTTTCGACGGTAATTTTCCGCGCCGCCGATTCTTTTTCAAACAAAACATCGACGATTTGCTGTTCGAGCAAAACCTGCCGCGTGTTTTTCAAGGTCGCCGGAAGATTTTCCAGTTCGCCGCGAACTTCCGGCGCAAGGTCCTGGGCGGTGAAATTTCGCCCGTTCGCCGTCGCCAGAACTTCGTCGGACTTTTGGGCGAAAACAACTCCGCAAAATAGCAATAAGAAGACCGACAAAAACAATTTCATAATAAAAACTTTTCGCGCCTAACTTAGCTTATAATCCGAGTTTTTCAGCTTTCACTCTTCGTTCTGAGTTCAAACTTCAGTTTGTTCTTCCGCCAGCGAAGCGCAGCGGCAACACGCTCAAGCGTGAACTCAGAACGAAGAACGAAAGCCTGAAGGTGCTTAATCGGCGAAATTCAATCGCACTCGAATCGCTTCCTTTTCGTGCGGTGTGCCGAAAATTTCCGGGTGAAAAATCTTCGCTAAAATCTCCGCGCCGTCCACGATTCTCGGCGCGGGGCGCGAAAAATACGCGCTCGCGTCAACCGCCCAAACATTATTATTTACGACGGCGGGCAAATCTCGCCAGTTCGCCGGAAACGCGGTTTGCGGAAGTTGGCGCACGATGTCGGCGATGTAATAACCGCACGGAATCAACACTAAAATCTCCGGTTGAGATTCGTAAATCGCCGCGTAGGTTGTCGTCAGCGACTTTTTTCCCGCTTCGCCCAGTAGCGGAAAGCCGCCCGCAAGTTTGGTTTGTTCGGGAACCCAATGTCCGGGCGCGAACGGCGGCTCTAGCCATTCGAGCATAAAAACGCGCGGCTGTTTTAACTTGGAATTTGGAGTTTGGAATCTGGAATTCTCTTCGTCTTCGCGGATGCGATTTTGAATTACATTGAGGCGATTCTGTAAATTTTCGACGACTGATTTTCCTTTTTCAGGAACGCCGCACAATTCGGCGACGGTTTTTATGTTGTCCAAAACGTCGGCAATCGTGTTCGGCTCAAGCGAAAGAACGGTCGCGTCGCTGACAGACATTTTCGCCGCCTTCTGCACGGTTTTATACGAGACGGCGCAAACTTCGCAGAGTTCCTGCGTGATGATTATATCCGGTTTTAGCTCGCGTAAAAGCGATTCGTTTAAGTCGTAAATCGAACCGTGTCCGTCCAAATTCGAGCGGACGGCGTGGTCAATTTCCGCGCTCGACATCGTTTCGTGCGAAAGTCGGCTCGCCGTCAAAGCCGGGCGGTCGGCGATTGATTCGGGAAAATCGCATTCGTGCGTAATGCCGACGAGATTGCTCTCCAAACCTAAAGCGCAGATGATTTCCGTTGCCGACGGCAGCAGTGAAACGATTTTTAATGATGAACTTTTCGTCATAAATTATAGTGAAGGCGAGTTTTCATCCGATGTCAAGCCGTTCGGTTTCGAGCAATCGGCGGGCGGCGCATCACCCGGAAAATTATGAACAACCTTTGCCGTAACACCGTAATCAAAGAACTGCCGACAAACTATTTGTCGAATAAAGTTATGGCTACTTACAAAGACCCGATTCAATGTTTTGCGCCGCTCGAAGTCATCGAGAGATTACTGGAGATTCGCGCCGAATTAGGTTTCCCGGCAGCGATCTACGTTGATAACTCGATGGATTTAGCCGAATTTCTGGACGCTTACGGATTTGATGTTTACTCGTTTTCAAGCGGCAGCGAAAAAATAAATTACGGCGATTATCGCGCCTCGATTGTGCCGGGCGGCGATGCCGTTCACTGCTCGATGACGGCGCACTAAAGATTTTACGATTCCCCAAACAAACAGAAGGAACGCGGAAGGTGATTTTTCATAGGAAAGCCTTCCGCTTTCTGTTTTTACTTGGATTTTTTTATTTTTGAAACAGCTTCTGGATTTGATTTTTCCTAAATCGCTTTGACGATGAATAGGGTTCCGTCGTCGTCCAGAAATTTTCTTTCCGTGAAATCCGCGACACCTTTTCTGATAAAATCAATCAGCTCTTTGGCGGACAAATCTATTCCTTCCAGAACCCTTTTGGCGAAACGGTCGTTGCCGTATTCTTCGCCGTTGGCGTTCGCGCTTTCGACGATGCCGTCGGTGTAAAGAACCATCAACTGATTTTCTTCAAACCGAATAAAATGCTGATGATAACGCGAATCGAAGAACATTCCGAGCGGCAAATCGCCGTATTCGACGAACCGATATTCGCCGTTCGGTTTGATGAGCAAAGGCGGATTATGTCCGGCGTTGGAGAAAACGAACGTCCGATTCGTCGCGTCCAGAATCCCGTAAATCGCCGTGATAAATTGATTGTCGTCGACCGAATCCCAGAGCAGATTGCCGACTTTCGACAGAGCGATGTGCGGCGCATAGCCGATTTGAACGCTCGAACGGAGCGAAGCTCGCAGAAACGCCATCAAAAGCGCGGCGGGAATTCCCTTGCCGACGGCATCGGCGACGACGATGCCGATTTGGTCGTCGAACATTTTCACCCAATCATAGTAATCGCCCGAAACCTCTTCGGTCGGAAAAACATACGCGCTGATGTCGAAGCCTTCAAACTGCGGGTCGGCGGCGGGCAGCAATTCGAGTTGGACTTGCCGCGCGATTTCAAGCTGCGTTTGCAAACGGTTTTTTTCGACGACCTGTTCGTGCAGTTGGACTTTTTCGATGATAATCGCCACCTGCGAAGCGAGCATAGTCAAAACCGATAAATCGTCTTCGTCATAAGCGTTCAGCGAATCGCTCTCCAAATCGAACACGCCGATCACCTCGTCATTGGAAATAATCGGCGCGACCATCTCCGATTTCGTCAGTTCTCTGGCTCGAAAATAGCGTGAATCCTGACTGACATCCGCCGAAATAAGCGGCTTCCGACTCTGCGCGACGTAACCGATAAAACCTTCGCCGACCTTCAAACGCGGCTCGACCATTTCGGAACTTATCTGATAGCCGCGAATCGCTTTCGATTTGAAAACATACTCCGTTTCTTCGTCTCGGACGACTGATTCGACTAAATAAATCCCCGCCGCGTCGTAGTGCATCAACGAGCCGAGCGTGTCCATCACGAGCGTCAGAACCTCGTCCAAATCCAGCGAACGGCTGATGGTTTTCGTAATATCGAGCAGCATCCGCAGTTTATCAACCGTCGAAAGTTCCGGGTCGGGCGGAGAATTTTGGGCAATCGGTTCAATCATATTGAGTAATGGTAAATGGTAAATGGTAAATGGTAAATACAAGATTCATATTTACCATTTACCATTTACCATTTGCCATTTGAATTATTCGCCACTCAACACTTTGACTTTGTATTCATCCCACAAACGCGAAATTTTCATTCGATATTCGACGAGTTCGCGGCTGACGTTAAAATGGCGGGCGATCTCACGCGAGGTTTTCCCCTGTGAAATCATCGTCTGCAAAGCCGAATACGGCACGAGTGCCGCCGCGCCGACCGAATACGCCGCCTCTTCGTCGTCTTCGCGGTAATCCCGCGCAATCGGTTTGCCGTGTTTATTGACCGTTTCGACGGCGAGACGCGACGGCTGATGTCCGAGAAAAACGTGACAGATTTCCTCCATCAAAGTCGCGTTCTGCCGGTTTTCGCCGTGCGTCGGATTTAAGACAATCAATTTTCTGCCGTCAAACAACGCTTGCGAACACGCGCCGCCCGACCATTTATCGCTGCCCGCGCCGAGCAGGTGCGCCCTGGTTTCGGCGGTTAAAAACGGTTCGATTTGCTCGAACGAAGCGACGAGCAGATTGGCGTAACGCGCCAGCTCAAACGGATTTAGACGCTCGTCGTCGCGCCGCAGACCGGCGAATTCGCGCAAGCCGATGGCTCTGATTTCATACTGTCTGCCTTTGTTGCTCGGCGGCAAAATTGAAGTGTCCACGTCCGCCATTATAAATTGAAAAAAGGTCAAAGGTAAAAGGTCAAAGGCTTATCAAATCGTTTGATCGTTAATTTGATTTCAGAGATGACTTTTCAACGTTCATCATTTTGACGTTCTTACCTTTGACCTTTGACCCGTTTCCTTGACACTGATTCGCTCTGAAACCTACACTTGGACTTTACCGGTAAACGAAGTTTTAGCATTGTGAATCTGCCGAATTATCTATCTTTAGCGCGTATCGTTCTCGTTCCGCTGCTGGTCGTCATCTTACTGACACCGTTTGCGGAAGATTATTTAGGCATCAGCAGCTACGCGCTCGCCATCGCTATTTTTCTCGCCGCCTCGTTCACCGATATTCTCGACGGACATCTCGCCCGCCGCCGCAATCAGGTTTCCGATTTAGGCAAACTGCTCGACCCGATTGCCGATAAACTGCTGGTTTCCGCCGCTTTAATCGTGTTGGTCGAAAAACATCTCGCGCCCGCCTGGGTCGTCGTCATTATTTTGGGCAGAGAATTTATCATCACGGGTTTGCGCTCGATGGCGGCGAGCGAAGGCATTATTATTCAGGCGCAGAAAAGCGGAAAAATCAAAATGTGGGCGCAGTGCGTCGCCATTGTCGCCCTGCTCGTGGCGGGCGCAAACGGCAATCCGCCGGTGTCGAATTTCGGCTGGGAGCTGCCGACTTTTCGCTTTTGGGAAGTCGCCGAAGTGCAGACGGCGTTCAACCATCTTTCAAATTTCGCGGTAGATACGGACGACTGGCGCGTCTTCGGGTATTTAGTCGGACGCGGCGGATTGTGGGTTTCCGTGATCGCCGCCGCGTGGTCAATGTATGATTATTTCCGATATTTTTTCGTCGAAAACAAACGGCGCAAATCCTTAGCCGAATCAATTCTCGTCAACTCCAAAACCGCTGAAATCGCGCCGCCTTCCAAAGTTTAAAATAAAAAACGAATGACGAACATTAAAGAAACATTCGTCATTCGTCATTTGAAATTCGCCTTTTGATTATTGAAGTTCCACGCTGTCGCCCGTGTGAATCTCCTGCGTCGTGCGGACGATCACCGCCGTCGCCGTTCGTTCCTTGACGTTCAAAATCACGATTTCGCCGAGGACGTTTCGCAGATTTGCCTGCCGACCGCGTTTGGCTTTTTCAGTCGTAACAACTTTTCCATTGGCTTTTTCGCCGCCTTTGCGCCCCGCCTGATTGGAAAATTTGCCGCCGCGATATTCGTAGCTTTGGAAACCTTCCTGTCTCGCGCTGACCGATTCGGGCGGCAAATCGTCGAGAATTTGTCCCGAACCGAGTTTGCGATAAATCGTCAGATAATCGCCGGTTTTTACGTTATCTTCCGCGCCTAAATCAATATAGACGATTTGTTCGCGCCCCAGGAGTTCCTGATTATCCCGCGCCATAAAAATTTTGCCGTTGGTTTTGCCCGACGAATCCGCAAAAAGATTTAACGCCGGACGCTTTTCAAAAACCGGACTCGTCCGCGACGGAATCGGCTGCACCAAATCGCCCAGAATCAGATTGTCGCACGACGAGACGACCCGCACGACCGAAGTCTCCGATTTGACATTGACAACCTCGACCGCGCCGATTTCCTGCACATAAAAACCGAGGTTTTTCTTTTTCGTCCAGCGCGTTTCGACGCGCCCGCGCGGACGAATAACCGACATCAAATCGCCGACTTTCACGCCCTTGTTCGCGCCCATATTGACGTAGAGAAAATCGTTCTGCGCGTAGATATTCTTTTCCTGCTCTTTGTCCGCGCCGACGATTTCATTTTTGACATCCACCGTGCCGGTTTCGACGTAACCGGCGCAGTATAAATTGTTTTTGCCGACAATCGGCAACTTCCGCACGTCTCGATTGACGACCAAACGCGGCGTGGGAGCCGGCTTCTGCGCCCAGGCGTTCGCCGCCAAAAAAAACACGATTAAAGAAAGCGTTCCGCAACTTGTTCTGTAGAAATTCTGAAAACTCACGTTGTTCTCCTTTTTGTTTGACTGAATTTAAATTTGAAAAAAGACTGAGGCTAATTTGAAAAATCGGCTGTTCGCCCGGTTCGGGCAATTCCTATCGTAACCTTTTAGTTAAACAATCGTCAACAATTATTTTTTTCGTTCAACCAAATAATTTTATTCTCGCGCTTGCACTAATCAAAAGGATTTTGTAGTATTTTTGCTGATCATTGAGTTTCGTCAGCCGGTGTAGCTCAGTTGGTAGAGCGTTTGATTTGTAATCAAAATGTCGGCGGTTCAAATCCGTTCACCGGCTCCAGAAATTTTATTAAAAGGCGATTTCGGCGGGAAGTCGTCTTTTTTATTTGAGGCGAATAAAATTTCGCCGCCTGCCGATTCAAAAACGCTCTGACCTCTAAACGCATTGTCCTTAACCACAAACAGTCGCTGCGATAGAAAAAATTCATATCATTTCTATTTCAAAAAATGCTAATCTTTAACCTGATTTGAAATCAAGGAGGAAGTTTTTTTATGTCTTTAATGATTTGTCCCGAATGCGCTCACGAAGTTTCGTCGTCAGCCGTCAATTGTCCGAACTGCGGTCGTCCGTTTGTCAAACCGATTGTGCAGCCGAAGGTAATCGTTCGGGAACTGCCGCCGGAGAAGGAAGGTTTTCCGACGTGGGCGTTTATCCCGCTCGGACTGCTCGGCTTGGTGCTGGTGTTCGTCGTGTTCGCCTTTATGCGAAGCGGCGACGATGAAGCGCAGAAGAATATCAATATCAAAGTCGCCTCGCTGCCGCCGACCGCCAATTCACGCGAAACGACCGTCCGCGCCGACGCGCCGCCGAATCAGGTGATCGTGCCGTCAACTTCGCAGTTCGGTCAAGTCGCCGCGCCGCCGCCCGTTTCATCGCAGACGACGATCACGACTTTGCCTTCGACGACAACCGCGACGACGACGGCTCCGCCGGTCGCGCCCGATAAAGGAACGGTCAGTTTAGAAGCGAAAGTGGTCGGCAGAAGCGGAGCGCAAGCCGTGCCGAAAGAAGTTTTTTACTTACTCGACAAAGATTTAGAAAGCATTCTGCGCGACGCGAACATCGAAGACGAAAGCGGGCAGGGATTGGTCAACGCCTTCGGATTATCAATCGTTTACCCGGATCGTTACGGCGATGTCAGGAAAAAAGCGTTGGCGGCAATCGGCAAACATTCCAAATATAAAGTAACGACCGACGCCAGCGGCAAAGGTCAGATGAAGGATGTCAAACCCGACAATTATTATCTGTTTGCGATCACTAAAACCGCCAACGGCTTCGCCATCTGGAAAAATTCCGTCACCATTCAGCCCGGTCAAAACGCGCTTGTTCTAGAGCCGGTCAGCCCGACGGAAATCACGCCGGAGTAAATTTATTTTGCCAGGCGGACGAAAAGCAGAGATATTGTTTATCTCTGCTTTTTTATTTTTCGTGCGGCGTTTTTTAACTTTGATATGAAGCCTGAAAAAATTTTCATCAACCGATTCGGACGCTTGCGAAGCGGCTGGCGATTCGTCGTTTTTACGATTTTGTTCGCTTGTTTCGGCGGCGCGTTCGCGGCGGTTGCCGAGTTTGCCTTGACGAAAGCGGCGATTGATGTCGGTTCGGGAAGCGTTCTGAATCTGCTTTTGAACAGTTTGACATCTTTCGCCGCCGCGCTGCTGGTCGGCTGGTTTTGCGGAAAGTATCTGGAAAATCTGCCGTTTCGCGCCCTCGGCGCGTGGTTTACGCGAAACTGGCTGAAAGATTTGCTTTTAGGAATTCTTTTCGGCGCGTTCGCGGTTGCGCTCGCCGTGCTGTCCGCGTTTATCGGCGGCGGCTTGAGTTTTCGATTGAATGAAACCAACGGGCAATCGGCGATTTTGCTGACGCTCGGCGTTTCGCTGGTTGTTTTTAGCGCGGGCGCGGCTTTTGAAGAAATCCTTTTTCGCGGCTATCTGTTTCAAACGCTCGCCCGCGCCGATCTCGCGTGGCTAGCGATTGCCTCGACCGCGCTGTTTTTCGCCGCCGCGCATCTCGGCAATCCGAACGCCACTTATATTTCAACTTTCAACACGGCGTTGGCGGGCGTTTGGTTCGGGCTGGCGTATCTGAAAACGCGGACGCTGTGGTTCGTTTTCGGTTTGCATCTGGCGTGGAATTGGTTTCAAGGCGCGATTTTCGGCATCGAAGTCAGCGGCATCACATCGCTGACGACCGCGCCGCTATTGCAGGAAATTGACGGCGGTCCGGCGTGGCTAACCGGCGCAAACTACGGCATCGAAGGCGGAATCGTCTGCACCGTTGCGCTGATTACCTCGATTTTGTTAATTTGGTTTTTGCCGATTCTCAAACCGACGGCGGAAATGCTGATTTTGACGAGTGAAGAAAAGCCGGCAAAAAAATCGCTTGACGGTTAATCGTCAAACGATTTTTAGCCTCCAAATTTCTTATTTGAATTCGTCAATCATTCGGTGAGAGGTTAATTTTACATTCTAAATTCGTCATTCTAAATTTTTATCCGATAAAAATAATCTATCGGAACAAAATGAGAAATGATGAATGTAAAATTAACTGTTTCTTCGATTTTTCAAACAACACATAAAATTTAAAATCCGAAACTCAAACCGATTCTGCCGTTGCGATCAAACGTGCGAAAGCCATTTTCGTAATAATTGTCGCCGAACAGATTTTCAATCGTGCCGAAGACGCGCAGATTAAAGCGTTCGCCTTTCAAAGGGAAATTATAGCCGCCCGTCAAATCGCCGCGCCGGTTGCCGCGAAAGCGATAAATATAGGTCGAAAAATTCTGCCCGCTGAAAATCGGCGCGAGATAATCGCTCGACGCGAGCAAGTCGAAATTCACCCAGGCGCGTTTGAACCGCTGCGTCGCCACCAACGTAAATTGATGTTTCGGAATTCCCAAAGTTTCGATGTTTCGATTGGAAGCAACCTGCGGAACGCGCTGGTCGCTGTTCGTAAAAGTGTAGGATGCGAAAATGTCAGTCGAGTCGGTGGCGCGAGCTTGCCCGCTGAATTCGCCGCCGCGAGCGATGCCGCCTTTCGTGTTCAAATAACCGCCGAAATCGCGCCGCGTTGTTCCGATATTCGGGACGACGTTGCCGAAACCAATCGTCTTAATCAATTTCGTATAGAAATAAACCGCCGTTAATTTGGCGCGATTGCCGAACAAATTTTGTTCGATGCCGCCGTCAAAAGCGATGGTTTTTTCCGGCTTTAGATTCGGGTCGCCGAGTGCTTCAAAACGCGGGTTAGTGTCAGGAAAGGTGAAAGTATTGTAAAAAGTTCCGAAACGTTCAAAAAGCGACGGCACGCGGTAGCCGTTGCCGACGTGAGCGCGGATTTTCGTTCCCGAACGGTTGAAAAAATACGAAGCCGCGCCGTCAAAAGTATAGGCGTTCGGCGGATTCGCCAGCGTCAGATTCGTGTAAGGCGCATTATTCAAACTGAAGCTCGGCGTTTTCAGATTGAAAAATTGAGCGCGAAAACCGCCCGCCAATTGCAGTCTGTTTCTGAATAATTTCAAGAGATTCTGCGCGTAAATCGTGTTGCTCGACTGTTTGGCGCGGGCGAAAAAATTGTTCGTGCCGCTCGGCGTGAAACCGTCGTTGCCGTATTTTTCGTTCTCGAATTCGTAGCCGACGGTCGTCTCAAGGTAGCGGCTCGGTGTCCAATTTAATTGCCCGTTCGCCGTATTTATCAAACCTTTGAAAACGCTCGTCGAAGCACTCTGAAAACCGCTGCCGAGAATGCCGTTGTCGTTTTTGCGCCGCGTTCGCAAGCCTTGATACGAAGCGCGAAAAAATAATTTGTCGGTGATAACCTGGGTCAGCGCGAGTTGTCCGACCAAGGTCTGCGATTTTTGAAAAGCGTCCGGGTCGTTTACGTCCGGGAGAAAGTTGGCGTTGCCGCGATTCGTAACATTTTGCCCGTTATCGAGACGTTTCAACTGTTCACGCGAAAGCGGCACGGCATCGAGAATTTCCGAGGCTGAAGGAAAAACTGCACCGAAAAAGGTATCGGGACTCGAATTCAAACGGACGTAAGCGTCGGTGACGAAAATTCTGCCGGAGATGTTGGTTTTAGAAAACGGATTGTATTCGACGCGAGTTTGAAAATTCGTGTTGTGCGCGTCGTCCTGCCCGTCAATTCCTTTGGTGTAAACCGTCCGCGCACCGCCGACGTTAAAGCCGATTTTGCCGTCTTTTGTGCCGTCGGAAATGTTGGCGCGAAAGCGTCCCAAACCGTAACCGCCGAACGCGCCGCCGACTTGTCCGTGAAAGCCGGGCTGCGGTTTCGGAGTCTGAAAATCAATCGTGCCGCCGACGGCGTTCGTGCCGTAAAGCGACGAACCCGAACCGCGCAGAACTTCGATTCGATCAACGCTCGTCAATGTAAAATCCGACAAAAACGGCGACGCATCGCCCGTAATCGCCGCCGCGTCCCGAAACCGAATCCCGTCAATCAAAATCGCCGTATCCTGATTTCGCAAACCGCGAGTTTTGATATTCGCCGTCCGCCCGAAACCGCCGAGCTGCTGAACGCGAAAACCCGGAATCGAGCGCAACGATTCGACCAAAGAGAAATCGGCGCGGTCGCGTAATTCCTGCGCCCCGATGATGTTGACGGTTTTGGAAACTTCGTCGAGCATTTGCGTTGTGCCGGAGGCAATCACCGAAACTTCTTCTCGGATCGGTTGATAAGAATTTATTTGCAGATCAACTGTTTCCAGTCCTTCGTATAGCAAATTAACCGTTATCGTCGGCGAAACTCCGTTTTTATTTTCTCGAACCCGACTTGCCGACAGGAGATATTTTCCCGCCTGCATTCCGCTGAAATTATATTCACCGTTTGTATTGGTTGAGGTTGTGTATTTAACTTTATTATCCTTTTCAGAAATCAAAGTAACTGTTGCATTAGCGATTACGCCATTTTCACCAGTAACTTTCCCTTTCAGATAAATGCTTTCTTGTGCAAAAATTCCGATTGTCAAAAAGCAAATTAAACTTAAAACTTTTATAGTCTTCATATTTTTCCTTTTCCGCCCAGCGCGGAAGTGGTTTCGGTAATAAACAAGCCGCGTAAAGTTCCCGACTTTGCGATTTTAGATTTTAGATTTTGGATCGGAAGATTCGCCAACTCTAAATCTGAGCCACTGAAATCAAACAATCCAAAATCCAAAATCGGTAATCTAAAATCGCCTTCACGGTTGCGTGGGCAGTCGCGGATTTGCGCCGCGTTCCTTTGCGCCGGTTGCTCGTCTTTGTTCTGAGTTCAAACTTCAGTTTGCTTGCCGCCAGCGAAGCGCCGCGGCTTTTGCACGCTGAAGCGTGAACTCAAAACTTTAGTAAATCGTCGTCATTCGTCTTTTTCCGCTCGCCGGATTTTCGTCGAGCAAAACTCTGACGTTGAAAACCTCCTGTAAGTTTTCGCGGGTCAAAACCGTTTCGGGCGCACCTTTTGATAAAATCGCGCCGTTTTTTAATAAAATAATTTCGTCGGCAAATTCCGATGCCAAATTCAAATCGTGCGTGATAACGATTGCCGCGCTTTCGCAGCTTTCGCAACGCGACTTTATCAGGCGAAACAGCAACACCTGATGCGCCAAATCGAGATTTGCCGTCGGTTCGTCGAGCAGTAAAATTCGCGCTCCCGTCGTCAAAGCTCTGGCTAGAACGACGCGCTGCCGCTCGCCGCCGGAAAGCCGGTTCATCAAACGATTTTCGTAATTCGTCAAATCGCACTGCTCTAAATTACTCAAAGCAATCTGCCAATCGTCGCTCGTTTCCCAACCGAAAGCCGCGCCGTGCGCGAATCTACCTGCCAGCACGAATTCTAAAACCGACACGGGAAAACTCGTTTCCGTTTCTTGCGCGATAACGGCGATTTCGCGGGCGATTTCGCGGCGGGAAAAATCTTTGACAGGTTTGCCGTTTAATAAAATTGTGCCTTTCGCTACCGGCAAACCGCCGTTCAAAGATTTCAGAACCGTTGTTTTCCCTGCGCCGTTCGCTCCTAATAGAGCGATGATTTTCCCCGTTTCCAATTTAAACGAAACGTCCTGCACGACCGCAAACACGCCGTAGTTTATCGAGATGTTTTGAACTTCGAGCATTTTTCAGCCACGAGCAAACACGAAATTTCACGAAAAAGGATTTTAAATTTTCGTGTCTTTTCGTGTTTGTTCGTGGTTAATTCTTCCTCAATAAATAAATAAACAACGGCGCACCGATTAGAGCGGTAATCGCGCCGACGGGCAATTCACGCGGCGCGATTGCCGTTCGCGCCATCGTGTCCGCCGCGACGACGAAAACCGCGCCCGCCAATGCCGAAAACGGAATCACCAGACGATTATCGCTGCCAATCGTCAGACGAATCAGATGCGGCACAATCAGCCCGACGTAACCGACCGAACCGCTCGCTGCAACCGAAATGCCGACGAGTGCCGAAGCCGTCGTGAAAACAATCAGGCGAACTTTACTGGTTTCCACGCCGAAATCGAAGGCATCGCGCTCGCCGATCATCATCAAATTCAACGCTTTCGCCTGCGAAGATAAAATAATCGTCCCGCCAATCGCGCAGATCAGAGTCGTGTAAAATCCGTTTTTCGTCGCTTGCGACAAATCGCCGAGCAGCCAGAACGTAAACGAGCGTAGTTTTGCCGCGTCCAAAAGCGTCGTCAGCAAAACCAGAATCGAAGACAAAAACGTCGTCACGATCACGCCCGCTAAAACGAGGCGTTCGACGCTCATTCCGGCGCGGCTTTTCGCCATTTGATAAACCGTCAAAGTCGCCAAACCTGCGCCGGCGATGGCGAAAATCGGACGCGCCCAAGCGGAATCGGCAAAGAAAACAAAAGCCAGCATCGTTCCCAAAGCCGCGCCGTTCGACACGCCCAACAGATACGGCTCCGCCAAAGGATTCCGCAAAAGCGATTGCAGCGACGCGCCCGCCAACGCCAGACTCGCCCCGACGGCTCCGCCGAGCAAAACTCGCGGCAGACGAATATCAAAAAGAATCGTCTGCTGATTCTCGTCCAATTCAAAGAACGCGAGCTTTTCACTGCCAAATAAAACGGCAATCGTCAAAACAATCAACAGCAAAATCAGGAGACCAACGCCAAAACGCCAACCTCGAACCTTGAACCTTGAACCTTGAATTTTCACTCGTGCAAATCCTTCGCCAGCAGTTCGAGCGCGTCCACGACGCGCGGACCCGGACGCGAAAGCCAAGCGGCGTTAAGGTGAAAAACTCGCTTGTTTTTGACCGCGCCGGAATTTACAAAAACGTCGTTCGGTTCTCTATTATCTTCGCTGTCCGACAAAATTATCGCGTCGGGATTTAACGCCAGAGCCGTTTCCTTGCTCAGTTTTGGATACGCCGCTGCGACCTCTTTCGTCGCCGATTCGCCGCCCGCCCGTTCGATAATTTCGGTGATAAACGAATCTTTGCCGACGGTGAACAGCGGCTCTTTCGAGATTTGCACGAAGACTTTTGTTTTCGGTTTGTCTTTGACTTTTTCGGCGACGGCTCGGACGCGCCTTTCCAAATCGGCGATTAACTTTTCGGCGTTCGTCGGCGTTCCCAAAATATCGCCGAGTTGTTTTAAGTTTCGCAAAATACCTTCAAAATCATTCGGGTTGGTGATGAAAACGGCGATATTCTGCCGTTCGAGCGTGGTCGTGAAATTTTCGATTTGCGAGGCGGTCGAAACGAAAACGATCTGCGGCTTGAGCGCGATAATCGTTTCGATATTCGGATTGATCGTGTCGCCGATTTTCGGGATTCTCTGTGCCTCCGCCGGATAATCGCAAAAAGAAGTTACGCCGACGAGTTTGTCGCCCGCGCCGACGGCAAAAATGTTTTCCGTCAGATTCGGAGCGAGGGAGACGGCGCGGTTAATCGTCAGCGGAATTTTTATCGTTCTGCCCAAATCGTCGGTTATTTCGCGCGTCGGCAAAGCGGTTGGCACGGCTTGATCGGCACTCCGGCAATCGGTCAGCGCGAGCAGCGCGAACAGCAGAAAATACGACGCGGCGGCGCGTTTGAAAAGATGGCGATTTGAATGGGTAAGTTTCGTGGTCAACAAATAAAAAATCCTGCCTTATAATGCTTTTCGCAATCGGGACGAAAGGCAGTGCGGACAAGATTTTTTATTCACATTCGCGGAAAAAGGAGATAAAACAAAATGACACCCGTTAAAGCCAAACGTCCTGACGCGGGACGATTTTCGGCTAAAAAACTTCAGACAGGTTTCCAGACTTTGCAATTAGCAGTCATCAGTTAGCAGTTATCATAAAATCAAAATGATAACTGCTAGCTGATGACTGCTAATTGCTTCACTGTGGCGCGACCGTGCGGGATTGACACCCGACTTTCCCATATCTTTGCCGCTTTTTTCAAAAAGCGGCGCATCCGAAGCGTTTTAGGCTGAAAAGAACAAACCGAAATTTACCGACGAATCTGTAAATAAGGTGAAAGGCAACTTAGCACGATGAATCGTCACAAGTCAAAAGCAATCGAATTTTGCGCTGATTTTGCTTGATCTTCGGCTTCGCTTGCGGCTATCCTGAAAAGGTCGAATGAACCGAAACATCAAAAATTTTATGGAAGAAACCGAAAACGTGATTGCGGTAATTTTAGGCGGCGGCGCGGGTTCCAGACTTTTCCCGCTGACCAAAGAACGGGCGAAACCGGCGGTTCCGCTCGGCGGTAAATATCGTCTGATTGACGTGCCGATTTCCAACTGCATCAATTCGAGCGTAATGCAGATTTTCGTTCTCACGCAATATAATTCCGCGTCGTTAAATCGTCATATCTCCAGAACCTATCGCTTTTCGAGCTTCTCGACCGGCTTCGTCGAAGTCCTGGCGGCGGAGCAGACCAAAGACAACCCGGAATGGTTTCAAGGAACGGCGGACGCGGTGCGCCAAATGCTGCCGCATATCCGTGACTGGCGCGTGAAAACCGTTTTAATATTGTCGGGCGATCATCTTTACCGGATGGATTACCGTAAATTTCTCGAACGTCATCACGAAACCGCCGCCGATGTGACGGTTGCCGTCATTCCCGCTAATCCGTCGGACGCGGAAGGTTTCGGACTGCTCAAAACCGACGCGGACGGGCGCATCGTCGAGTTTAAGGAAAAGCCGAAAGGCGCGGCTCTCGAAGCGATGCGCGTGGACACGACGCGGTTCGGTTTAACAAAGGAAGAAGCGGCGAGCCGTCCGTTTCTGGCTTCGATGGGAATTTACGTTTTCAATTATCAAAAATTAGTCGAACTGCTTGACGAAGACCGAACGCGCTTTGATTTCGGCGGCGAAATTATCCCGTCGGCGATTGAGAAATTGAATGTCCAGGCGCATCTTTTCGACGGTTACTGGGAAGACATCGGGACGATCCGAGCATTTTATCAGGCGAATCTTGATCTGGCATCGCCCTTGCCGAAGTTCGATTTTTTCAACAACGACGACCCGATTTACACGCGCAGCCGCTATCTGCCGCCGTCCAAAGTTCACGCCTGCGACGTGGATAATGCGATGATTAGCGAAGGCTGTATTCTGAACGGCGTTTACGCGAGAAATTCGATTATCGGTTTGCGAAGCCGCATTGACGAAGGCACCCGGCTTGAAGATTCAATCGTGATGGGCGCGGATTTTTTTGAATCGCTCGACGAATTGGAAGACAATCTCGCCAATCGCCAACCGCACGTCGGCATCGGTAAAAATTCGATTATTCGCGGCGCGATCATTGATAAAAACGCTCGCATCGGCAACAACGTCCAACTCGTCAACAAATATGACGCGGAAATCGCCGACGACGCAAACGGCTGCTGGTTCATCCGCGACGGCATCGTCATCGTCCCGAAAGGCGCGATTATTGTTGACGGAACTGAAGTTTAATTTAGGGAATCAAACGCGGAATGACGAATGTTTTCGTCTGTCAGCCGACTCAAAATCGCCCTCTTCGCGTCAGAGTCCACGCTTGAGCTTGTTCTTCCGTCGCGCTTCGCTGCCGGAGCAGACAAACTGAAGTTTGGACTCTGAACGAAGAAGGCGATTTCTCCTAATGTTGAGTTGGGTTTCAAAAGCGAAAGGCTGCCGGAGTGTGAACTCTTGACAGCCTTTCGCTTTAATCTTCGACTTCTATTTTGAAGCCCGTTCATTCTCGCCGACGATATAGCTGTTTTTCGCGCGCACGACTAAATTCGGGCGTTTGACGCGGACGCGAATGGCTTTGCGCTCGCCCTTCGCGCCGACCGTTTCCGGGTAATATCCCAAAGAATACTGGCGGCGCAGTTCCTCGGCGATGCCGGAAAACGCCGCGTCCAGATTGTTGTTCGCTTCAAATTTTCTGCCGCCGCTGCTGCGCGCCAACGCTTCCAGATATTGTCTGCCCGTTTCATATTCGGCGCGTGTTCCGCCGCCGCCGCCGCTCGGAAAATTGCCGCCGTTGATTCCGATAGTGCCGCCGCTTAAAATATCGCCGAGAATGCCGCCCCAGCCGCCGCCGCGCCGCTGGCGTGGATACGGACTCGGATAATTGCCGCCGCTGCCGGCTCCCATTTCCGTCGAAGTATCGTAGCGCACCGGAAAGAAAAGGGCTTCGGTTTCTTCGGCGGCGCGGATGCTGCTTTGATAATCAGCCCGCCTCGAGGTCGTATCCACGCCGTCGGTGAACAAAACGACCGCCTTGCGTCCTTCGATGCGCGTCAGTTCCCGATTGATAACGTAATCAACCGCTTCGTAAAGCGATGTGCCGTCGCCGAATCGCGTCCGTCGAATCGCATTTCTGAGCGCGTTGCGATTGTTCGTCGCCGGACTCAGGATATTGACTTTCTCGTCAAACGAAATCACCATCACTTTATCGTTTCTCCCCAATTGGTCAACGAAAGCGATTGCCGCGTCCTGAATTTCATTGATTTGAAACTTCGTCGAAGGGCTGACATCGAGCATCAAAATCACCGTAAACGGAACTTCGACCGAATTGAAACTGTCAATCTGCTGCTGTTTGCCGTTCTCGAAAATCTGGAAATCCTCTTTTTTCAAGCCGGTGATAAATCTGCCTTCGCGGTCAATCACCGAGACGGGAAAAGTTACGAGATTCGTTTCAATCTTAATAACATCGTTGTCTTCCTCGATCACTTCGGCATTCGCCGGCGCGGGCGGCGCGGGCTTTCTCACCTCGCCCTTCAAAACCGGCGGCTGTTTTGCCGCCGTCGGATTTGGCGAATCGCTCGACGGCGCGGGATTCGGCACGATACGCGGGCGCGTCGAACGTGCGGTTTGCGCCGCCACCGGCAGCAGAAAAACCCCCAAACACACTAAAATAACGGCGTATCTTTTCATAACTTCTGAATTCTCCAAACAATTATCGTCGGCGTTGGGAAGAGAATTTTTTGATTGTCGTTTGGTGTTTTTAGATGTCTTAAACTTTCGTTTCGGCAAGTTGAGTCAGGATTAAGCCGTAAGTTTTCATAAAGTCGGAACGATTATCTTTCGTCCAGCATTTCCGCCGCTAATTCGTGAAACCGGCGGCGCACGGCATTGATGTTGGCGAACGGCAGTTCGCGGGCGTGCGTGCGGTTGGTCAGCAAAATAAAAATCCGTTCGCTTTCCGGCTCAATCCACAGCGAAGTTCCCGTAAAACCTAAATGCCCGAAACTGTCTTTTGATAAAGCGTCCGAAGCCGTCGAATCTTTCGTCGCGCCGAGTTGAAACGCGATGGAACGCGCTTCGTTCAAATTCGGCGTGAAATTCGTGCGAAACAATTCGCACGTTTCCGGCTTTAGCAGAGTCGTCTGATTCGCCAGAAACTGTTGCGCGATTACGAAAGTTTCAAACGCCGTTGAAAAAAGTCCGGCGTGTCCCGAAACGCCGTTCATAAAATAGCAATTGCCGTCGTGAACTTCGCCCCAAATCTGATATTCGCGCCATTTATATTTTGAAATGTCGAAACCTTTTTCAACGCACATTTGCTTTTCGTATTCATTCCCCTTTTCGCTGGCGGCGATTCTCTTTTGTAATTCAGGCGGCGGGTTATAAAAAGTATTTTGCAAAGCTAAAGGCGCGAAAACTTTTCTTTCAGCAATTTTGTCAATTCTTTCGCCACAGAGTCTTTCAAGTAAAAACGTCAAGGTTATAAAATTCAGATCGCTATATGTAACTGTCTGCTGATCCCAATTGAAAGGCGTTCTAATAATTTCCGCGAGAACTTCTGCACGATTTCTAGCTGATAAGTAAAAAGGTTTCCAAGCCGTATAGAAGGATTTATGCCCAAGCAATTCCTCAATTAGAACATCGTTTATAAAGTTGCAGTTCAATTCAAATTCAGACAAATAAAAATCAATAAATTTTTCTAAATGCAGTTCGCCGCGTTCGATCAATTTCGCGCACAGCAAACCCGTTACGAGCGGTTTCGTCAAACTCGCCAAATCGTAAATCGTATCGAGATTCGCCGCAATTTTTTCCGGTTCGACAACAGCGAAACCGAGCGCATCGGTGAAAACGACTGCGCCTTTTTCCGCGACGAGATAGACGGCGGACGGGAAATCCTTCGCTTCGATGCGCGATTGCAGAAAGTCGGAAATTCTATTTTCCATTAGTTTTTATTAATTTTGGAATGCCCGGCTTCGTTCAGAGTCCACGCTTAAGCGTGTTTCCGCCGCGCTTCGCTGGCGGAAGAACAAACTAAAGTTTGGACTCTGAACGAAGCAGGCAACTTGACTCTCAAAACTAAATTTACAAAACTCTAAACATTCAAACGACTGCGATGCTTTTCGATTTTGTCCAATACGCCCAACGCCAAACTCAAGGCGCGTCTGCCGTCTTCGGCGGTAATCGGCGGCGTTTTATCATTGGTGATGCAATCCAAAAACGCCGTAATTTCGGCGCGGAGCGGTTCGACATCAACGATTTCCAAGCGATTGACCGAGATTCCGAGTAGCGGATGAATCGCGTTCGGCGCGAGTGATGTCACGGACGCGAATTTCGTCGCGTAATCTAAAACGACGTAAGAATTCGTTTGATAAAAGCGCGTTTTGCGAATCTTTTCCGTGCCGATTCTGGAAGCCGTGATGTTGGCGACCGCGCCGTTTTCAAACTCGATGCGGGCGTTCGCAGCATCAACTTTGTCGGAAATAACCGGAATGCCGACGGCGTGAATTTCGGAAACTTTGACATCTTCGCCGACCAGCCACTGAACCGCGTCCAAATCGTGAATCATCACGTCCAACACGACATCAACATCCAAACTGCGATTCGGAAATGGCGAAACGCGATGAATCTCGAAATATAACGGGCGATCAACGTGCGGGCGCAGCGCGATCATCGCCGGATTGAATCTTTCCAAATGCCCGACCATCAGTTTCGCGCCGGATTTGGCGGCGGCGGCAATCATCAAATCGGCTTCATCCAGAGTTTTCGCAAACGGCTTTTCGACCAATACGTTCACACCGTTTTCGAGAAACGCGCAGGCGATTTCGCAATGCGTTTCAGTCGGCGTAACGATGGAAACCGCATCAACTTTACCAATCATTTCGCGCCAATCGGTGAAAAACGCGCAGTTGTTTTTCTCGCCAATCGAACGCGCATTTTCTTCGTGTTTATCGCAAACGCCGACGAATTCACTGTCGCCGTTTTGAGCGATTTCCGCGTAATTGCGGGCGTGATGCTGACCGAGCGAGCCGACCCCGACGACGGCGGTTTTTTGAATCTGGAATTTGGAATCTGGAATCTGTATTTCGTGCATAATTGAAAGTCGAATCTATTTCAGCGATACTTTCATTTTCATTGATGCTGTCGAGAATTACAAAAACCGAACATTGATTCGTTGAGCCGCCGATGACGGAAAATCCAAAATCCAAAATCCAAAATCCAGGATCCAGAATCCTTTGGCTGCTGTTCGCGTTGCTGATTGTCTTCGTCTATTTTTTCGGCTTGACGCTTCCGCTGTTGGGTCCCGACGAACCGCGTTACGCGCAGGTCGCCCGCGAAATGTATTTGCGCGGCGATTGGATTACGCCGACGCTCGGCGGTTTCGACTGGTTTGAAAAACCCGCGCTGCTTTACTGGCTCGAAATCGCGTCGTATAAAATCTTCGGCGTTTCGGAGTTTGCGGCGCGTTTCGGTTCGGCGGTTTTCGGGTTGGGAACGATTGCCTGTTTGTGGATTTTGGGGAAATCGGTTTCAGGTTTCAGGTTTCAGGTTTCAGGTGAAAAGATAGAAATCCTAAAGCAAACGTCTGAAATTCAGAAACCAGAAACCAGAGACCTGGAACCAGAAACCAGAAACCTGAAACCTGAAACCAGAAACCTGAAACCTGAAACCTCCGTTTTTGCCAATTGGCTGGCTTTGATCGCCGCGTCATCAATTGGTTTGATCGTCTTTTCACGCGGCGCGAGTTTCGATATTATCCTCACTTTTCCGATTACCGCTGCGCTGGTTTGCTATTTTCTTTTTGAATCTTTGCTCCAAAAGCATTATTTTTGCGCCGTCCCGAATTCAATTGTTCTTTCGAAATCTACGGCGGCAAACCTGATCGCTGCCGCGCCGCCGATTGCCTGGGCGAGCTTGTTTCTCGCCGGTTTTTACTTTTTTATCGGTTTCGCATTGCTTGCCAAAGGCCTGATCGGGTTGATTTTCCCGCTTACCATCGTGTTTTTTTATCACCTTCTGAAGTTTGAACTGCTGCCGGGCAAAGTATTTCTCATCAGTCTGATTTGGGGAACGATTATCAGTTTGCTCGTCGCGTCAATCTGGTATCTGCCGATGTATCGGGCGCACGGCTGGAAGTTCGTGGACGAGTTTTTTATCCAGCATCAATTTCAGCGTTTCACGTCCGACAAATATCAGCATCAGCAGCCGTTCTGGTTTTTCTTCGTCGTTCTGCCGCTGATGACTTTGCCGTGGCTGCCGTTTTTTCTGGCTTCGATCTGGAATTTTTTCAAGGTTCAAGGTTCAAGGTTTAAAGTTCAAAGTTCAAGATTTAATGTTCAAGGTTCAAATAATCTCTCGACTCTCGACTCTCGCCTCGCTCCTTTCGCCTTCGCGTGGCTCGCCGTGCCGCTCGTTTTTTTCTCGCTTTCCGGCTCGAAACTTCCCGGCTATATTTTGCCGGCACTGCCCGGCGCAATCGTTTTAACGGCGATTTATGTGGCTGATTTTGTGCGGAAATCGCGGACGCGAACGCGTGTTTTGCAGATTGCGGCAGCTTCGACTTTTCTATTCGTCTTCGTCGGTCTGCAATTTTTCGCGGCGGATTATACAAATTACGAAACCGTCAAAAATATGATTGCGGCGGCGGATGCCAAAGGCTTTGCCGATGCCGAATTCGTCAGTCTCTACACGGTTTCGCACAATCTCGAATTCTACGCCGCCGGCAGATTAGAACGCGACGCGGACGGCAAACTCAAACGCTACGACGATTTTTCCGTGTTGATAAAAGCGGTCAAAACGGCAGGCGACCAACGAATTTTAGTCGTCGTGCCGCAAGCCAATGTGCCGAATCTGCAAAAGGAAAACGACTTGGCGGACATCGAAACGATTGCCGAAAACGGCGAATCAGCGATTATCTTGATTAAGCCGAAACGGTAAAAGTTAAGCAGGTGAACAGAAATAACCCGTTGTTTTGCTTCGTTCAGAGTCCAAACGCGAAACGCAATTTGTCTTCGTCCGCCAGCGAAGCGCGGCGGAAACACGCTGGAGGCGTGGACTCTGAACGAAGACCAAAATATCTCGGAACTTTCAACTAGAGCAGATTGCGAATTAGTGTCTGGCAGACTGTTAGTCTGCCGCATATTTTTGACGGAAATTTCGATGGTAGCAGACTAACAGTCTGTCATACATTCGATCCAAATTTGATCGAAATGATTATCAGCCGTTCCGAATCTGCCGCAAAAACGTCGTTTCAATTTTGCGCCGCCCGTTTCAATCTGTCCGTTAAAGCCGCGCCGATTCCCGCATCCGCCACTGTTTCGCAATAAATCGTCTTGATATTCCGTCGGTCGCATTCCCGAAAAAAGGCGAAAACTTCGTGCGCGTATTCGTCAACCGACGCGCAAATTTTCACCGAATCAAACGGCTGATGCGGTTCATTTAATCCGATAAACGCGCTTGATCTGGAATCTGAAATCTGAAATCTGGAATCTGGAATTAAAACTACTCGCGCCGTCGGCGAATAATGACGATGTTTCAAACCCGGACTTTTCGGCGTTTCATCATTTCCGGCTTGATAATTTCGCGTTTCTGGAACGATCCTCTGCAAATCGCGCAGTGAAATCGCGCCGCTTCGCAAAACCAGAGGCGCGTTCGCAGTGCAGTCAACGACGGTTGACTCCAATCCGATTTCCGTCATTGCTCCCTTCAGAATGCAGTCAATCACACCGTCTAAATCTTCAAACACGGCTTGCCACGTCGTCGGCGAAGGCTTGCCCGAAAGATTTGCCGACGGCGCAACAATTGGCGTTTCGCAAGCCGTCAGGAATTCCCGCGCCAGTTCACTGCGCGGCATTCGCACGCCGATTGTTTCGAGATTCGCCGTCGCAAGCAAAGGCACTCGCGCCGCTTTCGGTAACACTAAAGTCAAAGGCGCGGGGAAAAACGCCGCGATAAACTTCTCCGCCGACGGCGTAACTTCGGAAACAAGAAGCTTGATTTGTTCCAGACTTCCGACGTGCGCGATCAGCGGATTATCGTTCGGTCGCCGTTTCGCCGCAAAAATTTTAGCAATCGCCGCCGCATCGAAAACATCTGCGCCCAAACCGTAAACCGTTTCGGTCGGAAACGCGACGATGCCGCCGCTTTTAATAAATTCGGCGGCTTCAGTCGGCGATTCGGTTAGGACGGTTTTCATTTTCACAGTTAAAACTTTTACGACTTCATTATCCATTATCCATTATCCGTTTTCCATTTCGCCGCCGCTTTCGTTAAAGTTTATAGAAGTTACGCGAGTTGAAAATTAAAGGGATATTTTAACAGGATGGACAGGATGAACAGGATCAGCAGACAATTCGGCAAGTCTCCTGTCCATCCTGTTAGTTTTCTTTCAACTGCATAACTCGTAATTTAACCAAATGACATTAGAAGAAAAACTCAAAAACCTGCCGACTTCGCCCGGCGTTTACTTACACAAAAACTCGGACGGCAAAATTATCTACGTCGGCAAGGCGAAGAACCTGAAAAACCGCGTCCGCTCGTATTTCCAATCGAATCGCGGACACGATAGAAAAACGCGCGAACTCGTCAAACGCATCGCCGATCTGGAATTCATCGTCGTTGACAACGAAGTCGAAGCGTTGGTTTTAGAATCGAATCTCATCAAAAAACACAAGCCGCGCTTTAATGTTTTACTCAAAGACGACAAACAGTATCCGCATTTGAAAATGACGAACGAGCCGTTTCCGAAAGTCGTCATCACGCGCAAGATCCTGCGCGACGGCGCGAGTTACTACGGACCGTTTCTGCCCGCCAGTTTAGCCAGACGAACGCTCGATTTAATCAACCGGACGTTTCAGATGCGAACCTGCGACATCGAAATCAACGGCAAACTGCCGCGCCCGTGCCTTGAATATCACCTGAAACGCTGTCTTGCGCCGTGCGTCAAAGAGCTTTGCAAGCCGGACGAATACAGCCAGGCGGCGAGCGATGTCAAATTATTATTGGAAGGCAAAAATAAGGAACTCGCCGACAAATTGCAGTTGCGAATGTGGCATTTCGCCGAAAACGAAAACTACGAAATGGCGGCGAAATACCGCGATTTGCACAAAACCGTGCTGGCTTTGGGCGAACAGCAGAAAATGGCGATGACGGCTGACCGCGACGTTGACATCATCGGTTTTTACCGCGAAAAACAGCGGCTGGCGATGCAGCTTTTCACGATGCGCGAAGGCAAAATCGTCGGGCGGCGCGAGTTTTTCTGGGAAGATTTGGACGGCGAAAACTTCGATGTTTCGGAATTTTTAGGCGAAGTTTTGTCGCAGTATTACTCGACCGATTATGTGCCTTTGGAGATTCACGTTCCGGCTGATTTCGCCGACCGCGACGTTTTGGAAAAGGTTCTAACGACGCGGCGCGGGCGCAAAGTTCGCATTTTCGACCCGAAACGCGGGCAGAAAGCCGAGATGATAACCTTAGTCGAAACCAATGCCAAAATCGCGTTTGAACAAAGATTTCGCGTTCTCAAACCCGATTCGCAAAAACTTCTGGAAGACTTGCAGGAACTGCTGGAGCTGCCGCATTTTCCCGAACGCATCGAATCGTTCGACATCTCGAACATTCAGGGTTCGGAGAACGTCGCCGGCATCGTCGTCTTTGAGAACGGCAAACCGAACCGCTCCGAATATCGCCGCTTGATTATCAAAACCGTCGAAGGTGCAAACGATTTCGCCTCGATGAACGAAGCCGTTTTTAGAAGGTATAAACGATTATTAAATGAAGAAAAACCGCTGCCGCAATTGATTTTCATAGACGGCGGCAAAGGTCAAATTTCGGCGGCGGCGGCGGCGATGCAGTCGCTTGACCTGGAGATGATTCCCATCGTCGGATTGGTCAAACCGCCGAAACATCACAACCAAATCTCGCACCTTTTGCGTTTCGGCTACGAAGACGCGCCCGTGCCGTTTGAAGTCGGCTTGCCCGTCTTTCGTCTAATCCAGCAAATCCGCGACGACACGCACAAAACCGCTATCGAATTTCACCGCAAACGCCGCGAAACCCGCGATTTTACATCGGAATTGACCGCCATTCCCGGTGTTGCCGAAAAGCGCAAAATGAAATTACTGCGAAACTTCGGTTCAATCGAACGCATCGCCAAAGCATCAATCGAAGAACTTTCGCCGTTCATCGGCGCGAAAACCGCGAAGATGGTTTACGATCATTTTCAGAAGCAAAAGAAATTAGCTAATAAATAATCTAAGAATTTTGATCCTCAGCATATTTAATTGTTAACTCATCTTCAAAATCGAACAGTTGCAAAGCGTATTTTAGCCTATCGAATTTTACGGTGTTACTTAAATGCGACTCAATAGAGTAAGTATCATTCAGTTGAACAGGTTGTCTTAAATTGTTTTCAGCAAGATTTTTAGTCAAGCCAATTTTCTCACCTAAACCTGTAGTAAAAAATGTTTCAGGCTGCAATTCAAATAACTGTTTGCATATCTCTAAATAAAGTTTGGTAATTTCTCTGACTTCAATTTTTTGATCGAGAAAAATCGCATAATCTAATTTTTTATGAGTTGGGTCATCAGCATCGAAAATGCTAACTTCACCATTGCTTAGTTCATCTAAAATAGTAATTGCAGGAATTTGCCAAACTTTTAAAAATCTTTTAGCGATCAAATCGGAACGCTTTTCTATTTCAGCCTTGTCCCATTTTTCCAGACTTGCAAGGTATTTATTGAGCCAAAGCCGACTGTCTTTATATCCGGCATTCTCCAAATCTCTTTTGAAGGAAAATGTTTTATTGCTTAATTTTCCGTTATTACCGGACAAAGTTAAATTTCCGACTGTGTTTAAGTAATTCTCTTTGATGAACTTGTGATCCTCCGCGCCTATCTCCGTTTTCCATTTTGGATCAGGATTTTGTGGAAAAATATGTTCAATTGTTATGTCAGAATTATCATCAATAACAACCGGCTCTTTATTCTGGAAATTTTCCAACCGTTCAAGCAAGTATGTTCTGTTCTTTGCTTTGATGTTGTAAACGTCTTTTTCTTTGAGAGCATTTATTGTTTCAGTATCTCTTGGAAAACGACTATTGCCAATCAATTTAAGCAACGCTTTCTGAACAGAATACAAATAGTTTTCTTTTTCAACTTTGTCGTAAAGCGTCATAAAGATTTTGTTTCTACCTTCCGTTCCAAATCCGACAATAAATCTTCGCCAAGTGAATGACTGCACCAAATCCAAAATTGAAACAAAAGTCGGCTTGTCAATAATAGAGTTTGCGTAATCTTCATATACTTTCATCAAAAAAGGGTAGGCGACGTTTATTTCCAACCGATTAATATACTCAAGTTGAATTCTTATGTCCTTATCCGGTTCATTTTGTGGGTTAATTAACTTGTTGTAATACTTAACCAATGACTTGATTTTTAACAAAACATCCTCCAATTGTGCAATTGAGGATGTTGGATATTTTGATTTAAATTCAAGATAAACTTTTCCTTTGTTCGGAATTTTGTTGTTTTCAAGCGTTAAGTAATCACGGATAAAATCTGACACTCGACTAAGGTTTGAAGTTTCATCTTTAGCCAGTTTCTCGATGACTTCCCAGTAATTTTGGTAAATCAAGTTTTGGTCTCTTCTATTTAACCCGATCAAAATATAATTGCGAATCAAATCCGCCGGCGATAATGTCAAACCAGTAGAATTTAGGCTCTCAAAGATTCTTTGCGGATTATCTTTTTCTCTATCGAGCGAAACTTCAACGAACATTAGTTTTGATAAGCCCGCCAAAACTGTCTTATAGTTTTCTTCATTTATTCTTCCCTTAAAATAATCAAAGTTATCGGTTATTTTTGAGTAATCATTATATTCTTCAGTCTGATCGCTTCTGAGTAGATACTTTAAGGCTCGGTCGTTGTTATCTGTCGGTCTGAGTTTTAACTTTTCTTCCTCACGAGCAAACTTGTTAATTAAATACGTTTCACTTATTTCGCTGACAAGTTCATCGTCTTTCAATTCGATTGCCAAACTATAGATGGCTAAATAAATTAATGTCAGCGTCGTTAATCTTTGCTGTCCGTCAATAATTGTAAGTTCCTTGATTCTCGAAGTTATGTAATCGTCATCGTGAACATAAACTATACTTCCAATAAAATGAGCATTCATCTCACTACTCACTCCAACTTCAAAAATGTCATCAAGTAGTTGTTTACAATGGCTTGGAGACCAATCATAATTCCTTTGATAAACAGGAATTACAAACTGAGTTTTGTTAGAAGACAAGAAATCTTCGACTTTTGTTTCATTAGCTTTCATATTTATTCTATTTTGTAAGTGAATTTAAGTGTGTTTCTCAGGCAGGAGCGCAATCAAACCGCGCAGAGCGTTGTTGACCGCTTTCGTGTCGGGAAAATATACTTTCACGTCTTCGTCAAGAAAAATCGGGCGCGTTTCTTTGATAACGGTTGAGCCGTCCGATTGATGAATAATCGTCGTGTAACCGTTTTTCATCGCCTCATAATACTTTCCGCGAATACCTTTTTTGCCGCAAAAATCGTATTCGGCTCGCATTTCGTCTTTAGGATTGTTCTTCATAAATCTTTCTCTCTAAAACAGTCGCGTTACGGCAACTGATAATTCTAATCGAAATTTCGCCGCCGTTAACGGAAACTTCCGTGTGAACGACGAGCAGAATGCGATTGACACTTGAAAGACCGATGCTGATAGATATTTCTTCTCCAATCGAATGAAATTCGTCGGCGAATGTTACAAGCAGCAGATCGTTGAAAACCGTTTCGGCTTCGTCAAAATCAATTTTATGTTTTCGCAGATTCGCTTTCGCTTTATTTTCGTCCCATTCAAAAATCACTCTGCCATTATATGACAGAATCTTACTGCAATCTACAAATTCATTTTCCTCATATAGGCGCGAAGACAGCTTGCCCAACGCAGTGATAAACGCTTTGCAAGTCTCAATTGACGATTTCGCAGCGACAAGTTAAAAACAGAAAAAGAGACGCAAAACGCGCCTCTTTTTTTTGTTTTATCTATAATGACTTCAAAAAGTCAGGATTCTTATCCTTTCTCGTTTGAAGTGGTTTTATGTTTATCTATCATATATTTACCACCCCCTGAAAAAGATTATAGAAAATTGCGCGGAGAAAATGCAAGCGTTATTTTCGATGCCCGCAAATAATTTAGTAAAGCGGCTTTTCACCTTTCGGGCGCGTGTTCCAGCGTTTGTGAATCCACAACCACTGTTCCGGGTATTTTCTGACGTAGCGTTCGACGACGTTCGTAATTGCCTGTGTCAGTTCACCGATGTTTTCGTCGGAATTGTCGCCCGCTCGATATTCGACCGGCGGTTCGAGGTGAACGACGTATTTGTTTTTCGCTTCGTTCCAGACGGCAAACGCGGGCAATACAATCGCGTTGGTTTTCAACGCCAATTTAGCGATGCTCGTCGTCGTCGAAGCCGGAATGCCGAAAAAATCAACGAACGTGCCTTCGCGTTCCTGCACGTTCAAATCGGCTAAAATCCCCAATAGTTCGCCGTTTTCCAAAACCCGGAACATCGTTCGTGCCGACTTGGTTTTATCCAAAGTTACCGAACCGAAACGGGTGCGAAAATTGTCCACGAAACTTTCGATCAGAGGATTGTCAATCCGGCGCACCAGAATGTTCATCCCGAAACCGAACGCAGGCGGCAAAAGATTGAAAACCTCCCAACTACCGAAATGTCCGGTGAAAAATAAAATCCCTCTGCCGGTTTCTCTGGCGCGGTCGAAGTTTTCGCGCCCGTCGAGTTCGACTAAATCTCGAATGTCTTCGTGCCGGAATTTTCGGAAATGCGAGACGAATCCGAGATGTCTGCCGAGACTTTCAAACGTGCCGCGAATAATTTTTCGGCGTTCGGTTTCGGGCATTTCGGGAAACGCGATTTCCAGGTTGCGCCGCGCCGTTTCGGTTAACTTCGGGAAGCTCGAACCGATCAGTTTGCCGAGCGATTTGCCGAACTTCATCGAAGTTTCGAGCGGCAGCGCGCCGACTGCGCCCAGGAATGACCGCACGGCGAGCAGTTCCGATTTGTTTTGTAAAATGCTGCGTTTTTTCGCCATTAAAATTAAATCAACTCCACCGAAAAAATCTTTTCGCCAGCGGTAAAAGCCCATGTCCGGCAACGGTTTCCCTGAAGAAAATTTCGTGTTCGCCTTCGATCCGCGACATTTCCATCATCTCGTCGAAGCAGTCGGACATCTTCAATTCCCTAGCGTATTCCGCCGCGTCAACGTATTCCTGCACGTTTTGACTTTCCAGTCTGCCCGCAAAATACATCGGAAAAAACCAGCCCGCCGCGTAACAGGTCAAACCTAAACTTCTGCCAAGCGTCCAAAAGATTTTTTCGCGCCATCGGTTTGGTTTCGCGTTGAATTTTTTGAGCCATCGCGCGACGTTTTCGCGGTGCGACCATTCTTCGGCTTCGATTGCCTCGATCCTCCGGCGTTCCGCCGAAGGTTTCAACGATTTCCAATGTCCGCGATACGCATAAGCCGCCGCCATTTCGCCGGCGTGAGCGTTCTGCAGAATACGGATGAGATTCTTTTGCGCGTCGAGTTTCATAGGTCTTCGAGAGTTTTTTTATCCGGTAATCAACACACAATCGCCGTAACTGTAAAAACGGTAGCCGGATTCGACCGCGTGGCGATACGCCCGCATCGTTAAATCGTAACCCGCAAACGTCGAAACCAGCACCAACAAGGACGATTGCGGCAAATGAAAATTAGTCAAAAGTCCGTTGATAATCTTAAATTTATAGCCGGGCGTAACGGTCAGATGCGCCGTAAATGCTCCCGCCGCGATGTGCGCGTTCTCGTCGGCGACCGATTCTAAAGCCCGCGTTGTCGTCGTGCCGACGGCGATTATTCGCCGGTTCCCGGCTTTTGCCCGGTTGATAATATCGGCGGCGGCATCGGAAATCTCGCCGCTTTCCGCCGACACTCGATGTTCCGACAAATCGGCGACGCGCACCGGTTCGAAAGTTCCGTAACCGACGTGCAAAGTGATTTCCGCGATTTCCACGTCGAGATTTTTGATTTCCGCCAAAATTTCCGGCGTGAAATGCAGTCCGGCGGTCGGGGCGGCGACGGCTCCACGCTGTTTGGCGAAAACGGTTTGGTAACGACTTTTATCCGCCTCCGAAATGCCGTCGGCGCGTTTGATATACGGCGGCAAAGGCGTGCTGCCAACGCGCTCTAAAATCTCGTCGAGATCGCCGTCCGTTTTAAATTCGACGATGACGCGACCTTCGGCAGTGCGGTCGGTAACTGTGGCTGAAAGATTTTCGCCGAACGAAATTCGCTTGCCCGTTTTCAATCTTCGCGCCGGTTTTGCCAATGTTTCCCAAATCCGATGTTCGATTTCGCGCACTAGAAAAAGCTCGACTTTGCCGCCGGTTTCGCTGATGCCGAGCAGCCGCGCCGGAAAAACTTTCGTATTATTGAGAACGAGAACGTCGCCCTTTTTCAGAAACTGCGGAAAGTTGTAAAAGTGTTCGTCGTAAAAATTTTGCCCGCCGCGATCAACGATCAGCATCCGCGAAAACTCGCGTTTCTCCAAAGGATTCTGCGCGATCAAGGCTTCCGGCAGATTATATTCAAATTCTGAAATCAACATAAAACAGATTTAATTATGCACCGTCTTGAGAAATTAGGCAGTCACGCAAAATTATCTTGATGTTCAGAGTTCCAACTTTAGTTGGCTCTTAAGCGCGGCGAAGAACCAACTAAAGTTGGAACTCTGAACGCGGCTTCGTTTTTTTATAAAAATAATTCTGTCTGACTGCTTAACAAAAATATGTCGTGAATTCATACAAACCTGCTTTATTTGTGAAGGTCGAGAATTTCAAACACTGAACAAATGCCGTGATTGATGAGCTTTTCCAAAGTGGAATAAATGTTGCTGTGGTCAAAAACCTGATATGTAGAATTTCAATATGAAATAAAATTCTGCGGCGATTTGTTTGGTGGATGACAGAAACAGATTGTCTGTTTTGTTACAAATAATAAAACACAGAACGAAAAAGGAGAGATGAATTATGGAAGTAGATAAACAAAATTCGGGAACGATAAACCCGGTGACAGACAGCAAACCGGCGAGCGGTGAAACAGCGGCGGCAGTCAAGCCGATGGCGGAAAGAACGGCGGCAGGAAGCGGCGAATCAATCAAAGAGACATTGAATCAGGCAAAGGACGCTGCTGGACAAGCGGCGACGCAGGTTGTCGGACAGGCGAAGGAAAAAGCCTCGTCGCTGCTCGGCGAGCAAAAAACCAACCTGGCGGCGGGCATTAACACCGTCGCCGACAGCATCCGGCAAATCGGCGAGAATTTGCAGGGCGGCGACGGCGGCGAAAAAAATCAGATTGCGGCGTTGGCGGGCAAATACGGCGATTCTTTAGCCGGACAAGTCGAAAAAATCTCGCACTACGTCGAAGACAAAAACTTCGGAGAATTGGCGCGTGATGCCGAACATTTTGCGCGGCGCAATCCGGCGGTATTCGTCGGCGGCGCGTTCGCACTGGGAATTTTAGCGGCGCGATTTTTGAAAAGTTCCGGTTCGCAGCGGACAAATGGAAATCAGTTGTCGGGCAATTCAAACGGCAAAAAGGCTTTGAACAGAACGGCGGTGCAAGCGTCATAAAACAGGAGTTATCGGGAGGTATTTTATGGCACAACAAAAACTCGCTGAAGAACGCTCGCTGGGCGATTTGTTCTCCGAACTTGCCGCCGAAACCGGTATACTCGTCCGGCAGGAAGTCGCGCTGGCGCAAACCGAATTGACTCAAAAGGCGACCAGCGTCGGCAAAAACGTCGGCTTTTTAGTGGTCGGCGGCGCGGTCGGTTACGCAGCTTTGCTCGCCGTTCTCGCGGCGGTGGTTATCGGGCTGGCGAATTTCATTCCGGCTTGGGCAGCGGCTTTGATCCTCGGAGTGATCGTCGGCATCGTCGCTTTTCTGATGGTTTCTTCGGCATTAAAATCATTAAAAACGACTGAATTAACGCCGCACGAAACGGTTAAATCATTGAAGGAGGATGCAGAATGGGTGAAAAATCAGGTGAGCTGAACGACACGGAACGAATGGATACGAATCTGACAAAAGCGAATTTCGACGAAAGCGACGATTTGTTGGAAATTCAGACGGAAGCCGCCGATGTTGATAAAACTTCGTCCGACGATGCCGAACAGATTCGTGAGCGTATCGAAGAAACGCGCTCGCAGATGAGCGAAACGATTGACGCGATTCAGGATAAATTAAGTATCGCCAACATCACCGAACAAGTTAAAGACCAGGTTTCGGAGCAAATCGGCAGTGCTGTCGAAGGCGCGAAAGATGCTTTTTTCGGAAGCGCGGCGGATGTCGTCAACAGCATCGGCAGAGGTTTCAGGCAGGTGGGCAGATCGGATTTAGCCAGAAAAGCGCAAGCTCAACCGTGGCTTTTGCCCGTCGTCGGAATGGGAATCGGCGCGATTTTAGTTCGGGCGTTATTCGGCGGCGGCAAGCAGAAAAAGTATGCTTCTTACCGTTACGAAAACTTTGAAGGCGGTTACAATCCCGACGAAAGCAGGTATCCCGATCGGACGCGCCGGAAGTTTCAGTCGGACAAGAAAAGCGAACCGGGTTACAAAGCGACGCGCGGCAAGGTCGAGGACGCGGCGAACACGGCATACGATAGCGCGGCGGAGTTTGCCGGTTCAGCGTATGAAGGTGTCGGCAGCGCGGCGAGCAAAACGTATCAAGGTATCGGCAAAGCATCAGGTTTCGCCTACGAAAAAGCGGGCGATTTAGGAGAAGAAATGAAAAAAAATTACGAACATTACATTGAAGAAAATCCTTTGGTAGTCGGCGCGGTGGCGTTCGCCGTCGGCGCGGCGGTCGGTTACGCGATTCCTTTGACCAAAGCCGAAAACGATTGTCTGGGCGAAATGCGCGATAACGTCCTAGACAAGGCGCAAGCCTCGGCGCAGGACGCAATCGGCACGGTCAAACAGGTAGTCGGCGATGTTCAGCAAACAATTGTTGACGAAGTTAAATCGAAAACCGCTGCTTAGAGCGTGTTTGGAAATTCAAAAGGATTGGCAATTTTGCATTTTACATTCTTCATTCTAAATTTTTATCCGGTAAAAATTAAAAATGTAAAATGAAGAATGTAAAATTAAGCCGTCAACTTTTCGACCGAACGACTTTCCAAACACGCCCTTAGATTGTAAGCTACAAAAAGCACGAAGGACGCTGAGATAGATCAATTTATCTCAGCGTCCTTCGTGCTTTTTGCAATTATTCTTCTTTTTCGATTCTGTTCAAATTGTTCATATACGGCTGAAGAATTTCGGGAATCCGAATTGAACCGTCAGCGTTCTGATAATTCTCTAAAATCGCAATCCAGGTTCGCCCAACCGCCAAACCCGAACCGTTGAGCGTGTGAACAAACTCCGGTTTCGCGCCGCCCGTGCGACGAAAGCGCAGGTTCATTCGCCGGGCTTGAAAATCGCCGCAGTTGGAACAACTGGAAATTTCCCGATAGGTTTTCTGGCTGGGAAGCCAGACCTCGATGTCATAAGTTTTCACTGCCCCGAAACCTAGATCGCCGGTTGATAAAACGACGGTGCGATGCGGCAAACCTAATTTCTGCAAAATCGTTTCGGCATTCGCCGTTAGTTTTTCGTGTTCTGCGACCGAGTTTTCGGGCGCGGATAACTTCACCAGTTCGACTTTTTCAAATTGATGCTGGCGAATCAAACCGCGCGTGTCGCGCCCGTAACTGCCCGCTTCCGAACGAAAACACGGCGTGTAAGCCGCATAGTGTTTCGGCAAATCCTTCGCGTCCAGAATTTCTTCCGAGTGATAATTCGTTACCGGAACTTCCGCCGTCGGAATCAGGGCGAAACCGCGTTCGTCTTTGATGTGAAACAGTTCGTCTTCAAATTTCGGCAGTTGATTCGTCCCGAAAAGCGATTTGCGGTTAACCAGAAACGGCGGCAGCGTTTCGGTATAGCCGTGTTCGACGGTGTGAACGTCGAGCATAAAATTAACCAGAGCGCGGCTTAATCTCGCGCCCGCGCCGTTCAGAATCGCAAAGCGCGAACCCGTGATTTTCACGGCGCGTTCCAAATCCAGAATGCCCAACGCTTCGCCCAAATCAACGTGATCTTTCACTTCGTAGTCGAAATGTTTCGGCTCGCCCCATCTGCGGATTTCGACGTTTGCCGCTTCGTCCGCGCCGATTGGAACATCGATGGCGGGAATGTTCGGCAAGTGTGAAAGCAGATCGCGCATCGCGTTTTCGGCTTCGTCGCGCTGTTTTTCGCGGGTTGTTTGTTGGGCTTTTACCTCCGCGACTTGCGCCTTCAGTTCATCGGCTTGTTCGCGTTTCCCGGCTTGCATCAGACCGCCGATAACCTTACTCATCCCGTTGCGGGCTTGGTTCATCGAATCTGCTTCGCTGATAACGCGCCGCCGCGTGGCATCCAATTCGGCGAATGCTTCAAGGCTTTCAATTGGAAAATTGCGATTCTGTAAAGCGGTTCGCACCGCATCTAAATTTTCTCGGACGTAATGTAAATCAAGCATCTTTTTATAAAATTACCTTTTAAAGCGAATCGGCACTTGGTAATCAAAAATTATACAAGTCCCTCTCTGCGTCCTCTGCGCCTCTGCGTGAGAAAGTATTTCACGCAGAGGACACAGAGAAAAACTCAACTCTATTGATATATTCTCAACCGCCGCTCGCATTTTAATCGTCTATTCAACCGAATTTTATGATTGGCGCAAAATAAAACGGCGGTCAAAAACCGCCGCGACTGTCTTTTGTAAAATTACGTTTTTCAAGGACACGACGAGCCTTGCGCGTAAGTGCATTTCTGACTCCACAGAAACGACGGGCTGCTCTGCGAATTGACGACCGGCGCGTCCGTTGATTCGAGCGGCGAAATTGTTCGCCCGCCGACGATGCCGCGCCATTTGCCCATTCCCGAATCAACGCCGAAAGCGACGTTTTTCGCCGTTTGATTCGCCGTGAAAGTGTAAACGGAAAGCGCGTGCAGTCTGCGCCAAACGCCCCACGCATCATAGCCGTCAGTGGCGGCGGCGGTTTGTCCCAAGCCGTCGGTTACGGGAACGGTATGTCCGGCGTTCAGCGAACAATAAGTTTGCGAAGCGCGAATCACCTGCCATTTTCGCTCGGTAATTTGCGGCAGACGGTTCCACACATCATTCTGCCCGATCAAATGCTGGTTGGTTGCGTCATCCCAATAAACCTGCACGATCATTTTCGCACTTGCCGGAAGTTGTTCCATATTCGTTCCCCAGTTATACCAGGGAGCCATTATAAACATAAATAATCCGTTTGCACCCCAGCCCTGCGCGACCCCGCGCCGCGCCATTTCGGGAGTCGCGCCCGCGCCGTAGGAATGTCCGGCGAAACCGACTTTGGTCGTGTCCATAATCGCCGCGTTCTGCTGGACGGCGGTCAAAAATCCGTTCCAGAGTTGGTTGTAGCGAATCGTGTGCGTCGTCAATAAACTCTGAGTGTAAGGAGAAAAAACGACGATGTAGCCGTTGCTCGCCAATTGGCGCATCAGGGTTTCGTAAAATTGATAACTCGTGCCGCCGAAGCCGTGCGCGAAGAAAATGACTGGGACTTTATTCTGCGCGGTCGCATTGCCTGGTATGAAAACCGAAATCGGCGCGGGCGCGGATGGGTCGGGATTGGTGATCGTCTGGCGCGTCACGCTCAATTGCCCGAAGCCGCCGTATTCGCCGGAGAGCGGCAGCGTCGTCGCCTTCAAACCGCATTGCGCGATTTGCGCCTGAACCGTCGAGACGTTAAAAACCAGAATCGCCGCTGCTAATAAAATCAGGATTGCTTTTTTCATTTCGATATTTCTTTAAAAGTTAAGCAGTTGAAAAATTAAGGGCATATTTTAACAGGATGAACAGGATTAACCGACAATTCGTCAAATCTCTTTTATCCTGTCTGTCCTGTCCATCCTGTAAATTTTCTTTCAATTGCGTAACTCGTATTCTTGTTTAGTTCTCGAATTCGCTCGCCGAAAATTTGTTTCTCAACCGTCTTTCACCTAAAATTACAGTTTCGTCTGATTGCTGACTGACGCAGCCTAGAATCATAATTTATCAGTATTTATATGAAACAAAAAATTCGCAAAGCCGTTTTTCCCGCCGCCGGTCTGGGAACGAGATTTCTGCCCGCCACCAAAGCCTCGCCCAAAGAGATGCTGCCGCTGGTTGATAAGCCTTTGATTCAGTATTCGATTGAAGAAGCCGTCGCCTCCGGCATCGAATCAATTTTGATCGTTACCGGGCGCGATAAATCGGCGATTGAAAATCATTTCGACATTTCCTACGAACTCGAACATATTTTGCGGGAGAAAGGCAAAACCGAGTTTTTCGATCAGGTTCGCGCCATTTCCGAACTCGCCAAAATCTGCTACACGCGCCAGAAACAGGCTCTCGGTTTAGGACACGCAATTTATCAGGCGAAGGATTTTGCCGAAAACGAACCGTTCGCCGTGCTTTTGGCGGATGACATTGTGGACGCGGAAAAGCCCGCGCTCAAACAGATGATCGAGGTGTTTGAAGAATTCAACGCGCCCGTTATCGCCACGATGCAGATCGCGGGCGCGGCGATTTCGCGGTTCGGCGTGATTGATGCCGACGAAGTTGCGCCGAACGTTTACAAAATAAAAGATATGGTCGAGAAGCCGAAATACGAAGACGCGCCTTCGGATTTGGCGATTATCGGCAGATATATTTTAACGCCCGACGTTTTCGACGCGATTGAAAGGACGGAAAAAGGCGCGGGCGGCGAAATCCAAATCACCGACGCGATGCGTTTAATGCTCAAAGAAAATAAACCGTTCTACGCCGTCAAACTCGAAGGCACGCGCCACGACGCGGGCGACAAACTCGGATTTTTAATCGCCACGGTCGAATTCGCCTTGAAGCGCGAAGATTTGAGCGGCGACTTTCGGGAATACTTGAAAACTTTAAAGTTGTAATTCCAAAACAATTTTTAGCCGCGAACAAACACGAAAAAATACAGAAAATAAATTGACCTTTATTTTTCTTTCGTGTCTTTTCGTGTTTGTTCGCGGCTCAATCTTTTTTACAGGCGCGGCAGCGTGAAGCTAAACCGCGAACCCGCGCCGATTTCCGATTTAACTTCGACCGCGCCGCCATGCTGTTCGATGATTTCCTTGACCAAAGATAATCCGAGTCCGGTTGATTCTTCTTCTTTATCGAAACCGTCACGCGCCACGCGATAAAATTTTTGCCAGATTTTATCCTGTTCTCCCATCGGAATGCCGTAACCGCGGTCTTCGACGACGACGCGCAGAAAATCCGATTCCAGCATCGTCGAGATAATAACGCTCGTTCGTTCCGGGCTGTAGCGAATCGCGTTGTCAATCAGATGCCTGACGGCGCGCGTAATCAAACCTTTATCGGCGGCGACCGGCGGCAGGTGCGTGTTCGCCTGTTCGACCAGGCGGATGCGCTTGCGTTTGGCATGGTCCTGCAAATCGCCGACCACTTCGCTGACCACCGCGTCGAGTTTGACCGGCGTTTTAATAAATTCCTGTTTGTCGGATTGTTCGAGATTGGAAACCGACAGAAACGTCGAAAGCATTTTCGATAACCGCTGCGATTCGTGGGAAATGATTGTTAAAAATTCGCGCGATTCTTCTTTGATGGCATCGTCCATCAACAACAGTTCGGCGAAACCGCTGATCGAGGTGATCGGCGTGCGAAGTTCGTGCGACATCAAACTCGCCATATCGCTGCGGAGCTTTTCGTTTTCTTTGACGGCGGAGACATCGCGGAAAGTAAGCAGAAAACACGCCGGTTTCATCAGTGCGCTCGTTTCGTGAATCGCCGTATCGTCAAACGGAACTTTCACCAGGGAAATCTGCATATCGAGGGTTTTATTGGTCTTCGCAAAATAAAGTTCGCTCTTGAAAGTATCGCCCGTTTGCAGAACGCGCCGAATCGCCAGTTGCGGCTCGCTGAAAACGTCGGTCTTAAAGCGGTCAAGCAGCCCGAACAAATCAATTTCGTAAAATTCCTGATGGCTCAATTGCGCGAAACGCCGAATCTGCCGGTTCAGATACGCGATGGTTCCATCCAGATAGGCGACGGCGTAGGCTTCGTTCAGATATGAACTTGCCAGTGCGCTGAACGCCTGTTCCTTGATATTCGTGTGGACGAGACTGATGATGGCAAGCCGGTTTTCCGCCGATTCGCTCGAAAACGAACTTTGCCAAGACTCGTGCGGCAGCATTCGCCCGCGCAATTCTTTACGCTGAAAATTTCGGGCTAACTGCTCGCTGAACGCTTCGAGCAGATGCTGGTCGCCGCGTTCAAAATTTTGATTGATCTGCACGAATAAAACGCCGACCGCAGCACCCGCAAAAATCAGCGGAATGGCGATTCGCGCCGATGTTTCCTCGTTTTCGGCGGTTTGCACAATCGTTTCGAGCCGCGCCAACGCCGCCTCGCAGAACCCGACGTTTTCGCGCCACGACGACTGTCTTTCGATGAAAGAGTCCGCCGATTTACCGTTTCGCGCCCGCCCGACCGGATGCAGATCGCCGTCCGCCGTGCGGCGAAAAATTATCGCTTCGGACAGCGGCAAAACCGTTTCGAGCAGGCGCAGACCGCTCTCGATTCGCAAATCCGCCGACTTTCCTTCCAACAGATAGCCTGCCGAGGCAAGCGTCACCAGGCTGTCCGTCAACGCGGTGTCAATCAGCCACAAAGTCTTAAAATGAATAAAAACAATTGTCAGCAAAATTGTCAGTGCCATCGGAACGAACAGCAGGCTGACTTCAAAAAACCGCGCCGCGATAACACTCAAAACCAGCCACGCCGCCAGAAATTCCAGCGCATACCGCAAAGCTTTTTTCGGGCAGAATTTTTCGGTGAGCAATCCGGTAATCACGCTCACCGCGATTAAAATTAAAGGATTCCACCAAACAAACACCGCGCCCAGCGGTTTGACAATTGCCGAAAACCCAGAGAACGCGGGAATCCAGAAGCGTCCCACCACTGAAACCAAAAGGGCAGCCGCCACCGAAATCAACAGCGATAGCTTAATGCTTTTAAATTTAAATTTCGTCATAAAAGGAAGAATTTCGGCAGCAACGGAAGATTTGAGGTTAAAAAGAAGTTGGGTGGCGGCAAACATTGTTTGCTCATTAAATTATGCAATGGAACGCTCTGGAAAAGCAAGGAATTTTTCCGTCCGTCCGACGCTGCCGAATTCGACTTTTGCCCTTTGCGTCGAAAAACTTCATAATAAAAATCTTATCTGAGGCATTATGCGAATACTTTCCGATTTCCGACTTCTACTGCTGGGACTGTGGTTGGGCGCGGCTTGTTTTTTGAGTTTCGCGCTGGCACCGAGTGCGTTCAGCGTTCTGCCTTCGCGCGAATCGGCGGGTGCCATCGTCAATCAAACATTGGCGATTCTCAATTACAGCGGCATCGTCAGCGGGCTGATTCTGCTGGCGAGTTCTTATCTTCCGAAGAATAATTTCAACCGCATCCGGCTGTGGATCGAACGAATTTTACTGCTGGTCGTCACCGCCGCATGCGCTTTCGGACAATTTTTCATCGGCGCAAAGTTGCAGAATCTTCGCGCCGTTATCGGGCGACCGGTGGAAGAGTTGGCGGCGGATGATGCTTTGCGAATCGCCTTTAACGATTTGCACGGACAATCGGTGACGACCCTGAGCGCGGCGATGATTGCCGCCTTTATCGCCTTCTTTCTAATCGCGCGACGCGCCCGAAACTACGAAAATCAATTAAAAACAAATGTTGAACTCCATTAGAGAAAATATCGAACGCCGTCTCGGAATCGCCCGCGCCGCGCCGGTTGCCGAGAAAGCGTTGGTTGAAAATATCGTCACGATTGCCGGTCGTTACCGCAACTGGCGGACGAACGATAATTTGACGAATTATCCATTCGTCGAAAACAAAAACGTGCCTTTTACGCCGATGCGCCGCGCTCTGCCGATGCTGAATTTGGCGTTGATCTCCTCCGCCGGAGCGTATATTGACGGGACGGAAGCCTTCGATGTAACGGCGCGGGGCGGCGATGCGAGTTTCCGGGAAATTCCGATTGAAGTCGAAGCCGTCGATCTGCTTTACGCCGGGCGCGGCTACGATATGACCGCCGTCCGTGCCGACCGCAACGCGCAGATTCCCGTTGACCGCCTGTTTGAATATCAGGAAAACGGCGTGATCGGACAATTAAATGACGTTTGGTGGAGTTTGAACGGCTGGATTCCGAATGTGCGACTCGTCGCCGAAGAACTCGCGCCGAAAATCGCCGAGCGCGTCGCCCGATACGAAGTACAAGCCGCGCTTTTGATTCCCGCCTCGCGTCTCTGTCATCAGACTTTAGGCATTGTCGCCCGCGCTCTGGAGTCGGCAAATGTTCCGACGATGATGCTTTCGGTTGACCGCGCCGCGACCGATTTGGTGCGCCCGCCACGCACGGCTTATTACACCGGCGAATTCGGCAGCGTCGCCGGCAAACCGAATTGGAGAGAATATCAACTGCGCGTTCTGGACGAAGCCCTGCGCTGGATTGAAACCTTCGACCAACCCGGCTCGAAACGGCTCGGAGTCAAGCTGGAAACCGAAATCGAACAGGAACGCGGCGAACAATAAAATTCTTTATTTCAAAAGGCAAAAGGCAAAAGTTTCAGATTGAAATTTTGCCTTCTGTTTTTTGCTTTTGCCTTCTATAACGGTTTTCAAATTCAAGCGACCGATTTTGCGGAAACCCGCACGAAGTAAGAGTGTTTTGACTGATGCACCATTACTTCGTGCGGGTTTCCGCATTAGTCGCACATTTCTGAAAACCGCTATAAAAGAATCCGGTCGCTACCGCTTCCGGTTCTGATTTTTGAGCAATTGCCGCGTCGCCAGCCAGACGAAACGCGGATTCAGAAGCAAATATCTGCGCCAGAGACGTTTCGGTTCCTGCGTCAGGCGAAACAGCCATTCGAGTCCGAGTCTGCCCAACCATTCGGGCGATTCCTTGACTTCTCCCGCGTAGAAATCGAACGACGCGCCGACACCGAGCATTACGGCGGAAACTTTGTCTTTATGCGCCGCCATCCAATTTTCCTGTTTCGGACAGCCCAAACCCATAAACAGCAAATCCGGTTTTTTTCGATTTATTTCCTTTGTGATTTCCGCGTCTTCTTCGCCGGTCAAAAGTCGAAACGGCGGTGAAAATGAATAAACGATATTTAATCCGGGAAAATCTATTTCAGCGCGTTTTGCAATCGCGTCAATCACCGTTTGCCGTCCGCCGTAAAATCCGACGGTCAAACCGTTTGCTTCGGCGAACGCGCACAGCAAAATCATCAAATCGTTGGCGCGAACTCGACTGGCGTTTTTTGCGCCCTGCAATTTCTGCATCCAGACGAGCGGCATTCCGTCCGGGATTATCACGTCTGCGCCGTTGACCTTCGCGCCGTACTCGGCGTGGTCATACGATTCCATCACCATATGGACGGTCGAAAAGCAGACGTAGCCGCCGTTTCCGGCTTTCACGAGTTCGTTGATTCGCCGAATCGCCGACTCCGCGCTGACGACGTTCGGAAACAATCCGACGACGCGGACGCGCTCTAATTCGACAGGTTTTTCCCTCGTTTCAGTTGCCTTGACAGACATTTCGCGGGTATTACAAACTGTCCGAATTTTTATTCGCCGAACCGATTTATCAGACTTTTTGATTTTAACTTTTATTTTCTCCAATCGCTTTTTCGACCGCCGCGATCATCTTGTCGAACGGTTCGACGAACAGGCGCACGGCATCAATCAATAATTTATCGGTCGCCGCTTCCAAAGATATTCCGGCTTTTTCCAAATTCGCCAGCGTCTCTTTCGCCGCTTCGACGTTTTCGATCAGACTTTCGCGCAGTTTGCCGTGATCGCGGAAAGCGTCCCAAGTGACGGGCGGAATCGTGTTCACCGTGTCTTTGCCGATGAGTTCTTCGATATATAAAACATCGCTGTAATCGGCGTTTTTCGTTCCCGTCGAAGCCCACAAAACTCTCTGCGTCTGTGCGCCTTGTGCCGCTAAATTTGCCCAGCGTGTCCCGGAAAAGATTTCTTCATAAGTTTGATAAGCCATTTTCGCGTTCGCAATCGCCACTTTGCCGCGCAGATTTTCCAGCGTCGTTTTTTCGTCGCCGCTCGCCGCTTTTAATTTTTCTTCGATTTGTGAATCAACCAACGAATCAATCCGCGACACGAAAAAACTGGCGACCGACGCGACCGAACTCAAATCGCCGTTTTCCGCCGCCCGTTTTTCGAGTCCGGCAACGTAGGCTTCGGCGACTTTGGCGTAGGCGGACTGCGCGAAGAGCAGCGTTATATTAATGTTTATTCCTTCGGAGATGAGTTGCTTGATAACGTCGAAACTGACGGCGGTTGCCGGAACTTTGACCATTAAATTCGGGCGGTCAACGGCTTTCCACAAACGCCGCGCTTCTTCGAGCGTCCCGTCCGAATTATCGGCGAGCGCGGGCGAAACTTCCAAAGACACATAACCGTCGCGCATTTTCGTCTGCTCGTAAACGCCGCGCAGAGCGTCCGCCGCCGTCCGAATATCTTCGATGGCGATTTTTTCGTAAATCTCGATTGCGCTCAAACCTTTTTCGTGCGCGAGTGCGGCAATCGAATCTTTATAATGCTCGCTGCCGATGGCTTTTTCAAAAATCGCCGGGTTTGAAGTCATTCCCTTCAAACCGTCCTCGTCAATCAGACGTTTCAGTTCGCCCGTCGTAAAAAGGTCGCGGCGAATGTAATCGAGCCACGGCGACTGCCCGTATTCGGCAAGCTGTTTAAGCGAATTCTGTTGTGTTTTTGCTGATTCCATAAATCTCCTTTCCTGCTTTTCCAAAAATTATTTTGTAGATTTTCATTCGAGAGCGACGATTTAATTCAAACGGCAAACGAACACTTCGATTTTACCGGAACCGTCGGCATCAACTCTTTATTTGATTCTACTCCAAAACGCCCGCGCGTCGAACGCCAAAATTTCAACGCGCCCGTCAAAGTCCTATTTTCTTTCCGCGCCGGAAACTTTATAATGGCGGCGACGGCAAAATATCACCGTCGCCTAAACTTATGAAATCTTCGCACAAAATAATCGTGACCGGCGGCGCGGGCTTTATCGGCAGCGCGATTGTCGAGCGGCTCAACCGACTCGGCGAAACCGATGTTTTAATCGTTGACCGGCTCGACGAAACCGACAAATGGAAAAATCTCGCGCCGCTGCGTTTCGGCGATTATATTGATGCCGACGATTTTATCGAAAGCCTCGATAATCTGGGCGAAACGCAGGTTTTGCTTCATTTGGGAGCATGTTCGGCGACGACCGAACGCGACGCAAATTTTATGATGCGGAACAATTACGAATTCACCAAACGACTGGCGAATTGGTCAATCGAAAAAGACGTGCGGTTTATTTACGCTTCGTCCGCCGCGACTTACGGCGACGGAGCGAACGGAATGAGCGACGGCGCGGACGATTTGCAGAAATTGCGCCCGCTCAATGTTTACGGCTATTCCAAACATCTTTTCGATTGTTATGCGCGGCGGAATCGCCTGTTTGAAAAAATCGTCGGCTTAAAGTATTTCAATGTTTTCGGTCCGAATGAAAATCACAAGGGCGAGATGCGCTCGCTCGTCAACAAGGCTTTCGCGCAGATTCGGGAAACGGGGAAATTGCAGCTATTCAAAAGCGCGAGTCCCGATTATTGGGACGGCGAATTCGGACGTGATTTTGTTTATGTGAAGGACGCGGTGGAAATGACCGTCCATTTTATCGGTAATCCGGCGAACGGTTTGTTCAACGTCGGCTCCGGTGAAATGCACACCTGGAACGAACTAGCGAAAGCGATTTTCGCCGCGCTCGATCTGCCGCCGAACATCGAATTCGTCGAAATGCCGGAGCATTTGCGCGACCGTTATCAGTATCACACGCAAGCCGATTTGACGAAAATCTATGAAACAGGCTACGAAAAACCGCCGACTTCGCTCCGAGACGCGGTTGCCGATTATGTGCGAAATTATTTAATTCCCGATAAATTTTTAGGCGACTAAAAATCAGTCTAATGAGCGAGTTTCGTAGAGCGCAGCAGCGCGTATAACAGAAGTATCCGCTGTCGTTCGCTGTGCCGATTAAAAGCCGTCTCAAAAATCGGAAATTCTAAATTTTTCATTTTTCATTCTAAATTTTACCGAGGAAAAAATGAAGAATTGAGAATGTAAAATTTAGAATTTAAGACGACCGGCGGATTTTTGAGATAGCTTCCAGTAAAAAAGGAACGTCGTTCCATTGTCTTAACGAAACGACGTTCCTTTCTTATTCCTTAATCTTTGCCTTTAAAAAAGTGAGCCGACAACGCGCTAAAAATCAACACATTTCAAACATTCGACTGCTTTTTCGACGCGCTTGATTATTCTTCGTCAAACAAACCCTGCTCGACAAGCTGCTGGCAATCCAGACAATAACGCGCCCAGGGAACGGCATCGAGTCGTTTCGGATTCACCTCTTTTTCGCAGTTCTGGCAAATTCCGTATTCGTCATCGCCGAGGCGCGTCAACGCTTCGTTGATTAAAACCAATTGTTTGCTTTCGTTTTCCGACACCGCCAGCATGACGTTTTTAGAATAGTTTCTAACCGCCAAATCAACCGGATCAGGCGTTTCGGCATCGTCCACCGAAAGATCGTTGCTGCTTAATTTGGATAAAAGAACCGCGCGCTCGGCGAGCAGTTTCTCTTTGATGCTTTCTAATTTCAAGTTGCTCATTTCTGATATGGAAACCCTTTTATTATTGTAAATGCGCGGTATAATTGCTCCGCTAAAATCACCCGCGCCGTTTCGTGCGTAAAAGTCAGAAGCGACAAGGATAAACTAAAATCAGCCTTTTCGACAACCGCCGCCGCGACACCTTCCGCGCCGCCGATGACGAAAGCGACTTCCTTCACTCCGCGATTCTGCCAAATTTCTATCTTTCCGGCTAAATCAAACGATGAAACAGCCTGTCCTTTCACGTCCAATAAACAGACGAATTGGCTTTGATTCACTTTTTCCAGAATTCGTTTGCTTTCACTTTCTACGGTTTCATCGCGCAGTTCCGTGATTTCGTATTTCACGAAATGCGACAGGCGTTGCAGGTATTCCGTCTGCAACGCCTGCCAGTTTTTGTCTCTGGTTTTACCGACCCAGACGAAGCGGAATTTCATAAAACATTTAGCCACAGAGATCACAGGGATCACCGAGAAAAATTTATAAACTCTCTGTGATCTCTGTGATCTCTGTGGCTGATTTAAATTTCTTCGGGAATTTCGACTTTTTTCGCGTCGCGCCAGAGTCGTTCCAGATCGTAAAATTCACGCGCTTTCTGCTCAAAGATATGAACGATAAAATCGCCGTAATCGAGCAAAATCCATTCGCCCGCCGTGTAGCCTTCGACGCGAATGACACGCGAATTCAATTTTTCTCTGAGTTTTTCGGTAATCTCGTCGGAGATTGCCTGCACCTGCCGCATATTAGAGCCGCTGGCGATGATAAAAAATTCCGTAAAGCTCGCCACTTCGCGCAAATCAATGGCGGTAATCTCAAACGCCTTTTTCTCGTTCGCGCTGGTGATCGCCAGTTTTACCGCGTCGTCCAAGTCAGCGAACGGTGTCACGGCGGCGGCGATTTCGATGGTTTCCGTCGCGTGCTGTAAAGATTTTTCCTGTATTGCTTCCATAATTTCAGTTGTCAGTCATCAGTCGTCAGTCATTTTGTAATCAATGATAACTGATGACTGATAACCGTCTAAATGTAAAGTTCGTATTTTTCGACGTATTTTGCAACCTCGTCCGGCACGAGTTCGCGCCAATCTGTTTGATTATCACGAATTTTCTGTCGAATCTCCGTTGCCGAAACGTCGAGATTGACGGCATCGGTGAGGTAAATTTTAGTTTCTCGCTTCTCGTTTCTCGTTTCTCGCTTTCCATCTGAAACCTGAAACCTGAAACCTGAAACCTGTCCGCGTAAATCAACGATTCGGGCGCGAATCGCTTCCGTCACCTGTGAAAATTCGATTTCGTAATCGGGGCGCGTGACGACGATGATATTGGTCTGCGTTAAAACCGTTTCCCACTCGCGCCAGGTCGTGATTTCCGTCCAGGAGTCCGCGCCGATGACAAAGTAGATTTCCGCGTCGGGCAAATTATTTACCAATTTCGCCTGCGTTTCAAACGTAAAAGGCTTTTCGGGAGCGTCGAGTTCGATGGTGGAAATTTCAATTTTAGCTTCGTTCGCCGTCGCCAGACAAAGCATCGCGTATCGGTGAAACGCCGAAGTCGGCTGGCGGTCTTTTTTGTGCGGCGCGTGAAAAGCCGGAATGAAAACGAATCGGTCGAGCGCGAATAATTCGATTGTTTTTCGCGCAATCGCCAAATGTCCGTTGTGAAGCGGATCAAACGAGCCGCCGTAAAACGCGATGCGCCCATGTTTCACCGATTTGTTAAAATTCATCGGCGTTCGGCGGCGGTTCCAAATCAATTTGCTCGCGCTTCATTTCGTCTAATTTTTGCGCGACGGCGTTGACCAATTCTTTGGTTCCCAAATTTGTCACGGCGGAAATTTGCAGAAACGGTTTGCCGTCTTTTTCGGCGAGTTCGCGCAATTTTTCCAATCTTTCCGGCACGTCCAAAGCATCGAGTTTGGTGGCGACGACGATTTGCGGGCGCGTCGCCAGGTTTTGATCGTAATTCGCCAGTTCACGATTGATAATCTCGTAATCTTCGTTGGAATCGCGCCCGGAAATCGAAGAAACATCAACCAGATGGAGAATCAATTTCGTCCGCTCGACGTGGCGCAAAAATCGGTCGCCCAAACCCGCGCCTTCCGACGCGCCTTCAATCAAACCCGGAATGTCGGCGACAACGAAGGTTTTGTATTCGCCCAAATCAACCACGCCCAAATTCGGCTCTAAAGTCGTGAACGGATAATCGGCGATTTTCGGTTTGGCGGCGGAAATAACCGAAATCAAAGTTGATTTCCCGGCGTTCGGAAAACCGACCAGCCCGACATCGGCGATCAATTTTAATTCAAGCTGCAATTCCTTTTCTTCGCCTTCGCGCCCCGTGTAATGATATTTCGGGGCGCGATTGGTGGACGTGGCGAAATGCTGATTTCCCCAGCCGCCTTTGCCGCCTTTCGCCGCCAAAAATCTTTGTTCGGCTTTGGTGAAATCGAACAGCAAATCTTCCGATTCCGCGTCGAAAACCTGCGTTCCGACCGGAACTCTGATAATCACGTCCGCGCTGTCTTTGCCGTGCCGGTTCGAGCCTTCGCCGTGCCGCCCGCGCTCGGCTTTGTGTTCGGGGTTATAGCGCAAGTGCAAAAGCGTGTTTAAACTTTCACCCGCTTCCATCCAGACATCGCCGCCTTTGCCGCCGTCGCCGCCCGAAGGTCCGCCGCGCGGCACAAACTTTTCGCGTCGGAAAGCCGTTACGCCGTCGCCGCCTTTGCCGGAAGCGATTTTAATTTTTACGCGGTCTATAAACATTGATATTTTCGATTTTCGATTGACTATTGGTGAATTTCAGATTCGAGGTTTTGAGCTCAAACTTCAGTTTGCTTTCTGCCAGCGAAGCGAAGCAGCAAAACACGCTCAAATGTGAACTTAGAACGGTTGACAAAATAAAAACGCGCCCGCCAAACTTTTGAAGATTAGCGAGTCGCGCCGTTTGATTATGCGAATCTTGCGAAGAATAATTCGCTTGACCGCCAACCCAAATTCGCAAATTATTCAGGCGGCAACGGCGATTTCCTTCGGCGCGATTTCCGCCGCGCCTTCGGCGTAAACGCTGATAAACTTGCCTTTCTGACCTTTGTTTTCAAATTTAACGAAACCTTCGATCAGCGAAAATAACGTGTCGTCTTTGCCGCGCCCGACGTTTTTGCCCGGCTTCCATTTCGTGCCGCGCTGCCGCGCCAGAATGTTGCCGCCGAGAACGTGTTCGCCGCCGAATTTCTTCAAACCTAGCCGCTGCGCGTTCGAGTCGCGCCCGTTTCGGGATGAACCTACACCTTTTTTATGAGCCATAATTCTGTTCAGGTTTCAGGTTTCAGGTTTCAGGTTTCAGATTGCATTTTCCAATCTGAAACCTGAAACCTGAAACCTGAAACCAACTCTCCTTTACTAGTCAATTTTAATTTCCGTGTAACCTTGCCGATGACCTTGTTTGCGTTTGTATTGTTTGCGGCGTTTCTTCTTGAAGACAATTACTTTATCGCCGCGTCCGTGTCCGAGAACCGTCGCGTTCAAGGTCGCCGCGCCGAACGTCATATCCGCGCCTTCGCCCGATGACAGAGCTTCGAGTTCGACCGTTTCGCCCTCTTTCTTAGCAATCGAAGGAACCCGTAATTTTTGTCCCGATTCGACCGCGAATTGTTTGCCGCCTGTTCTGATAATTGCGTAACTCATTTGTTTGTTATCTCCTTCACACCGGCAGTCTTTTCGTGCCGTGTCGAAAAATGTAGATTATACGAAATTATTTCCGGCGCGGTCAAACGCGGACAAAATATCCGTCAAGAAAAATTCACCGGTAAATGATATTTTCTCGCCTCGAACGGCGCGTTAGTAAATACGGAGACCGAGTTTGTCAGCCGACGGTGAAAAATTATGCGAATGCGATGACCTGCCAAAAGCCGCAGATATTTTAATGCTCGAATTATTTCTGAAATCCGAGCAGTTTTACAAGTATTTTTCATCATCGTGATTTTTATTTGGCAGTCTTTGACTTTGACTGAAGATTTTCGGGTTGCTGGTCCTGAATTCAGCGCGTCAAAAACAGCACCGGATTATGAAAAAACTTCGATTTATTTTTTATTACATCAAACTGCGTTCGAGCGTTATGCTCGGCTTTCACCAAACGAGTTATCCGCTGAACTTGAAATGGCATTGGAAGTTCTGGAAATATCAGGAGAAACAGCGCAGCGGTCGTTGAGACCGATTCTTGTCCCGGTAGTTTTTTCGCGGCGTTCCCGGTCAGCTTTTTCAAATACTTCTTTCCCTGATCTTTTCCGCTCTTCAACCGAAAATTGACAGCTTTTCGTCCCGGCGCATCTTCATTTATTTTTTAGAGCGTGTTTGAAAATTCAAAAAAGACCGGCAATTTTACATTTTACATTCTAAATTTTTATCCGGTAAAAATTTAGAATGTCGAATAGGGCAAACGCATTAAAATTTTAGAATTTTCAGCAGGTAACTTTCGTCCCAACCGGCTTTCAGGCGTTTGCTCTTGATTCCTTGTTTGCAACTTTTTTCTTGTTTCAGCAGATTTATTCCTAAATGCCTGATAATTGCCGGATTTTCTGCCGCATTGCCCGTCCGTGTCCGGCATTCATCTTCTCGAAACCCGATCTCTAAACACCAATGCAACTCGTTTTCAATTGCCCAATGTCCTCTCACGGCGCGTAAGGCTTCTTTTGCATTTGCCCCTAAACTGCTGATGAAATATCGCCTTTCGACCGTTTTCTCGCCGCCGATAACTTCTCTGACAGCCTCGACCATAATCACACTTTTCAGATTTTTCCAGTCTTCTCGTTTCTCCAACCACTGGATTTCTTCGGTTATCCAACACCGTCTTTGCTCGATTCGCCCGTGTCCTTTTTCCAATGTTTCACAGTAATCAAACGCTATCTCCCGGAATTTTGTGCGCTCCACCCAATCCAAATAATCTTTAATGTCCTGATGTAAATTGCCTTGATTGCCTTTCAAGCTAATGACATAATCCGCGTCTTTTTCCGCTATTTCTTTGACGATCTCTTTTTGACAACCCATCGCGTCAATCGTCACGATACAACCGGCAATCTCGATGATTTTTAACAGTTCGGGAATCGCCGTAATCTCGTTCGATTTATCTTCACACTTGATTTGTCCCAACCCCACCGATTGCTCACTTGCCCACGCGCTGACCATATTTAACGCTTCTTTGCCGCTTGGCGTTGTCTTACTCCGTCGAATTACTTTCCCGTCAATGTTCACTAATTGCCCCGCACTCAAACTGACCGCCGAGCGAATCCATTCCAAAAACGATGTCTTTAACTCGTCCGCATCCAACAAAATAAACACCCGCCGAAAGGTGTCAGGCGACGGAATTCCGTTTTCCAACTCCAAAAACGAGGCTCACCATTCGCGTTTAGCGTGTCCGAATTCCTCGATGTCTTCCCAAGTTTCCGCCGCACAAATCATCGCACAAACCGCAATCACCAGAATATCCACCAACAGATGCCGCTGATGCTGCTCAATACGCGGGTCTTTGATAGCTGATATATTTTCAAATAACGTCTTTACTTTTAATTGTCCCAAGTCATTGCTCCCATTTAGTAAATCTAAATGAAAGTTTGACACATCTTCTCTTTCTACAAAATTTAATGCGTAAGCCCTAGAATGTCGAATGTAAAATGTAAAATTAAGCCGTCCAATTTTCGACTAGGTGAATTTCCAAACACGCTCTGATAAAAATCCGCCGGCAAGATCCGAATTAAACGCGGACGAACGCCGAGAGACACGGATAAAAGCAAAAAACTCAGAGAAAAATCGGCGTTCGTCCGCGTTTACGGGCGGTTAAATTTCCTTGTTTTTGATTTTCACGAGCGGTCTAAAGAATTTCCTTTGCCACTCGCACGCCGTGGTAAAACGCTTCTTCAAAAAGCGCGATGCCGCTCAAATCGGAATGCGCGAAATGGATGTTTCTAAACGGTTTCTGCGCTTGTTCCCGCGAGCCGTTCCATAAAAAATTTGTGCGCGGCGAAATCATCGCGTGTCCCCAGCGCATCACGTCAATTCGTTCGGTCAACTCTCGAATGTTCGGATGCGCTCTGGATAAATCGGTTAAAACGATGTCGGCGAGTTCCTGAAAATCAAGCCCGAAAAGTTTGGCGCGTCCGTTTTCTTCGCCGCACATCGGATAATAATAGGTGAAAACCGCCGCGCCGTAATCAACGCCTTTTTGATGCGTCGAATTGACGTAGCCGAGCGACGGACTTTCGTATAGAACATTGTCCCACGCGAGCGGAAAATCCTTCGGGAAACGGTTTTTCGGACGGTCTTTCAAAAACAGATTCGCCACAAACCAGGCGTTATGTTCAAATTCCTTGACGTATTGGGGCGGATTCGTTTTGAAATCTCGAATCAAGTATTTCGCCGTAAAAACCGGCGCGGCGAAAATCGCCTTTTCCGCGTGAATGCCGCGAATTTCATTGGTTTCCGTGTTCAGATAAATCACGTCAACGCCTTTTTCGTGCGGAATAATTTCGAGCGCAAGCGTTTTCAAACGAGTTTTGTCTTTAACTTTATCGGCTAAAAAATTGACGAATCTGCCGTTGCCTTCGGGAAAAGTAATAAAAGGCTGCGATTCTTCGCCCGATTTTCGGACCCGCGAACAGAAATAAAAAAGTCCCGCCCAAGCCGAAGTTTGCTCCAACTTTAAACCGTAATCGTCGCGGGTGGCGTAATCGCAATACCAAAACAGACGCTCCGACGAAAAGCCTTTCCGCCTGAGCCAATCGCCGAACGAAATTTTGTCGAGCGCGACGGCTTCCGCGTCATTTGAACAATCGGCAACCGGCAAAGTGAAAGCGCGTCTGCCTTGTGAATCGCGCCAATTAACCCAAAAATTAATTTCACTTTGAAACGATTTTAATTGATTTTTATCATCTTCCGACGCGCCGGTGTTCAAATATAAACCTTCATACCAGCGACCTTTATAGAAACTTCGTTCTTCCGGTTCGCGGCACAAAAACTGTTCTTTGACGATGATTTCGCCGTGTTCGTTTCTGCCTTCGGTCAGATTCATCTCGTCGAGCAGTGCGATCAATTCGGCGTTTTCCCGAAACGGAACCGGCAAATAATGTGCGCCCCACGGATAAGAAACGATGCTTGAAGTCCCGCTCTGCGCCGTGCCGCCGATTTTATTTTCTAATTCTAAAAGCACGAAATCGTTGAAATTATTTTTCCGAAATTTCCAAGCCGCGCTCAAACCCGCCGCGCCGCCGCCGATGATGGCGACTTTCACGTTTTCCCAATTGTTCACGGGAACTTCCGAGTTTCGCAACTCGCGCAAAATATGTCCGACGTTGACGTTTGCACCGACGATTTCGCCGGCGATGGCAGAGTTTTCAAAATTTGATTTGCACGCCGCAAGCGCGAACGGCAAGCCTAAAAATGCTGCGAGAATTTCGCGCCGGGTGAATTTTGACATTATAATTCGAGGGTGTCGAGGATGATCATTCGGAGTTCGGTAACACGCCTTAAACCGTTGTCATTGCACAGAAAAGCATCGCAATTATTTTCCAAAGCGGTGGCGATTTGCAGCGCGTCCGGCGTTCGCAGATTGTATTTGGCGCGAAGTTCGGCGGCGCGTTCGGCGATTGAGGCGGTCAGAGAAAAAAGCTGAAAATTTGTTCCGTTGAAGAGTAAATCGCGGTAGTCGTCGGCTAAAGTTTGATTATTTCGGCGCAACGGTTGAACTAAAACTTCCGTGAGCGTGATGACCGAACTGCACGACTGAAAATCGCTGTCGGTGATGCGCTTGAAAATTTCGCGCATCAAATCAACGTAAAGCGGATTTTGTTCGACAAAATAAATAAACGGCGAAGTGTCAAGACTTAGAAAATCAACATTTTCCAGAGCATCGTCTAATTTCATTACGGACGATGCTCCCACTCGTTTCTTAACTCGTCAACGTATTCCTGCGCGTCTATGCCTTTCCAAACTTCCTTTCCCAAACCTTCGAGTTCGAGCAGACTGCGTTTCGGTTTCTCAGCCTCCGTTTCGGCTAAATCGCTTGAAACTTTTGCGATCAAACGCAGTTTTTCGCGGTTCGGCAAAGGTTTGACGTGCTGCTGATAAATTTCTTCGGCGGTCTGCATATATTTTTCTCCTTGTCTCCAATACCGATTTTACAATAATTTACTCGAATCTTCGCCATTCCGCTTCGTAATAGCGCACGAGCGATTGATTATCAAGCCGGTTGATTTCGATTGTTTCGTTCGGCAAATTTATGTCCGCCGAAAACTCGAACATCGCCGCCAGAGTTTTGTCGTTCAAAAATTTAAGTTCGATATTTTCGGGCAATTTCGAAGGTGCGTCGAACGGCTGAAGTTTTGCCAGCGCGTAGCCCCAAACGCCGAAACTCGGCACGGTCGTTTGGTAAGGTTTGACGGTAAAACCAACCGATTCAAGCGTTTTGATAATGCACCAGAAGGATTTTCGCGCCATCAGCGGCGAAGTCGTTTGGATGACGACTGCCGAATCGGGTTTTAATTTACGCTTCAAAAGATTGTAAAAGCGCGTCGTGTAAAGTTTTCCCAAAGCGAAATTGTTCGGGTCGGGAAAATCAACGATTGCTACGTCGAACGGTTCGGTTTCAATCGAATCGAGCCAGACGAAGGCATCGGCGTTGACGACGGAAACCTTTGGATTGTCGAACGAATGCCGGTTTAATTCGCCCAACGCCGGAACCTTTTTTGAGATGCGCGTCATCGCCGGATCGAGGTCAACGAGTTGAATTGATTCGACTGACGGATACTTTAAAATCTCGCGCAATGCCAAACCGTCGCCGCCGCCTAAGACTAAAACGCGCTTCGGATTTGCGCCGAACGCGGCAAACGGCGGATGCACCAACGCTTCGTGATAACGGTATTCGTCAAACGAATTAAATTGCAGGTTGCCGTTCAAAAAAAGGGCGTAGCCGGTTTTGCCTTTGGTCACGACGATGCGCTGATACGACGAACTTTCGGCGTAGATTATGTTGTCGGTAAAAAGCGAATCTTCGGCGAGCGAAGTTAAATAATCGGCTTTGATAAAGGCGATCAGCAGTAAAATCAACAGCCCGAAACCGCCGATTCGCAAAGTGTTGACGCGCCTTTTAATCAGCGGTTCGAGCAGCCACGTTCCCCAAATACCGACGGCGGCGTTGAGCATTCCGAACAGCAGGGACGTGCGCGCCAAACCTAATTTCGGCACGAAAAAAAGCGGAAACAACAGCGACGCGACGAGCGCGCCGATGTAATCGAAGGCGAGAACGCGCGAAATCAAATCTTTGAAATCGAGTTCGTCCTTTAGAATCCGCATCAGCAGCGGAATTTCCAAACCGACGAAAACGCCGATGCCGAAAACCACGCCGTAAAGCACAAAGGCGAAATAGGAGAGTTTGGCGAACGCGAAGAACAGCAGCGGCGCGGAAAATCCGCCTAAAACGGCGACGGCGAGTTCGATTTCGACGAATTTACCGGCGACATCTTTTTCGATGAATTTCGAGAGATACGAGCCGACTCCCATCGCAAACAGGTAAACGCCGATGATAATGGAAAACTGCGTGATCGAATCGCCGAGAACGTAACTCGAAAGCGTTCCCGCCAGCAGTTCGTAAATCAAACCGCAGGTCGCAATGATAAAGACGTTCAGAAATAGAAGCGGAGTTCTGTTCATAATGGATAACAAATAACGGATAACGGATGATTCTCTTGACATCAATTATCCGTCATCCGTTATTTGTTAGTTGCCGCTGATTGCCGCCGCGATAATTATCGCCATTCCGATAATCATCGAGCCGATCAAAATGGCGAGCGAAGTATTCTGGTCTTCTTCGATTTCTTTTTTAACCGAAAACGGCACGACGCGCACGATGATAAAAAACGCCGCCGCGAAAACCACCAAGCCGATGGTGACGAAAATGACGGTCGTCGCCAAAACCGGCAAAAGCTCGTCCAGTTTAACGATAAAAGCCAGCGGTGTCATTGCCGCTAAAAGATGTAACATTTATTTTCCTCCACGAAATCCGCCGTAAATAAAAGGAATGCCGAGCCGTGAATTACTTCCCGAATTAGCAAATTCCCAGCCGAACCACGATGACGAAGCGTAAATCAAAATCACTCCGATACCGAAAATTAGAAAAAGTTTTCTGAACATAGGTTTCAGGTTTCAGGTTTCAGGTTTCAGGTTTCTAGTCGGAATGGCGAATCCTAAATTAGAAACCTGAAACCTGAAACTACTCCGAATCATCCGAATCGCTCGAATTGCTTGTGCCGGAATTGCCGAACATACTTTCTTTCCAGCGTTTCGTTTCAAAAGTCCATTTGCGAAACAATCCGAAGATCGGCAAAATCGCCAGCGCGAAAAAGGCGAGACAGAAGTTTACGCCGCGACTGATATTCTGCTCGATTTTGACGGCGACGGGCATCGGCTGTTGAAAATTCTGCCACGTTCCTTCGACGCGCAAAGTGTATTTTCCCGCCGGAAGCGAGGAAAGCGTCGCGTCCTGCGATTGTCCGCCTTCCGACCAGCTTTCGCCGTCCTCCACGCCGCTGTAGTATTCAATCGGGATGTTGACCGATTCGACTTCGTTATTCTGCTCGTTAATCAAATCAACGTCCAAATCGGCGAAAGCGTTGCTGACCGGCGCGTTCGCCGTAATCCGCACGTTGCGATTTCCCTTCAGTTCAAACGGCTGTGAAAAAACGGTTTGCGCGGCTTGCGCGTTTGCCGTCGGCGGCAGAACGATCTGCTGATTCAGAGGCGTTGAACTGAAACCGCTCAGAGGAATCATCACGATGGCAATGACGATTAAGGCGGCGAGCATCAGCAAGCCGTATTTGATATAAAATCCGCCGGTGAACGGCTGGTTCGGCGCGACCGAATAAGGTTTGGGCAAATCTTTGACACCAAACGCTTTTTCGACTTCGGCGTTCGTCAGATAGTTTCCCGCCGACCAATTCATCTCGTTGTGGGAAATTTCCTGCGAAAGCATCAGAGGCGCGTTGACGAAATCAACGGCGCGGACGGTTTCGCCCGTTTCGACGCGCCAGTAAAATTCGCCCTGAACGTATTCGACGCGGGCGGGCGCGTCCTGAAAAATTTTGTAGCTTTTGCCGTTGTAATTGGCTGTCGTGCCGAGATTTTCCACTTCCGCCGCGTTGATCGGTTCGACGAAATTCCAATGATTATCCGAATGCACGAGCCACCTGAAACCGATTGGCGGATCGTAAAGCAGATATTCGTGCCAAAAATACTGCACGTCTTCGATGGTAACGCTGCGAACGACCGCGCCGATGATTTTGAATTTCACGTCGCCCGCAAAAGTTCCTTCCGCGCCGATTGGCAGCACGAACGGATTTTCAACTTTGGCGAGAACTTTGAGGAACTTCAGATTTCCCTGATTGACATCGAGCAGGGAATTGCAGAACGGGCAGGTAACGCGCTCGGTTTTGTCCGGCGCATTTAATTTCAAACTGCCGCCGCACTTCGGACAGCCCATTGCGCCGACAGCGACTTTTCGCGCCTCACGAGCCGCCGGTTGCGCGTCCGCCAAACCGAGATCGGCGAGCGAAACCTGTTCGCCGACGAACGCCCACGGCGGATTCATCGAATAATCAATCGTGGCGAAAGCGTTGCCCGCGCCGGACAAATCGGCGTAATCGCCGCGCTCGTTCGGCGTTAATTTATACGGAATTTCGCCTTCTGCGGCAACCGCCGTCGCCGTGCCTTTTTCCGTCACCATCAACGGCGTTTTGTTTTTGATTTGCGGCACGGTTTGACCGAGTTGCAGCGATTCAAACGACGGCAGCGGTTCTTTTAACGGCTGATAAAACGTCAGATAAAATTTGCCCTGCGCTTCGGCGAGCCAGCCGACCCAGCCGTTCGAGAAAGTCGCATACCATTCGTCCCAGAAGCCGCCGAGTTCGTGCCGATTCTGAGCGCGTCCGGTCAACTCGAAACGATTATTTTTCCAAACGCCTTTCAATCCGACTTTCAAAGGCGATTCGGATTCGGCGATGTCTGAGACCTTGCCCAAATCTTCGAGTTTTTTATCGGTTCTGGCAATCGCCGAACGGCAGAACGGGCAGACGAGAACAATCGTCGAACCGTTTTTGAATTCAATCGGCGCGGCGCACGACGGGCAATTGGCTTGCAGAACGCTCACGCTTCACCTCCGGCGAATCTGGAATTTGGAATTTGGAA
>JAYVKL010000046.1:0-6032 GCA_043768465.1 Pyrinomonadaceae bacterium
TACAAGCGGAACGCTTTCTTTCGCGCCGGGTGAAACGAGCAAAACAATTGCGGTTTCGGTCAACGGCGATACGACAGTTGAACCGAACGAAACTTTTACAGTCAATTTAAGCGGCGCAGTGAACGCGATAATCACCAGCGGAATCGGCACGGGAACGATTATCAACGACGACGTTTGCACCTATTCGATTTCACCGACAAATTTAACTATCGGCGCAAGCGGCGGCGCGGGAAACACGATTAACGTCACGACGCAAGCCGGTTGCGCTTACACCGCCGTCAGCAATAACGGTTTTATCACCATCACATCCGGCGCGAGCGGTTCGGGAAACGGCATGATAACTTTCACCGTCGCCGCCAATTCCGGCGCAGCGCGAACCGGGACAATCACCGTCGCCGGACAAACATTCACCGTCAATCAAGCGGCATCGGCGACTTTCAGAAGAACACCGTTCGACTTTGACGGCGACGGTAAAGCCGATATTTCGGTTTATCGCCCGTCAGCCTTCGGAACCTGGTATATTCTCGAATCCGGCGGCGGCTATCTCTATCAGCAATGGGGCAATGCCACTGACAAAATCGTCCCGGCTGATTACGACGGCGACGGTAAAGCCGATATTGGCATCTACCGCCCGTCAAACGGAACTTTCTATATTCTTAATTCATCCACCGGCTTCAAGGCAACTCAGTGGGGTTTTTCAACCGACATACCGATTCCCGCCGATTACGACGGCGACGGGAAAACCGATATTGGCGATTTATCGCCCGTCAAACGGAACTTTTTATTCGCCTAATTCATCCACCGGCTTTAAAGCGACGCAGTGGGGATTTTCAACCGACATTCCCGTTCCGGGTGCTTTTGTGCCGTAGGCTGAGGTTGCCGGTTCAGCGCGGCACTGACAACTTTGTCTGCCGCGCTCATTTCTACTTCACATTCGTTTTTTAATAACTTTATACGAAACCGCCAACGCGGGCGCGTGTCCATAAAATGGAGAAAAACTATGAATAAAGAATCAATTTTACAAAACATTTTTATCGGCTCGATTTGTATTTGCCTGCTGGCGAGCGCGGCTTTCGCGCAAACGACGGCGTTTAATTTTCAGGGACGTTTGAATGACGGCGCGAATCCGGCGAACGGCAATGTCGAAATGCAGTTCAAATTGTTCGACGCGCTTGCCGGCGGCAATCAAATCGGCGCGATTGTTTCGCGTCCGAATGTTGCCGTCATCAACGGCATCTTTGCCGCGCCGCTCGATTTCGGGGCGGCGGCTTTTGACGGTTCGGCGCGATTCGTCGAAATCGGCGTGCGTCCAACGGGCAATACGAACGGCTTCAGCATTCTCAATCCGCGTCAGGCGATTCTTTCCACGCCGTATGCGATTCAGGCGAAAAACTCGGCGCAGCTCGGCGGCGTTCCGGCGAGCGAATATGTTACGACGACGACGGTCGGCAATTCGTTTATCAAAAACGCGGCGACGCAGCAGACGGGAAACTTCAACATCAGCGGCAACGGCGTGATCGGCGGCAGTCTCGGCATCGGCACGACCACGCCGCGAGCGCAGTTGGATGTCGCCGGAAACGTCGTTCAAAATCTTTCCTCCAACGGTTTGGCTAAGGCGACGGCATTGATTTCCGTGACTCAAAACGGAGCCGGGCAAACTTTTGTGAATATCATTCGCTGTTACAACAGCGTTCTTAACAGTTCGATTGGAAACTGTGGTTTCACTGGGAGTGCCAGTCGGATTACGGGCGGTTTCAGAGTTGACTTAAATTTCGGATTCACCGTTAACGACCGTTTCATTTCCGCGACCGGCTTGAATTTACCGGACAATATCGTATTTACCTCGAATGTCGGCGCGGTGTCTTTCTTAAATCCGACGACCGTCAGAGTATTTATCGAGCCTAACGGAACCGGTGATTTTTTTATTTTAGTTTTTTAGCCGCAGCCCAAGGAGATTTGAGATGAAAGATCGAAAAATTAAATTTACATCGGCGTTATCGGCAATGCTTTTCTTGTTGGCGGCGTTCATCTGCCTGACATCTGTGACCGTTTCAGCGCAAACCGTTGAGACGGGCGATATTATTTACAGTCGTCTGCCCGTCGCGCCGAATACGAGCGGGACGATCTGGGCGGTGCGGCAGGACGGCACGAACGACCGGCAAATCGTCGTCGGCAGTCAGCCGCGACTGTCGCCGAATAATCGTTATCTGCTTTTTCGGCGCAGTCAGTTTCCGTCTGAGCCGTATCGTTTCGGGCAATTATTCGTGCGCGATCTGACGACGGGCAGCGAGACTTTACTGATTACTTACAGCGATTTTCTGGTCGGTTATGATTTCACGCCCGACTCAATGCAAATCGTTTATGACGATCCGCAATTTTCGGGCATTCACAAAATAAATCGTGACGGGACGGGTCAAATCGCCGTCGGCGGCAGTTCGGTCGCCGATGATTTTCCGGTCGTGCGGATGAGCGACGGTTTCATCGCCCATCACCGCTTCGACAGTTTCGCCACCTCCGGCATTTACACGCTGACGGCAAACGGCGCGACGCAGCAATTAGTCCCGAATACACTGAATAATCTTTATCCGTCGTGGTCGCCGGACGGACAATTTATCGCGTTCGGCAGCGGCTCGCTGTTCAGCGTCCATCCGTATCTGATCAACAATCTTTTCAAAATCAAACCCGACGGCAGCGGCAAAGTTCCATTGACGAATTTGGCGACGAATAATAATTTCGGGACGGGTTTCGTCTGGACGGCGAACGGCGCGAAAATCATCGTTCCGGCGAATCTCAACAATGTCGCCGGATTATATTCCGTCAACGCCGACGGCAGCGGCGCACCCGTTTTAATTCCGACGACCGTCGGAGCGAATCCCGATTTCGTCGGCGCAATCGCCGCCGGACAGACGGGCGGCGGCGGCAATTTTCAATTATTACAATCGGTTATCGCGGCAGGCGGCGAAACGAGCGGCGGCGGCAATTATTCGATGACTTCGACCATCGGCGAAGCCGTCGCCGGTATCGGTTCGACCGGCGGCGTTTACGATTTGAAAACCGGTTTCTGGGGCGGCGGACAAAGCAATGCGCCGCCCGGACGCACGCCGTTCGATTTTGACGGCGACGGCAAATCAGATGTTTCCGTTTTTCGCCCGGCAAACGGAGTTTGGTATCTGCTGCAAAGTTCAGCCGGATTCACCGGCGCGGCGTTCGGCTTCGAGACTGATAAATTAGTTCCGGCGGATTACGACGGCGACGGCAAAACCGACCTCGCCGTTTATCGCGGCGGAACTTGGTATCTGAACAGAAGCAGTTTAGGATTCACCGGCATCACGTTCGGCGACGGCAGCGACATTCCGCAGCCCGCCGATTTCGACGGCGACGGCAAATCCGAATTGGCGGTTTTCCGCCCGTCAAACGGAACGTGGTATGTGCTGAATTTAGTCAATAATCAATTTTCCGCCGTGCAGTTCGGACAGTCGGGCGACAAACCCGTCGTCGGCGATTACGATGGCGATAACAAAGCGGATTACGCCGTTTTTCGCCCGTCCAGCGGCGCTTGGTATCTGCAACGCTCCGGTTTAGGATTTACGGGATTTTTGTTCGGCGCACCGACCGACACTCCCGTTCCGGCAGACTACGACGGCGACGGCAAAACCGATGTCGCGGTCTTTCGCCCATCAAGCGGCACTTGGTATTTACAGCAATCAACCGCCGGATTTACCGGAATCGCGTTCGGAATAGCAACTGATTTGCCCGCGCCGGCGGACTACGACGGCGACGGCAAAGCGGATGTCGCGGTCTATCGAGGCGGCTCTTGGTATCTGAATCGTTCGACGGCAGGATTTACGGGTGTCGCGTTCGGCACGGCGACCGATAAGCCTGTTCCAAATGCTTTCGTTCCGTAGGATAAATCTAAGGTGCGGTTCATTACTCGACGAACCAATATCATTGATCTCGTTTCTTGAAAATTAATTTATGGATGAGCGGCTATTGCCAAACGGATGCGGCAACAGCAACAACGGATTGTCAAAGCATCCTTTCAAACAAAGGAGTTAATCATGAAAAAAGTAGTAAATGGCATTTTGTGGCACAACAGTCAAAGCAGCGAGACGCAAATCTGGTTTATGGATAATCACAAGGTTGCAAGTCGAGCGACAGTACTTTCAGAAGACGGCAAGCCCATCTTCGTTGGACTGCCCTGGAGTATTGTTGGAACTAACGACTTCAACCGCAACGGAACAGCCGACATTCTGTGGCATAACAGTTCCGATGGCGCGGCTCAAATCTGGTTTATGGACGGCAATAAAATTGTTAGTCGGGCAAATGTAGTCGGAGAAGATGGCAAGCCCGCCTTTGTTGGGCTGCCTTGGAGCATTGTGGGAACTGGGGAATTCAATCCCCTCAGAGAAGAACCACCAGTCGTCCAACCACATTTGCCAGAGACGGTAACGCTGGATTCAGGGTCAATAACGTCTGGTCTTTCAATCGGAGGCTCCGCAAAACTTGTTATGTCGCGCGGTGGACAATTTACGTTTAGCGGACACCTTCACGACAGTGGTGCGCTCGGAATTGATTTCTTATTGACTTTGGTTGCAATGACTCCTTCCGGTATTGCATACACTGTGCAACGCCAAGGTCATACGGCAGGGACATTCACCCCAGGCTCCAGAGATGATGATTGGACTATTCCAGGTTTCAACGAAGGCATTCGTAGTAATTGGGCGGAAGCAAGTCAGTCAAGGCTAACTTGGACATTGCACGCAAACGATACGTTAACTCCCCAACTTGGAAAGGCACTCGAAGAAGCCTTACAAGAGGCTCTTAAAGCTGCGGGTAAAGCAGCAGTGCAGGCATTGATAAGTCTTTTGTAGAAATGTGAGTTATGTATTTCCGGTGTCAAACGGGATTGCCGGTCGCGCCTGATTTTCAAGGTTTGCCGACCTTTAACAAAGGCGGCACAGTAGCCAAAATCGGTAGCGGCGGCAATCCGATTCTGTGTAGTCCCGGACACGAAATTCGGATTCTAGATGTCGTAGCCGATGTCTTAAAAACTAAACATAAGCACCTAAGCAAAAGTAATGTAATACTTTGAGCCGATTTGTGTGAGAACTTTATCAAGTTCCTCGCACAAATGTTTGTAGGAATTGTAGGCTTCCCACGAGAGCCAATCATCTTTGATCTTTTTCCATAACACTTCTATCTTGTTCAAACTCGGGCAATAAGTTGGCAGAAAATATATTTTCAAACCGAGTTTTTCCCACTCCTCAATCTTTTCTTCAAACTCTTGGCTGTGATGTATCGGAGCATTATCCAACACGATAACTGTTTCTTTTTCCATGCCTCGAGCAATTATGTCAAAGCACTCAATTACCACATTTGAATCCACCGTGCCTTCAAACACAAAAGACTCAAACCTTTGACACCGATGCCACATAAATCCAAGCACATTCTGCGACTTACCTTTTGAAACAGGAATCTCGATTCGCTCACCTCGCTGCTGCCACGCATAAACTACTTTTGCCCACAAATTAAATCCTGATTGGTCAAAATATATCAAATCTAACCAGCCTTGATCGGCTTTTCCGGTCAACTCTGCCAGGTCTTGTTTGGCAAATTCTTTTTCATCTTGATCCGTCTTTTTCCATAACCCCAACTTGATTCTTTTCCAAATAAAGTCTTTTTTTTATGACTCTTTTGAGCGTCCATTGACTAATTTCCTTGCCGGTTTCCGCCTTGATTTGACTCAACTGGCGGTGCGGAAATTTCGGATTACGCATCGCTATTTCAATTGTCTTTGCTTGTTCCTCGACCGTTAAAATCGGCGGACGACCTGTTTGTTGAACATCTCTGAGACCCTCCAAGCCGTGCTCGTTCCACCGATTTATCCAACGGCTGACCGCATTTCTGTGAACTCCGCAAATATCAGCGATTTCATTAATTGAATACTTTTGAAAAGAAAGCAAAATTGCCTGTGAACGATTGCGAATTCTGAAGTTCGCGGCTGTTTGATAATTCTCAACCAATTTCTCATA
>JAYVKL010000047.1:0-8007 GCA_043768465.1 Pyrinomonadaceae bacterium
ATTATCTTTCATTGGAAAGGCTGAGGAAAGCCATCAAAGAAATCTTGAGCAATTTGGGAACGCACTACAAGATAAACTTTCGAGGCAGAGCATTTATACAATAATTCTGTCCACCTACTTATTTCCAATTCTTCTCTTTCTTAAATCTTTTGACGACCATTTCGCGCCGCATTTTGGGCAGCAAATCTATAAAAAGTTTGCCGTTGCAGTGGTCGGTCTCGTGTTGAAAACACCGCGCCGCGTAGCCGTCGGCTTCGCGCTCGAACCATTCGCCTTTTTCATTCTGCGCCCGCAGAGTCGCACGTTCGGCGCGAACGACGACCGCCGGAACTTTGCCGAGCGACAGACAGCCTTCCGGGTTGGACTGCTCGCCTTCCTTATAAATTATTTCGGGGTTGGCGGCGACGAGCTTGATGCCTTCGCAATCCATCACGAACAATTGCCAAGCCAGCCCGATTTGCTGCGCCGCCAGCCCGACACCCTCCGCCTCATACATCGTCTCGAACATCCCGGCGCAGAGATTTTCTAATTCCTCATCGAAAACCGTTACCGGCTTGCCGACTTCGGCGAGAACTTTTTCGGGATATTCGGTAATTTTTCTAATTGCCATAAATTCAATTACGAATTACGAATTTCAAATTACGAACTACGAACTTGTAGAAAAGCCTCCAACATTCGTAATTTGAAATTTGAAATTCGTAATTGATTATCGCGGAATATCGCCGCGCCGACCTTCGCGCCGGAAGCCGCGTTTGGCGAAAAATCCTTTTTCTTCGCGTTCCAGACATTCCCAACAGACGACTTTTTCTTCATTGGTCGGGCTGAGAAAGATATTATAATGCTCCATTTCGCGGTCGCATTCGGCACATCGCGCCACGGGTTTATCCAATTCTTTCGTGTCAGTGGTTCCAATCATTTTATTTTTTCCTCAAAAGACGCGCTTTTTCTTTGTAAAAATCTTTTTCTTTGATAACAGTGTAGTTCGCCCGCACGAAATTTTCCAGAGGCTCGCAGGATTGTTCGACTTCGCATCTATCGCCGGTCAACAGCCAAATCTCGGCAGCGGCGGGCGGAAATTTGCCGATCAGAAACTCGATTTGACGGCGATAAACGTCCGGCTTGCCCGTTTCACCTTCGGCGGCGAACGAGAAAAACTTTTCATCCGGCGCGATTTCATTCACGCCCCGGTAATAAAAAGGCAGAGCGACGGCATCGTAAACCGGAAACATTACGATTGGCTGATTCGGTGTTTCGCTTCGCTCGATAAATTCCGCCACCCGCGCCCAATCGCCGCGCTTCGTCAGATTCGGATAAAGGGCGGCGACGGCGTAGCTGAAAAATACGGCGTATAAAACGGCGAGCGGAATTCGGGATTTGACAGGCAGAATTTTGACCAGAACTGCGCTGACAAATATAAAAATCGCCGTAAAATAAATTGCCGCGTGCCGAATTTCGATTAAACCCGCGCCGAGTCGGTAATAAACGAGCAGAAAAAACGCGCCGCCGACGGCGGAAATCGTCCCGAAAGCGATGATATTCCGGTCTAAATCCCGCAATTTATTTTTTACGAGCAAGACGACTGCCGCCAGCATCGAAAAGCGCACGAGCCACAACCGAATAATGGAGAAAACGGAAATCTCCTCGGTCGTGAAAATTTCGGTCGGCAACACGAACGTCAGGAAATGATTCCAAAGCATTCTTAAACCTTCGGCAAGTGACCTTTCCGTTTGAAATGTGTCGGCGCGGTCGGAGAATTGCCAACTGAGAATCCACAACAGCGGCGAAACCGCCGCGCCAACAATCAGCATCCGCCAAAAATAACTTTTCGCCGGCTTCCAGCGGCGCAGCATCAAGAGCGCGGCGAATCCGCCGACGAGCAGACTGCCCAGGTAATAATTGGTGTAAAGCGCGGCGATTGCCGTGCCGACAAAATAAATGCGCGATTTTCCGGCGGCGGAATTCTCGCTTAAAAATCCATCGTAAAAAAACGAGAACAGCAGACAGGTGATCAGAATAACCAGCGAATAAAGCCGAATTTCCAGGCTCGCCCAAAAAAGATACGGGTGCAGCGCGAAAACCGCCGTGATGAAAATCGCAGTTTTTTCGTCCCAAATCCTCCGCGCCAATCGCGAAAACGCGCCAATCGCCAGCAAACTGCCAAGAATGGAAAAAAGACGCGCAAAAATTATCGAATCGTCGAGTTTGCGCCAGCAACTCATCAGCAGAAAATACAGCGGAGCTTGTTTTTCGTCGGTAAATAAACTGCGAAAGGTTTGGACGAACCCGTGCTGCGTCGTGTGTAGGGTGGAGGCTTCGTCAACCCAGATATTCAGCGAAAAAGCCAGCGGCAGAGCGATTGCCAGATGCAAAAAGACGAGCAGCCAAATGATTTTTTTATCTCGAATTCTCAGCATTTTCGGATTTCGTTCGGAGTCCGCCCTTCGCCCGGCGGTTTCACGCTCAAGCGCGAATTCTGAACATTTATAACGACGCGACTAAATTTCGCACTTTTTGCTGCGTTCGCCAGTAAACATCTTCCATAAAAATATGCGCGAATTCGCCGTTGCGCCCGATGCTTAAAAGATTTTCGACGTTCGTTGACCGCTCGAAATTCCGCCGCGCCGGTTCGTATTCGTTCAAAAAAACCGGATAAGCAATCGGCGTTCGCAAAATATTGTAACCGAGATACCGCGCCCGCGCGTCGGGGACGATTTCCGTCAGCGATTGCAGACATCTTTCGGCGAGATCGGCTTCGTCCATCTCCCAGAATTCATCGCCTTTTTCGCAGCCGATGTCCACGGTAATAATCGTTTTCCCTTCGGGCGCGAGCCACGGCATCGAAATCGTCGCCTCGGTCAGGCGGAAAAAAGGAAAGCGATTTTCGGGAAACCACAGAACCGTGTCGGGCAGCAAGCCGCGCCCGGCAAACTTCAGATTGATGAAAACCATCGGGCGATAGCGAAAGTTTTTGAATTCGTCGAGCGCGTCCGTGCCTTTGACCAGTTTCGCCAGAATGTTGGCGGGCGCGGTGCTGATGACGGCGGAAACTTCCCGCGTTTCGCCACTGATTTTGACGGCAACGACTCTTTCGTGTTCAACGATAATTTCTTCGACCGGCGATTCGAGCTTGATTTGGTCGCCCAAATCTTCCGCCAGTTTTTCGCACAAAGTCGCCACGCCGTCTTTCGGATAAACGTGATAAATGCTCGCCGATTCCGGCATTTCGCGGCTGTAGCCGCAGGCGACGGCGCGCCCGGTGACGCGGCTCGCGGCTTTTAAATACAAGGTTTTGCCGATGCTTCCCGGCAGCGACGCGCCGACCGCCGCCGATAGATTTTCCGCCTTCGCGCCCGACCACGCTTCGATCAGAGGCAGCGCGACTTCATCCGCCAGAGCCGCGCCGTAACTCCGGCGAAACCAGTCCGCCGCCGACTTCGGCGCATCCCGGCGGCGGGCGAGTCGGCTTTTTATTCCGCTCAGCATCATTCGCGGAATTTTGATCAGCCCGAACGGATACGAATACATTTTCCCGCCGAGCCAAACTCTTTCGCCGTAATGTTTGACGGTCAGGCAATCCGCGCTGACCCCGATTGCCGCCGCCAGCCGGTTGGTTATAAAATGCGCTCCGAAATCGTAGCTGAAGCCTTCCGCATCCTTAAAACTGGCGGCGAGTCCGGCGATTTTGCTGCCCGCTTCATACAAAATAAACGGCACGCGGCGGCGATGCAAATAATTTGCCGCCGTCAATCCCGCGATTCCCGCGCCGATTACGGCGATTGGTTTTTCAGATTTCATACGGTTATAAAGGTCGGAATAAAAAATGTCCACATATAAACACGGACAAACACAGATTCGGAAAAAACCTGATTTTTGGTTTGTTGTGAGTTTTGTTGAATTTGTTTTTTGATTTATCAGTTTTCATCCGTGTTTATCGGTGGACAAATATTTTACGGTTTTCGCAGAGTTGCGCGAAGCAGCGCACCCCGCCCGAAATTCTGCAAAATAATATCGAGCGAGGTGAAAACCGCCAGCGAAACGGTTGATTTGAGCGTGAATTGATTGACCAAAAAACGCGGCGCACCGCCGTCAACCAGCGCGTTATGAATCGAATAAACCCAGTTGACGGGCGAAACCTGCGTCGTAAGATCGGCGATTTCAAAACCGCATTTTTCCGCCAAAAGACTCAAAGATTTTCGATTGAAAAGATTCCAGTGACGCGGAAAATGATAGCCGCCCCAGTGCGAATTTTTGAAAAGCCGGAAGTCAATCGAATCGGTGTTGTCAGTGACGACGACGATTTTTCCGCCCGGTTTCAGGGTTTCAAAAACGGCTGACAAAACATTTCCGGGATGCTCGACGTGTTCGATAGTCTGAATCATTAACGCCAGATCGCAGGTGTTTTTCGGCAGATCGAGACTTTCGATAGTTCCGGCGTGAATTTTCAAACCCGATTTCTCTGCCGCTTCGACGGCGCGGCGGTCAAGGTCAATGCCTTCGAGCCGCCAGTTTTTACTGCCGTATCGCTTCAATAAGTTCAGATGAAAACCGTCGCCGCAGCCGACATCCAAAATTCGCGCGTCGTCCGGCAAACCTTTGCCCCAACTCAAAACCCGCCGCGCTTCGAGGCGCGCCCGAATTTTGTAAACCACGCCGAAATCTTCCGGCGAAAAATTGAAAGCGTGATAATTTGACGGGTAAATCGTCTCCAACTCCGACACGTCCGGGCGCGGATTCAGATAAACCAAACCGCACGAATCGCAGCGCACCGCCACGAAAACATCAGGGCTGGTGTGATATTCGTAATCGCCGCCGATACCGACCGGCGCGGCTTCGTCCGCGCCGCAAACGCCGCATCGAACGTGATTCAGTTTTAACCTTTTCTCACTTCGGTTTTCCATTTTCAGGATGCCTTCGCCAAAACTGCGATGTCCGCCGGATGGCGCGTCGGCAGCCCGGCGAAGCGCACCGACGCGGCGTGTTGCCGCAGATTGACGACTTCAAATTTTTCGGTCAAAGCGTCCAGAATCTCGCCGACGAATTCCAGTTTTCGCTCAATCGGCAAATTCATCGCCGGGAAAAATTTGAGTTCCGGCGCGTCGTCGCCCGACATAAAATCGAGCGGATGCAGCAGTAAACTCAATTGCGTTCCTGAAGCGCGGCACATCTCGACCGCCGTTTTCCAATAAACTCGCGCCAAAGTTTTGGAGAAAGTCGAAAGGTAAATAACGTAGCTCGCGTGAATCGGCGTTTTGAAAATCGGCAAAGTCGTGACGGGAATTTCAATCAAACTTTTTTCGCCGATGCGCCATTGATACGGCTTCAAAGATTGAAAGCCGTCGCTAAACCTGCCGAACAATTTCTTGCGTTTTTCGCGTTCTTCGTCGGACATCTCCGGCGATTTGAAAAAATAATAAGCGCGGGCGAGCGGCGCGATATAAGTCGGCAGCGTCGAGCAGTCGTATTCGTAATCGCGCTCGGCTAAAACCTCCAAAACCGTCGGCGATAAGCTGTAACCGGGACCGCGAAAGCCGACGGTGCGCTGTCCGGTCACATTTTCGAGCGCGTTTTCGGTTTTCTCGAATTCTTCAATTAACTGTTGTTTTGAATATAGATGCAGCCACGGTTCGTGATTAAAACTGTGATTCCCGATTTCGTGTTTCGCATCGGAAATCTGCCGAATCGCGTCGTGATTTTCCTCACGAGCCGCGTCCTGACCGACGACGAAATAAGTGATTTTCAAATTTCGTTCGCGCAAAAATTCGAGCGAACGCGGCACGACGACATCCAGATAAGTCGGAAAAGATTCCCAACCCACGTCGCCGTGCGTTTTCATATATGACCATTTATTGTCGAGGTCTAAACTTAAACTGGCTATTGTTTTCATTGGATATTATTTGTCTTCCGGCTTCGGCACGTTTATTGTCGGAAGTCCTTCTTCTAACGATTTGGCGACGATATAATGCGACCAATTTTTTATTTCATCTTCGCTATAAATAATCATTCTTACGGCAGTATCTTTTGTATCCATATCTCCAACATACATTCTTTTGTGCTTTGGTATGTTTTCGTATGCGATTTTCAACTTCTCTTTTAATTCAAATGTTGGGGTTTTTAAGTATTCTTCAAAGATAGCGCGACAAACTTCAACCGAAGAATGTCTGTTGTTTTGTTCCTCTATTAGGTCACGAACTTCGAGCAGTTTGTCTTGAACAGATGTGCAAGGATAATCGGCAGTTAAAATTTTGAACTTTCCCAAACCGTAAATCTCAACAACAAAATTTGTGGGAATTTCGGTTAGGATATTGCCGATTTCAATCTGATTTTGGAGTTCGTGAAAATCAAATTCAACAATTTCGGGAACGCGATGTAACTGTATTTTCTCATCGGCAAACACAACCAGGTTGACTAGAAAATACTTTTCTTCTTCTTTGAAGAATACATTAAAACCGCCGCCGTTTATTTTCTTTGAAAGTATTTCATTCTCGTATCTGCTTTGATCCTTAAATATATTTCCCCTTCCCGATTCGAGAATCGTTACACCATTTATTTTCTTCTCAAAAACTTTGTGAAGATTCTGCATTTGAGGGTTAAGTTTCTCTAAAATCGAACCGACGTATTCAAAGAAAGTTTGTTTGTCAAACATCCAATTTCCATCGTCAATTTTCCAAGACCCCAAACCGTGAACCGAAATGCTTTTGCCGTTCGGCACAGAAGTTTTTACCCAACCTGTTTCCAATTTATCTTTAAACAAATTCAAGTCCGTCATTTCCCAACATTCGACTGTCCCATCTTCATAAACACTTAAATCAACAAAAAAATAACTGTCGTTATGAATTATGGCGGGGACGGCAAAGCCTTCGATAGTTTTTATCCTTGATATTTTAGTCAACGGTTCTACTAGCATTTTTCCTTTTTTTCTCCAGAGGTTAAACATAAAATTTTAAGGTCGAATTTATTTTATTTTCAGCCAAACCATCCATAAAACCAACGCGCCGCGCAGAGTCCACGCGGCGGTGCGAATCCAATTTGTCAGCACGAGTTTATTTTGAACATCGCCGTTGAAACCTTTGGCGAGTTCTTCGTGAAGCGGAACCTGGACGAAAAAAGTCGAAGCCCAAACTATCAAGACCAAAGTCAGACCGCACCAGAAATAACGCCTGTCAATGTCTTCGAGCGGCACGAAAACCAAATAAATCGCCGTCACGAGTTCAAGAATCATCGCGGGCGCAACCACCGGCGTAATACGCGAAGTGTGCAGATTATGATACGCCGCGTAACCGTTTTCGCCGACGTAACCCATCGAAGGATAAACCAAACTCTGCACGAGCCAAATCAAGCCGACCAAATAAAGCGTCGTTCCCATGTGCGCGAGAAAAATCAGATTTTTCATTTCTCGATTGTAAATCAGATTGTATTCAGCCACGAACAAACACGAAAATTCACGAAAGTTTTATAAATCTTTTTTCGTGTTCTTTCGTGTTTGTTCGTGGCTCATAAATCTTTCCGCCAGTTGAATCGTCTCGTTGACGTTCAAAGTTCCGTTCGTAATCTGCGCCGAATTGACAACGAAAACATTACCAAGCGACGTTTCAACGCTCGGAACATTCGCCGAATAGTCAATCGTCGGCAGCGGAAAAACCTGTCGCACACGCGAGATTTTGAACGCGACGACATCTCTTTTATCAAAATGCGAATACATTTTTTCGAGCGCGTTTATGAAAGTCGCTTCAATTTCCGCATCCGATTTTTCAAACAATTTATCGTCCGGCGCGACGTATTTCGGCAGATAAACCAGCGCGTTGCCGTCGAACTCCGCTTTATCAACGAGCGCGGACATTTCGATGATTCCCGTGAACGGCGTTTCGTCGGTGATGTTGGTGACGTAGAAATTCGAGAGCGATTTTTTGAGAACTACCGACGCGCAGACAATTCCCTGATATTTGATATTTTGGAGTTTCGCCTTTTCAGTTTCAGACAACTGCGGGCAGATTTGCGCGGCAATATTTG
>JAYVKL010000048.1:0-4769 GCA_043768465.1 Pyrinomonadaceae bacterium
GTGTTTGACCATTTCATCCGTGATATTGCCCGCCCCCCACGCGCCGTATCCGATTGCCCAAAAGTGATTGCCCCAATATCGCTTTTTCAAATTTGGAAATTCCGCTTGAAGCACCCGCGACGTGCGACCTGTCAGACGCTTAACCGAATCAGAAAGTGCCAACTTCGGCGCATACTCAATGTGCATCTGAACGTGGTCTTTGGAAACTACGCCCGACAAAATGCGAACATCTTCAGCATCGCAGATTTGCACGAGCAAATCGCGGCATCGCATCTTTATATCACCTTCCAAAACGTGATAGCGATATTTGGTTGCCCACACCAGATGGACGGTCAATCGCGTAACTGTCTGATGTCCGTGTCGGTTGTCTTTCATCTTCCGCAATTTTCACACGAGATTTTAGCGGAAGCAAACTAAGGTCTTGCGCTGTAAGCGCATAGCTTTGGCTAGCGTGCTGGAACAGTAAATAATTTATGCCGAATTACGTTCCCGTTTGAGGTATTAACGCGAAAGCTGATATTTATTGTTTGAACCGATTACATAGCGTGCAAATAATCCGGCATAACATGAATTTGATTCGGTTAGAATACAAAGTCGGGCTTCTTTTTGTTGCTATAGGTCTGAAACTTTATGAAACGATTTGATTATTTTCTATTTTTCGCTGTCGTAATAATTGGCTTATTGAGTCAGGTCGAACTTGCTCAAACCAAAACGCAAAATTTGACTGCTGTTGTTTCCGCATTCGCACCTGTTTATCCGGTTGTGGCTCTTGCTCTTGATTTGCAAGGTGATTTTCTTGTTGACGTAGAAATTGACCGCAACGGAAAAGTAGTCTCGTCAAAAGCCGTCGAAGGAACACACAAACTCATGCGAAAACTTGTCGAGCTAACCGCAGAGCGTTGGCGGTTCGCCGCAGATCAGAACGTCGAAAAAAGGCGCTACGCACAACTCACTTTTACCTTTCGTCACATGCCGGAAGCAAAAAGTATTGATGCTCTGACGGTGTTTTATCCGCCATATAAAGTAGAAGTTCGCAGTAATACTAAAATTTTAATTACACCGAGTTACTAATTTACGGTTGTTGCTGAAAGACAACGGAAAGCCCGACAAATCACGTGATATATGAAGCTCCCGAGTTCTGTCTTTTGGCAGACACCGGAGGCGATGATTAGAGCGGTTACGGATTGGATTTACGGGAAAAAGTAGAACAGACTGTTAGCCTGTTTCGCCGCCGCGCTGCGCTGGCGGCGAGGCAGACTAACAGTCTGCCTTACATTCAATCCATAACCGCTCTAGGTTTTGTGTCAATTCACGAGTCAGCCTTACAATTGCCCGAAAGCAGTTGAAATCACAATTAACGACTTGTGTTTTTACCCGAAAATGTTCCGCACTTTGTCCATAAAAGATTCGTCCTGAAAATCAACGTCTTCGATTTCGGCGAGCTGTTCGAGCAGTTTGCGCTGTTCTTTGGTGAGAGTTTTCGGCGTGATCAGAGTGACGGCGACGAATAAATCGCCTTTGCCGCGCCCGTTGAGCGACGGCATTCCCTGAGATTTGACGCGGAAAACCGTTCCCGTCTGCGTTCCGGCGGGGATTTTTAATGGTTCTTCGCCGTCGAGCGTTTTGACTTTAATCTCCGTGCCGAGCGCGGCTTGCGCGAAAGTAATCGGGACGGCGGAGTAAAGATTCGCGTCCTGCCGCTCGAAGGTTTCGTGTTCGGCAACGTGGATGACAACGTATAAATCGCCGGATTGTCCGCCGCCCGTGCCGCCTTCGCCTTCGCGCAGAACTTTGAGCCGTGAGCCGGTTTCGACTCCGGCGGGGATTTTTAATTCGAGCGTTTTTTCTTTTTCGACGCGGCTGGCACCCTGGCACTTTTTACACGGCGTTCTGATGATTTGCCCGCGTCCGCCGCAGTTCGGACAGGTTCGCATCACGGCGAAAAAGCCCTGCTGGTAGCGCGTCTGCCCGCTGCCCTGACAATTGGTGCAGGTTTCGGGTTTGGTTCCCTTCTCCGCGCCCGTGCCGTCGCATTCGTCGCATTTTTCCAATCGCGGAATGCGTAATTTTTCCGTTTTGCCGAGTGCCGCTTCTTCGAGCGTGATTTCCAAATCGTAGCGCAAATCCGCGCCGCGCTGTCCGGTCGAACGACTCGCGCCGCCGCGCTGTCCGTTGCCGAAATCAAAACCGAACATATCGAAAATGTCTTCGATGTTGGAAAATCCTGCGCCGCCGAAACCGCTCGCGCCGCCCGCGCCCGCGCCGACTCCCTGGTGTCCGAAGCGGTCGTAAGCCGCCCGTTTCTGCGCATCGGACAACACCGAATAGGCTTCCGCCGCTTCCTTGAATTTTTCCTCCGCCGTGTGGTCGTCCGGGTTTTTGTCCGGGTGATGCTGAATCGCCAGCTTGCGGTAGGCGGCTTTGATTTCCGTCTCGGTCGCCGTTTTGGTAACGGTTAATATTTCGTAATAATCGCGTTTGCTCATAAAATAACTGATAATGAATAATTGATAACGGACAATTGAAAATCACCCGTTTTACCAAACTATCCATTATCCATTATCAATTATTCATTATCAAATATGCTGCTGGTCATAGACAATTACGATTCTTTTACTTACAACCTCGTGCAGTATTTGGGCGAACTCGGCGCGGCGATGGAAGTGCGGCGCAACGACGAAGTAACGCTCGACGAAATCGAAACGCGGCTCAAGCCCGAACGAATTCTCATTTCGCCCGGACCGGGAACGCCCGATGACGCGGGCATCTCTTTAGAAATTTTAGAGCGATTCGCCGGGCGCGTCCCGATTCTCGGCGTGTGTTTGGGACATCAGGCAATCGGTCAGGCGTTCGGCGGCAAGGTCATTCGCGCTCCGGTTCCGGTTCACGGCAAACCCGTCGCCATCAAACACGACGGCAAAACGATTTTCAAAAATCTGGAAGCCGATTTCCAAGCCGGACGTTATCATTCGTTAATTGTCGAACGCGCCACGCTGCCCGATTGTCTGGAAATTTCCGCCGAATCACCGGACGGTTTGATAATGGCGATGCGCCACAAAACTCACCAAATCGAAGGCGTGCAATTTCACCCGGAATCAATTTTGACGACCGCCGGTAAAAAACTCTTGCAAAACTTTCTCGAAATTTGAGATAGTAGGAGTTGGGTTCGGAGTTCTAAATTTAGAATTCGGGATTTTCACTCGGCGGTTTTTCTTTCCTCTCTGACTTTTCACTTTTCACTCTTCGCTTTTCACTAAACAAATTATGTTGAAACCGAAATCAAAATGGCTGCTTGACGCGCCGACTTCGGCGACGAATCCGAAATCGGACACGCCGCTTTACAAATATCTGGTTCGTCTGGTGCGCGGCGAAGATTTATCAATGGACGAAGCCGCGGAATTTTTCCGCATTCTAACTGATGCCCAAACTTATCCGCAGCAGATCGCAGGCGCGTTAGCCGCGCTGACGGCGAAGGGCGAAACTTTCGCCGAACTCGCGGGAATGGCTCATGTCCTGCGCGAGAACGCCGTTAAAATCAACACGCGCCACCAAAATTACATAGACACCGCCGGAACCGGTTCGAGCGCGGCGAAAACTTTTAACGTCTCGACCGCCGCCGCCTTCGTCATCGCGGGCGCGGGTTTGCCGGTCGCCAAACAGGTTAATCGCGCCGTGACCAGCCACACCGGGAGCGCGGAGGTTTTAGCCAAGCTCGGCATCAAAGTTTCGGGCGACGCGGGCAGCGCCCGCGCCTGTCTCGACGGCGCGGGCATCGGTTTTATGTTCGCCCCGAAGTTTCACCCGACGTTAAAGCGCGTCGGCACGATTCGCAGTAATTTGGGAATTCGCAGTTGTTTTAATCTGCTCGGCGTTTTATCGAATCCCGCCAAACCGCCGAAACAAATCGTCGGCGTGTGGCATCAATCGCTGGTTGAAACGATGGCGCAGGCGTTGATGCTTTTGGGAACGGAAAATGCCTGGGTCGTTCACGGCAAAGACGGTTTGGACGAGTTAACTTTGGTCGGCGAGACTTTGGTCGCAGAAATTTACGGCAACAAGGTGAGAAAATTCGTCGTTACGCCGGAGGATTTCGGACTTCAGCGCGGCGCAATCAGTCATCTGAAAGTCGAAACGCCCGAAGAGAGCGCGGCTGTCATCAGCGAAGTTTTAGCCAGCAAACGCCGCGACGAAGCGCGTTCGCTGGTCGTTCTGAACGCCGCCGCCGCGCTGCTGGTCGGCGGACTTGCCGATAATCCGATGCACGCCGCCCGCCTCGCCGAGCAAAGCATTGACAGCCATTCGGCGCAGGTCAAACTGGAGCGATTAATTCAAACGACGAATAAGAAATAATTTTACGGTAAATGGTAAATAGTCTGATTTTGGGTTTTGTGATGTTCTGAGTTCACGCTCTCGGCGTGTCTTTCCGCCGCACTTCGCAGGCGGAGCAAAGTGCGTTCCGCGTCTGAACCCAGAACGATTGGGAAAATGTTACAAAAATTTAAAAATTGCTCTCTTTAAATAGTGTGTAAACTAAGTTTACTGGTGATTGCTCTCTGCGTCCTCTGCGCCTCTGCGTGAAATTATTTCTGTCAAAAAAGAAATTTCACGCAGAGGCGCAGAGGACGCAGAGAATCAAAAATACTTCAAAATTTAATTTACGGACTATTAAATCAATACCTTTGCCAAATTAAGCAGATGAAACAGAAAAGTTATGCCGATGAATGCTCCCTATTCGGCTAATTGCTTCTTTGACCTTTTCAATTAAAATC
>JAYVKL010000049.1:0-12242 GCA_043768465.1 Pyrinomonadaceae bacterium
GAATCAATCACCAATTTGGAATTGCGCCGCCGCAGTCTGGCGGTTTTATCTTTGATTCGGGAAGGTCGCTCGTTCACCGAAGCGTTGGAAACGGCGAACTGGCTGCCGGAACTCGCGCTCGATATGATCGGCATCGGCGAAAAGTCGGGCAGTCTGCGCGAGATGCTCGACGAAGTGGCGAATTTTTACGATGCCGAAGCCGAAGTTCGATTGGAGCAATTGACGACGCTGCTCGAACCCGTGATTTTAGTTTTTATGGCGGGCATCGTCATCACGATTCTGCTGGCGATTTACCTGCCGATTATCCAGACGATTTCGTCGGGACCGTTCAGCGGGAAAAAATAACTGCAATTTACGAGGAGCGGAAATGCTGACCATAGAAGGAATCTATAAAGACGGAAAAATTATATTAACGGAAACTCCGGCGGATGTCGGCGAATCAAAGGTTTTAGTAACTTTTCTTCAGATCAAAGAAACAAATTTGCAGCAGCGCGGGATCGGCAAAGTGCAGGCGGCGGATTTAAGAGCCAAATTAAATACAATGGCGGAAGATTGGAACAAACCGGAAATGGACGTTTACGATGTTGATTAAACGCGGCGATGTCGTTCGCGTCTATTTTCCGAACTCCAATCTCGTCTCTTCAAAACGTCGTCCGGCTCTGGTGGTTCAGGCGGACGATTTGGCGACGGGACTTTCGCAGATTCTTCTGGCAATGATAACGAGTAATTTGAGTCGCTCCAATCATTTATCAAGAGTTTTTATCGGCTTAGATACCAATGAAGGCAAAGCGTCGGGATTAAGAACCGATTCGGTTGTGATGACGGACAATATCGCTACCGTGCTGGAAACGGAAATTGATTCGATTCTCGGAAGACTGCCGAATATGTAAACGGTCAACAACGCTTTACGACATAGTTTCGGATTGAGCGAAACCGGAGAGAATTTTGAAAATGGAAAATCAAACTAACGAAAATCTCACGACGACAATTATCGCGCCGCCGACGGTTGCGACGAATTTCCTGGATAACGAACCGCCGGAAGTCGTCTCCGCCAAAGAATTGGCGAAGCGTTACCGGCTGCCGTATATTGACCTTTTGCCGCCGGATCAGGAATCGCCGATTTCCTACGAAGAACTGGCGGGAATTCCGGTTGATTTGATGCTTCGCAACCAATTCGTGCCGCTCAAACGCGAAGGCAGAAATCTGCACGTCGGGATGGCTGACCCGACGAATCTCGAAGTTCTGGACGAACTCGAAAATGTTTTGAACGTCCGCATCGTGCCGTCGGTGGCGACGGCGGGCGCGATTGATGTCGTGTTGCGAAAAGGCGACGCGACGCAGAGAGTTTTGCAGGAAGCGGCTTCGGGTTTCAAAATCTCGCTGCTCAAAGAAACCGATCAGGGCGATGAAATTTTAGATTTAGACCGTCTGGCGAACGATTCGGAGATGTCGCCGATCATCAAATTGGTGGACACCATCGTTTACAACGCGATGGAATCCCGCGCCTCCGATATTCACATCGAAGCGGGCGACCGCGATTTAGCCGTCAAATTCCGCATTGACGGTGCGCTTTATCAAAAGGTTGACCCGATTGATATGGCGTATCATCAAACTCTGCTGTCGCGGATCAAAGTGATGTCGGAACTCGACATCGCCGAACGCCGGATTCCGCAGGACGGACGTTTTCGCGTGCGCTACAAAGGCAGAACGGTTGACTTTCGCGTCTCGATTCTGCCGTCGGCTTACGGCGAAAACTGCGTGATTCGTATTCTGGATAAAGAGCAGATTTCGGAAGAATTTAAAAATTTAAGTCTTGAAGTCGTCGGTTTCGACCCGGACGATTTGAAATTGTTTCGCCAATATATCAAAGAGCCTTACGGGATGGTTTTGGTGACGGGTCCGACCGGTTCGGGGAAAACGACGACGCTTTACGGCGCGTTGAACGAGATTCGCAACAGCGAAGATAAAATTATCACCATCGAAGACCCGGTTGAATATCAACTTCAGGGAATTATGCAGATTCCCGTCAACGAGAAAAAAGGTTTGACCTTCGCGCGCGGCTTGCGCTCGATTCTGCGGCACGACCCTGATAAAGTGATGGTCGGCGAAATCCGCGACGAGGAAACGGCGCAAATTGCGATTAACTCGGCTTTGACCGGACATCTCGTTTTCACCACCGTTCACGCCAACAACGTCATTGATGTCATCGGGCGTTTTCTCAATATGAAGGTTGATTTGTATAACTTCGTCGCCGCGCTGAACTGTGTTTTAGCACAAAGGCTGGTCAGAAAATTGTGCGTGGTTTGCAAACGTCATTATCAGCCGTCGCAGGAAGAACTCGCCGCGTCGGGTTTGAGTGCCGTCGAAGTGAAGGATCAGGAATTTTATATGAGCGTCGGCTGTGATGCGTGCAATCATACCGGCTATCGCGGGCGGACGGCGATTCACGAACTGCTCGATATGTCCGACAAAATCCGCGAGATGATTATCGAACGCCGTCCGGGTTCGGAGATTCGCCGCGCCGCCGAAAAAGAAGGCTTGTCCTCACTCCGCACGTCGGCGGTGAAAAAAGTTTTCGCCGGTCAGACGACTCTCCACGAGATCAACCGCGTAACTTTCGTTTAGCGGTTAAAAATCAAATTATTTGCTTTTTGCGCCGAATAAGTTGAAAATGTCCGATGGTTTAACCGTTCGCAAACTTTTGAAACTTTGCCGTCGCCGCCGCGTGTACAAACTCGCCGACCGGCTTTTGCATCCGAATCAATCAATTAAAGAATCGCCCGAATAATTTAATTATGAAACAATCCGCCCACGCCCGTTTTTCGATGACGCTGTTTTTGCTCGCCGCGCTGCTGTCGCCGACGGCGATTTTTGCCTCTGAAAAAGAAGGCAAAAAACATTTTAACATCGGAATCAAAGCCGAAACGTCGGAAGAATGGGACAAAGCCGCCGAAGAATTTGCGTTGGCAGTCGTCGCCGACCCGAAAAATCCCGAATATCGGCTGCATTATCAACGCGCCCTGTTCAACGCTTCGCAGATGTATGCCAAAAAAGGCACGGCGCAACTGAATGAAAAGGATTACGCGGGCGCGTATCTTTCTTTTCGCAAGGCTTACGCCTACGATCCGACGAACGAATTGGCGAAAAGCGAGATGGAAAAAGCCTTGCGGCTGCAAAAAGGATTGAACGGCGACGAACCCGAAGACCCGAAACCCAATGGCGACGGCACGGTTAAATTAGTCCGCACCGGCTATCAGCAATCGCCGACGCTGCCGACGCAGATTCCGCAGAGGCTCGAAAAACTGCGCGATTTGCCGTTTCCGTCCGGCGTTGATGTCGAATATATCGTCCGGGAATTGGCGAAGGATTTGGATTTGAACGTCTTATTTGACCAGGAAAGTTTTCGCCAGCAGCTGAAAGTCAAAATCGAATTAAAAAACGTCACGTCGGCGCGGGCTTTGGATTACATCTTTCTGCAAACCGGCTTATTTTTTCAAAAGGTCGGACCGCGCACGATTTTAGTCGCCAATCAACAGCGGCGCACGAATTTTCAGCAATTGGTTTTACGCACGTTTTATCTGGCAAACGCCGACCCAACCGAGGTCGCCAAAGTCGTGCAGTTCGCCATTCCGCCGCAGAACGGCAGAACGCCGATTCAGCCGCTTGTGGACAAACCGACCAACAGTTTGACCATCCGCGACACGACCGAAAATATCCGCATTATCGGCAATCTGATCAGATCGCTCGACAAAGACCGCGCCGAAGTCGTGATGGACGTGCAGATTTATGAAGTCAATAAAACCGATTTGCTGCAACTGGGAAATCAGATCGGAAATTCCGGCTCCCTTGGAAATCTGGGCGGAACGACCGGCGGCACGGTTGGAAACAATGCGTTCGGAACCTTGAAAACCGTCACGACGACCGCCGGCACGGTGTCGAGTTTGGTGACGCAGCCGTTCGGCATCGGTTTGGTATTACCGGCGGTTAATCTGGTGGCACTGCAAACCAAGCAAAACACCAAACTGATCGCTTCAACGCAAATTCACGCTTTTAATAATGAAGATTCATCGGCACGAATCGGTCAGCGCGTTCCAATCCGAAGCGCGACGATTTCGAGCGGCTTCGGCAACGGCGGCGGAACGCCCGGCGGCGGCGGCAATTTCGCCGGCGATGTCTATACCTACGAGCAGACCGGATTAACGTTAAAATTCAAACCGATTGTCTTTCCGAACCAAGATGTGCAGGTGGCGATGGAAATTGAATCCAAAGATGTCGTGCCGGGAACGACGACCAACGGAAATCCGACTTTTACCGAGCGCACGGTCAAAGGAACGGCGCGTGTCCAGAATAACAAAACGCTTTTGCTGGCGAGTGTCGGGACGAATAATCAATCGAACGGGCGCACCGGCTTGCCGATTTTAGGCTTGCTCCCGATAATCGGCAGACTGTTCACCGCGCCGACCAAAAACAACAGCCAGGTGGACATCGTGATTTCCGTGACACCGCGCGTGATTCGCGCTCCGACCGTTTTGCCGGAAGATGAAGTCGAACGCCCGACGGGAAGTTTGGCGACCCCGACGAGCGGCTCGCTCGAAGCATTAATCGTGCAGGAAGAAGCCGAAGAACAATTGGCGATGGCGCGAAGAATTCCGACGACCGCGCAGGTGCAGTTGCCCGACCGGAAAGCGGACGTGCCGACTTATACGAAATCAAACGGACAGACGACGGCGCAAAATTCGGGCGCGGCTCTACTCGAAACGTCCGCCGCTGCTCCGACGGAAACGACGGCGGAAACCAAAATTGAAACGGGCATCCCGAACACCTCTTTTATCAACAATCTGAAGCCGATTGAGACCGGCGTTAAAACTTTGCAAATCGGGCAGACGGCGGACACGAGCGACAAAACGGTGGCTCTTAACCAAACTTCTCTGAAGGAAGACGCGCCGAAAACCTTCGCGCCGACGGCTGATTTGCAGATTTTGCCGACGCTTTCGGAGATGAAAAAAGGTGAAAAAGTAAAGCTCGCCGTGATGATCAAAAGCGCGACGGCGTTCCGTTCGGCGGTTTTGGGAATGAAATTCGACGCGGCAAAAGTCGCCGTCCGCTCGGTCGGTTTCGGCGATGTTTTCGGTGCGGGTTTGGCGCAAACTGCGGTCACTCCGTTTTTGAATCAAAACGGAAAAATGTATGTTTCGCTGTCGTCGCCCAAAGACATCGCGGAAAACAGTTCGGGCATTCTGGCTTACGTCGAAATCGAAGCGTTGAGCGACGGCAAACCGGAAATTTCCTTTGATGCCGAGATGACTCGTCTGCTGACTTCGGACGGCAAAAGTTTCGCGGTCAAGTTTTGATGAAAGTGAGCGGTCGGCAGTGAGCAGCAAGAGGGAACTCGAAAGTGATAAATAAACAATTAAACATCGCCAATCGTCAACCGCCGAGCGGCTTCACTTTGCTGGAATTGATTATCACTTTGTCCGTGCTGGCGATTCTAGTGATGGGAACGATTCCGATTACGCAGAACGCGGTTAAAAGTCAGAAGGAAATGCGGTTGCGCGAAGCCTTGCGCGAAATGCGAAACGCGATTGACGAATTTCACCGCGATACGGTCGGCGCGTGTCAGGGCGGAACGCAAGCCGGGAATGTTCCGAATAATATCGGCGGTTCGCAGTCGGCTGATCCGCGCAGCCGCGTGTTGATTGACGACTGCAAAATTTTCGACACGGAAAATCTCGACCGTTATCCGCCGACGCTCGATATTTTAGTCGAAGGCGTGAAAGTCAAAGCTCGCGGGTTAAATATCAAACCTGGCAACGGCGCGTTTGACGATAAAACCACGAATGTTTTCAAGAAGGACGGCGAGGCTGAAGACAAGAAAAAAGTTTACCTGCGCGAACTGCCCGTTGATCCGATGACCGGCGAAAAGGATTGGAAATTTCGCTCGTCTTTTCAAACGAAGGGCGATGAATCCTGGGACGAAGTAAATATTTTTGACGTGCGTTCGAGCGCGGATGGAAAAGCCTTGAACGGGGAGAAATACAGTGATTGGTAATGTAGAAGTGGAGAGTGGAAAGTGGAAAGTGGAAAGTCAAAGACAAAAGATTCAAAACAATTCCAAAATCCAAACTCCGAAATCCAAAATCGAGCGCGGTTTTACTTTACTGGAACTGATGATAACGATGTTTATCATTATCATTCTGCTGTCGGTCGCGCTGCCGACTTACCAAAAAAGCGTTCAGCAAGCCCGCGAAAGCGTTCTCAAACAAAACCTCGACACGATGCGCCGCGCCATCCAGCAATACGGCGCGGACAAGGGAAAATTGCCGCCGTCCATTGACGATTTGGTGACGGGCGAATACCTGAGCGAAAGACCGGTTGATCCGATTACCAACAAAACCGATTGGAAGGAAATCACCGGCGATGATGTCAATTCGACCAAAGGCGAACAGGGTTTAAAAAACGTCAAAAGCACCGCCGAAGGCGAAGACGACGAAGGGAAAAAATACGAAGACTACTAAAAGAGTCGAGAGTGGAGAGTCGAGAGTCGAGAGTGGAAAAACTCTTGCCCTCGATTCTCGACTCTCGACTCTCGACTCCGAGAGATGTTAGAAAATTTGACTCAACCGAATTATCCGAGAGCCGCGCTCGGTTTGGAACAGACGAGCGTTACGGCACTCGCGCTGCAAAAAGAAGGGCGCGGGCGTTTCGGCATCAGACAAGCCGCGACCGTCGAACTGCCGGCGAATCTGCTCGTCCCGAATTTTATCGAAAGAAACATTTCCAGCGCGGACGAAATGCTCGTGCTGCTCGAAGAAGCCGTCACGAACGCCGGACTTCTGAAACAGAGACGCTGGTCGGTTTCATTGCCGAGCAACACGGCGCGAACGGCGATTCTGACTTTGGAAACCGAACCGGCATCGAAAAACGAGTTGGAAGAAATTCTCGACTGGAAATCCGAACAAACCTTCGGCGTGTCGTCGGGCGAGATGCGAATCTCGCGCCGCAAAATCAAAGCCGACAAAACGAGCAAAGCGCGATATTTTGCGACCGCCGTTAAATTGAGCGTAATTGACGAATACGAAACTCTGTTTGAACGGCTCGGCTGGCGTGCCGGTTTGATTATGCCGCGTGCCGTCAGCGAAGCCAATTGGCTGGTTGACGCGAAAAGTAAAAGCGATTCGCTGCTGATAAGCTCGCAGTCGGACGGCTTTGTCGCGCTGCTGCTGCGCGGCGACGAACCGAACGTCGTCCGTTCCGTAACCTGCACCGAATCGGAAACCGACGACGAAATCTACCGGCTTTTAATGTTCTACCGCGACCGTTTCGGCGACGCGAATGAAAATTCATTGGAAAAACTGCTGGTCGTCGGCAGAAACTTCGCGCCCGCCAGACTAAAGGAAATCGCCGACGAAGCACTCGGCAAAACGCTCGCCATTCTGCGCCCCGAAGATGTTGGGCTATCAATGCCGGAACAGTCCTTCAGCTTCGACGATCTCGCCGCGCCTGCGGGTTTGGCGGCTCTCGGCTGGAATTAAATTAGTTTCTTAATTCAACTATGCAAAAGTTTTTCAAATATCATCTGCCCGCACTGATATTTTTAGGTGCGTCAGGAATTTTATTTTTGGGGTATATGTTTACAGAACATCTTGGGGTTCTCAAATACATTGCCGGTGAATTAGGAATGGAAGGAAAGGGCAAGATTATCTCAACGAAAGTGAATGCAGTTGTTAAAGAAGACGGCGTTGAGCAAGGTCGCGTCAAAACATTTGAAAAGGAAGGAAAACTTTATTTAGTTTTTGAAAAAACAAAAGGATTTTGAATTAGGTGTTTTGATTGTTGATGAATTGAGAAAGGATGTTTATATGCCTGTTGGCGGCACTTGTTATGACTTTCTTTTCGCAAAGTATCTGATTCAAACGGAATGTGCAGAGCGGGGCGATTGTTATTTGAGTGAAAAAAAAGGAATGTATAACGTGAAATTTACATCAACGGATTCACAAATGAATTTCCAACTTCCTGCTGAATATAATGATGGAAAAGTAGTAAGAAGTAAGCAAGTAAAAATTATTTTTAAGGGTGAATGATGCGAAATTATTTAGTCGTTTTTTCAATCTCTGCTTTAGTTTTATTCGCTTCTTCCTGCGGAATAAAAACCGAAGCAAAGAAGGACTGCCAAATCAATGTCGGCATCGTCTTCGACATCGGCGGCAAAAATGACCGCAGTTTCAACGCGGCGGCGTGGGAAGGCGTGCAACGGGCGGAGAAAGATTTGCCGATTTGCCTTTACGATGTCGAACCCGGCAACCCGAATTCCATTGAACCGGCGATGCGGGCGTTTGCGGAAAAGAACTTCGATTTGATCGTCGGCATCGGCTTTGCCCAGGGTCCGATTATGCAGAAAGTCGCCGCCGATTATCCGAACCTCAAATTTGCCATCGTGGACGGCGTGATTACGGACAAGGACGGCAAACCTTTGCCGAACGTCGCCTCGCTGGTTTTCCGTGAACACGAAGGCTCGTATCTGGTCGGAATGATCGCCGCCGAAAAATCGAAAACCGGCGTTCTCGGCTTCGTCGGCGGAATGGATATTCCGTTGATTCACAAATTTGAAACCGGCTACGAAGAAGGCGCGAAATCCGTTAATCCGAATATTAAAGTCGTTACCAACTTCGTCGGCGTAACCGATTCGGCGTGGAATAATCCGGGCAAAGGCAAGGAATTGGCGTTGAATCAAATCGAGAAAGGCGCAGATGTAATTTTCACGGCGGCAGGCAATTCAGGCTTGGGCGCGTTCGATGCGGTCGAGCAATACGGCGTGAATGCCGACGGCGAAGCCAATAAATTCGTCATCGGCGTTGACTCGAATCAAAACGGCGTGAAACCCGGTTTCGTTTTAACCTCGATGGTTAAGCGCGTGGATAATTCGGTTTATGATGTCGTCAAAGAAGTTCTCGGCGGCGGTTTCAAAGGCGGCTTTCACGTTTTCGGGCTGGATAAAGACGGCGTGGCTTTTGCGATGGACAAAAACAACGAAAAACTTATCTCCCAAGACATTCTGCTGAAAGTCGAAGAATCGAAAAAGAAAATCATCGCCGGTGAAATCAAAGTTACCGACGCGATGGCGAAATAAAAATATTCAAACTACAAAGAGAAAAGGCACTGAAAATAATTTTCATTGCCTTTTTTCGGTAAAATTTAGGTCAGAGAATATAAATCGAGTGCGTCGCTCAGTCATAAAAAGTTTATCCAACCCGACTTTCGTCGACAAAATTCCCGTGCCGTGTCCGCCTTTTTGATAAATTTTTATTTCGTGTTTTCCGCCCGCCGCGAGCGCGTTGAGGCGGCGCACGGCAGCAGCGGATTCCGCGTCGTCTTCCGCCGCAACGAGCAAGATCGGACGCGCACCGTAAGTTTTTATCGCGGTTTCGGTCGGTAGATTGCCGAAATAATTCAAACCGGGCGACGGCAGTGCGGCGGCTTTAATATGTTCGCGTCAGCGGCGGCGTAAATAATCGCCAGACTGCTGCCGTAAGACGCGCTGACGATGCCGAGACGGTTTTGTCCACGTTTATTTGTTCCACGAGAAATTTAACGGCTTCGGCAGCGTTCACTTTCATTCCGGCGACAACTTGATCATCGCGGCTCGGAGATATTTTTGAATTGTCCGCTGTTTTGACGGATTCGCCGAAACCGCGTCCGTCAGTCGTCAAAACGCCCGATGCCGTTCGCTTGAAACCGTGTCGCTAAATCATCGTAGGAAGCGCGACTGCCGCCCCATTGATGAAGCATCAAAACAGCGGGCGAATTCGGTTTGGCGGAAGCGTAAAAACTGCCCTGGACGTTCGGCTGCGACAACTGCGTCAACACGCTTCCGGCTTTAAAGAGTTATCAAACCAAATACGGCGCGAAAGGTTTTTACTGTTGTCGGTGTCGAAACGCCCGAAACGAGCGGCGAAAAAGTTTTCGATAATCTGGTGAAAGCCGTTGACAAACGCGGCATCAAATATCCGGTCGTAACCGATTAGGACAGTAAAACGTGGCAGGCTTACAACGTCAATGCCTGACCCACCGTAATAATTCTCGATAAGTAGGGGCGAATTCGCTATACGCACGTCGGCGAAGGACAATATGAGATGCAGGAAAAGGTGATTCAAACTTTGCCTGCCGAGGGCGAAACCGAAGCGGCAACCACAAACAACGATGAATATAACGGTGAAAAAGTCGTCAAATCCGAAGCGGAATGGAAAAAAGACCTGACTCCCGAACAGTTTTATGTATTGCGGGACAAGGGAACTAAACGTGCATTTGCCGGTGAATACACTGACAATCACGAAACCGGCGATTATTACTGCGCCGCTGCGGATCGCATCTCGGTCACGTTTTCGACGACGGACCGAAACCGACCGGACTGCGCTATTGTATGAATTCGATTGCGCTGAAGTTTGAAAAAAGCAAATAAGAAATAACTCGCCGAACTCGCCGGCAGCAAGTTTTCGATTAGATTACCGGAAATTACTGAGAACAAAGTGAAATTGGGCTGTCAAAAATTTTACGAAATTTCCAACGCTTTCAACATCGCCGCCGTGCGCGTTTCGACACCGAGTTTGACGTAGATATTCTGCACGTGCTTGTGAATCGTGCGCGGGCTGACTCTGCACAGCCGTGCCATCACACCGTCGGATTTACCTTGCGTGATCCAGAATAAAATTTCCGCTTCGCGTCTTGTAATGCCGAATTCGATAAGCTTTTGCGGCGTTGCGAATCGTCTTTCTTCGAGCATCAGAGTTCGCTCGCCGGTCTGTCGGTTAAAAACAAGTCGCGCCGTCAACTCGCCGTTTTGAACGGTAATTTTGAGCGGCGACGGCGCGGCGGCGAATTCGTTCTTCCGCGCCGACAAATTTATTTTCCTAACCCAACCTTCCAAACTCTCCGGCAAAGCGTTCGCCGCGCATTTTTCGCCCGCAAAATATCTGTCAAAAAGAAGTCGGGCATATTCGCTGATAAAAACCGCTTTGCCTTTGGAGTTCAAAGCGACGATGCCGCACGCTTCGGTGTCGAGAGCCGCGCTTAAACGCTGGTAAGCGAACGCATTACGAATCGCGTTGGCGAGATGCGGCGCAATCAGCGTTAACATTTGTTTGTCGCGCTCGGAAAAATCGCGGTTCTCGATGTTGATCGAACAAGCCATAAACAACTCGTCGGAAATTTGCATCGGCGCGACCAACTGATTGCTGACTCCGACGCGCCGGTAAAATTCGTTGTAAACTACCGTCCGCTCAAAATTTTTCGGCGCAATCAAATCGGTAATTTTCAGAGTTTCCGTGCGCCGTTCGTTGATATACGCGCCCATTAGCGGATTTTCGTGCATATAAGCCGCGAAAATCTCCATCTCTTCCACCGAAAAGCCGCCCGAATTATCCCAAATCAAATCGGTCAGTTCGCCGTCATAACGAAAGCCGGTAAGAGCCGCGCTGTCGGCGGCAATAATTTTGGATGCCGCCGCCAATGTGCGTTCCGTTAAAGTCTGCGGGTCAAAATCCGCGTGCAAATCGCCGAGCGCGGAGACGAGCATCTGCCAATCGTGATGATTTAAGTGATTCATTATCGGGAGTCGTGAAACTGAAATTGCAGAAACACGCCCGCAGTTACCGAAACTGCCGTGCTTTTTCACAATCTGCCTGTTCGGTGCGGGCTTCTGCCGAATAAAAAGTTATTTTTATCAAAAATACGCAATTTTGCGTATTTTCAAATCGGCGGAATTATACTACTTTACCCGTAGGAAAAGAAAATCTTCGTTGACCGAGCCGGCAGTGAAAATTTATTCCCCATCGTAAAAGCAACAAACATCACGGCTTACGGGAATTAAGAAATAATTAGGAAATAATTAAGGACTTTTGTTTGTCAGATTCTGTAAGTTTTTGTCATTAACTATTGCAGAGTAAAAAAATAATACGCTAATTCGGACTTCTAAATTTGAAAACCACAATCAAAGAAAAAAATGAAAAACCATATTCCAACCAAAACGGCGAATCGTCTTGCCATCATTTTAACCGGTAAAACCTTGGCGTTTGCCTTTTTCAGTCTGCTGTTATTGGCAGTAGGAATTGTAAACGTGAGAGCACAAATTGTGGATGATTTTAATCCAACTAAGTAGTCAAGCAGAAATATTGTAATATAATAGCAATATGAATATGCCAAATAAATTTATCAAAACATTGGACGATAAAAATTATGAGAAATTGGTT
>JAYVKL010000050.1:0-2719 GCA_043768465.1 Pyrinomonadaceae bacterium
TATTTTATAAATGCTTTTCATCCTTACTCAATAAATATCGAAAGATTGCGTGGATTCAAATTTGAACATTTATAAAATAATTTTGCCCACTTACTTAACGCATTTATGCGTGAGAAATCGCCGCGCTTCGCCGGCGATTTCACGGCTGAAGCCGTCACTCTGAACTTTTCATAATTGCCTCAATGCTTTTGCTCACCTGCTTAGTTTATTCTGCGCCCGGTTTATTTTTTGATTTCAACTCAAGACGCAGGTTTAGCCCGGAATCAACAAAAGTCCCATCCGCCCGGCGGCGGCTTGGTTGCAAGCGATGTAAAATTTTTGCACCGCCCGGACTGCTTTCGCGTCGGCGGTGCCGTCCGCTACCCGTTCGCATTCGGCGTGCAGCCGCAGCACTTCTTCGGGCGTGAAGGCGACGCGCACATCGGTATCGCTGACGCGGCTGATCAGCGGGAAATCCGCCGTGACTTTTTGAAACGATTCGTTGTAAATCTTCAATTTTTGATCATTATCGTTATTTTCCGCCCGGATGCTTTCCCAGCGGGGAAGTTTGATGCCTTCAAAATACAAAGCCTCAATGTCCTGCGGGTCAATGTCGTAGCCGACGCTGAAACTTTCTTCACGCGGCGCAAATTTTGAAAAGCTCGCCGCCGGGTCGCGGACGGCGTAAACCGCCAGCGAACCTTCGCCTTTATCTTCTTTGACAAATTCGCTTTCGATTTCGGCTAAATTTTGCAGATGTTCGTTGTTCATAATTTTTGCTCCTTATTCTCCGTCAATCTCATCCGGTGCTTTGTAACCTAAGTTTTTGACTCTCAACGGAGAGCAAACTTTTACAAACTCAAATTACAAAGCATTACAAAAATCGTAATTTTTCAGTTCCGACATTCCGCCGCGTTGTTTTTATTCGTCCGTCTTGCTAAAACTTTTAACTTGAATGATTGTAACGGAACCGATCAGGGAAATAAAGAATATTCTGGTGCGCGGTGCTAATTGGGTCGGCGACGCGGTGATGACGATTCCGGCGTGCCGCCAATTGCGGCGCATTTTCCCGTCGGCGCACATCACGCTTTTGACGCGCAGTTGGGCGCAGGGAATTTTTGAAGATGCGGATTTTATCAACGAAATCCTGATTTTTGAAAAAAGCGCATCGAAAACCGGCGACGTTTTCGGGCAAGCCGGAATGATCAAAAATAAAAATTTCGACTTAGCCGTCTTGTTTCCGAATTCTTTTGAATCCGCGCTCGTCGCCAAACTCGGCGTGATACCGCACCGTTTCGGTTACGCCAAAGACGCTCGAAGTTTGCTGCTGACCGATTCGATCAAAATTCCCGAATGGAAAAATCAAAGACACGAAGTTTTTTATTATCTGAATTTAATCACCGAAATCGAGAAAAAATTGCTCGGAACGGCGACGGTTTCATTCGATCAGCCGAAAACCGATTTGCGCGTTTCCGAAACGCGCAAACTCGATGCGCGAAAAATTTTAAAAGCGAACGGCGTTGATTTGTCCCGAAAAACAATCGCGCTCGGTGTCGGCTCGACCAATTCGCGGGCGAAACGCTGGCAGACGGAAAGTTACGCGGAATTAAACGATAAATTTCAAACAGAATTAAACGCCAACGTCGTTTTAGTCGGCGCGGAAAACGAGTTGGATGTCGCCCAGGCAGTCTCTGATAAATCAAGTGTCAAACCAATAATTTTAACCGGCAAAACCAATCTGGCGGAAGCCGTCGCCATTCTGAGCGCGGTTGATTTGCTCGTCGCCAATGATATGGGATTGGCGCACGTCGCGCCCGCCGTCGGGACGAAAACGCTGGTGATTTTCGGTCCGACGAACGAGTTGACGACGAAGCCAATCGGCGCGGAGATCATTCGCAAAAACGTCGAATGCGCTCCCTGTCTGCTGCGCGACTGCCCGATTGACCATCGCTGCCTGACGCGCATTTCGGCGCGGGAAGTTTTCGGCAAAGCGGTTCAAATGATCTATGATAAAGTTTAAAAGATATTTTGAGCCGATCATAGATGTTGAACTGATTGCGCGACGATTTGCGATTGACGAATTGGAATTACGGCGGCGGAAATACGGCGGCAGAAATTGGCGCAAACTGAAAGGCACGGCGCGAGTCGAACTTTTTAACGGCGAAATCCGGCTGGCTGAACTGCACTGGTATGAATGTCACGGAATCGGCAAAAGAAAAATCAAAATTAAGCAGATGTTAGAGCGTGTCTGAAAAGTCCCCGTCAGTAAGGTCGAGTTAGATTCGTGACGAAACGAATTTACCCTTCTGACCTCTCTGACGAAGAATATCAGTATCTCAAAAAGTGTCTGCTCAAGCAAAAAAACTTTGGCAGACCACCCCGACATAGCACGACGCGAGATTTTGAACGGAATCTTCTATTTGCTCCGCACGGGCTGTGCGTGGCGGTATTTGCCGCGAGATTACCCGCCGTGGCAGACCGTGTATCATTATTTTCGGGTATGGCGAAAAGCTGCCTGGTGGAAGCAAACCAACAAAAGATTGCGGCGGCTCTTGCGTCTCAAGAGTGGGCGAGCGGCACAATCAAGCGTTGGGATAATAGATTCGCAAAGTGCCAAGACAGTGGACACGGCACGCGAGGCGGTTTCGTTTGACGGCGGCAAAAAGGGAACAGGCAGAAAGCGACATCTGCTGGTTGATAGTCTTGGATTGGTGATCACCGTGGTGGTTCACGCGGCGGG
>JAYVKL010000051.1:0-3643 GCA_043768465.1 Pyrinomonadaceae bacterium
AGTTGTTGACACCTCTAGGGAGATATATTTTAGTCGATTTGCTGTTTCGCCTCACTGCCTGGTAGGAACCACTGCCGGAGGCAGTGGATTGATTCTCTATTCAATGGACGTGAGGGCGAAACCGCGACTTTGTTATCGCGTCGTCTTTTTAACCTGAGCTTGCGTGAATTCGGTTTCGCCCCACGTCATCTCAGCCGTTCGACGGCTTCCCTACTTTTCATCGTCGCGTAAAAGTTGACATATTTTGTGGATGCGCCAAAATTAAAACGGAGGACTTATGAGAGACGAAGAAATTTTGCGCGAAATCAATTCTTTGCCGCTTGAAGCGCAACGCCAAATTGAGGATTTTATTGCATTCCTGCGCCATCGTTACAAATCATCACCGCCCGCTAAAATTGAAACCGCTTCCGACTTAACAACTGAAGAATTTGTTGGAATGTGGCGCGACCGCGAAGATATGCAGAATAGCACGGCTTGGGTTCGCAACGTCCGTCAATCCCAATGGAGCAAATAGTATGGCTTTGACCATTGTGGATTCGGACATTTTAATTGATGCGGGACGTGGCGAAGCAGACGCGATAAATTGTTTGTTGCGTTTTGAGAAAACTTCCGTCTTGGCTATCAGCACCGTAACGGAATTGGAACTGATTGTTGGTTGTCGGAATAAAATGGAACTAAAAGCCCTTGAAAAGTTTCTCAGTCGTTACCAGATTCTGAAAATTACAGACGAAGTTTCCGACCGTGCGGTTGAATTGCTGAAGCAGTATTTCTTGAGTCATAGCTTGTTGATTGCAGACGGATTGATTGCGGCGACTGCGATTGTTCACAACGAAGCGTTCATTACGAAAAATCAGCGAGATTTTCGTTTTATTGCAGGCTTGAATTTGCTGTCTTTTCCGTAACCCAAACGCACCGTCGAACAATTAAATGAACGTGGAGGTGACAACAGCGACTTTGTTTTAACGGTCTTTGGTTTCCCTTAACTTGCGCGGTGGCGGTTTCGCCCCACGTTATCTCAGCCGTTCGGCACTTCGTCTTTAATACGAGCGTTTGAAATTTGAACGAAAAAGGTGTAGCTTTCGTCAGGAGGATTTATGGCTATTAACGAAGAAAAATTGAACCAATTTTTGGGAACTTGTATTACAGATTTCGGCGCGACGATGCATGCCGGACTGGTAGTTATCGGTGAAAGTCTTGGGCTTTACAAAGCGATGGCGCGAGCAGGCAAAGCGATTACGCCCGCCGAGTTAGCCAAATTGACTGACACAAATGAGCGTTACGTGCGCGAGTGGCTCAACGCGCAAGCGGCGGGCGGATACGTTTCATATGACGCGGCGAATCAAACCTACTTTCTTTCGGAAGAACAAGCCTTTGCGATGGCTGATGAAACCAGTCCGGCTTATTTGCCCGGCGCGTTTCTGCTCGCTGTTTCCGCGATTCGCGCCGTGCCGCAACTGACCGAAAGGTTTCGCACGGGCGAAGGTTTCGGCTGGCACGAACACGACGCGGGGCTTTTTCGCGCAACCGAGATGTTTTTCCGTCCCGGTTATGCCGCTAATCTAATCAGTTCGTGGATTCCGGCACTAAACGGAGTTGAAGAAAAATTAAAAGCCGGAGCAAAAGTCGCCGACATTGGCTGCGGACTTGGGGCTTCGACCGTTTTGATGGCGCAAGCCTATCCGAATTCAACTTTCGTCGGCTTTGATTATCACGACCAATCAATCGAAATAGCGCGACAGCGTGCTGAAGAAGGCGGAGTCGGCGAGCGCGTTTCATTTGAAGTTGCAAAAGCGAAAGATTTTCCGGGAAACGATTACGATTTTGTAACTTACTTTGATTGCCTGCACGACATGGGCGACCCCGTTGGCGCAACCGCTCACGTCCGGGAATCTTTGGCTTCTGACGGAACGTGGATGATTGTCGAACCATTTGCTCACGACCGAGTTGAAGACAATCTGAACCCAATCGGACGCGCCTTTTATTCGGCTTCAACATTGCTTTGCACTCCGGCATCGCTGTCGCAGGAAGTCGGATTGGCGTTGGGAGCGCAAGCGGGCGAAGCGCAGATTCGGGATGTGATGACCAAAGGCGGTTTTTCACATTTTCGCCGAGCAACCGAAACGCCTTTTAATTTGGTGTATGAAGCTAAACCCTAGTCATCTCTTTGGCAACAGTTGGCTCGTATCGGGAAACGTGCCGAACAAGTAAAAGTACCACCGCCAGAGGCGGTGGCTTTATTTTTTGCCCTAGAAGGTGCGCCGTCACTGGCTAGCCTTGTTCATCGTCGAATAAATTGCCCTGTAACTTTTCGATTTCCCTTTCTTTATTTTCTTGCCATCTGACATATTCGCGGATGCGCGTTTCGTCAATTCCAACTGTGCTGACGCAGTAACCTCGTCCCCATAAGTGCCTGCCCCAAAACTGCTTACTTAACTTTTCGTACCGCTGAAATATCCGAATCGCCAATTTTCCCTTCAAATACCCCATTATTTCCGAGACCGCATATTTCAGCGGTATCCACACGATCAAATGCACATGATCTGCCTGCACGTTCATCTCGATTATTTCAATGCCTTCCTTCTGCCGCAATAGATTTTCTATTTCTCGTCTCGCATATTCTCTGATTTCATCCTTTAATATCCGTCGCCGATACTTTGGACAAAATATCAAATGGTATTTACACTCGTAGATTGTATGCGATTGTTTTCTGAATCGTTTACTCATTTTTATATCTCCTTAGTTGTTGACACCTCTAGGGAGATATATTTTAGAAGATATATTTTGGTCGGTCTGTGTTTCGCCCTCACTGCCTTGTAGAACCACTGCCAGAGGCAGTGGATTGATTTCATATTCAATGGACGTGAGGGCGAAACAGCGACTTTGTTATCGCGTCGTCTTTTTAACCTGAGCTTGTGTGTATTCGGTTTCGCCCTACGTCATCTCAGCCGTTCAATTGCTCCTGTTGATTAACAGCTTAAATTCGCCGACTCTAAAATTATGAAAATATCTTTTCGCTTTCTCTTAATTTGTTCTTTTGTTTTTGTTCAGTTTTTAGTCGCCCACTCGCAAGCGTCGGGACAAAACTTAAACATTGCCAAAGGCACAATCGTTGTTCCAAAGTTTAATAGTCAGGTTATCAGCACAAAGTTCAATGTGTGGACTGGCATCAAAAATACTGTCCAAATTGAACAAAACGGTAATGGTCTGATTACACTAAATGGCTCCGACAGTTGGAAAGGGTTGCCCTTAATGTCCGAATTCCAATTCGATAAATTGGAGAAAAAGAAGGAATACGTTGAAGTTAAACTCAAAAACAATCGTGCCGAGTTAAAATTACGTTTTGGAAATACGATTAAAGATTTGAACAAGGCGTTTGATGAAATTGCATTTACTGGAACAATCGAGACTTTTGAAAAAAGCGATCACTTCAAAGCAGAGGTTATTGATGTTCTCTTTCCAAAAGTTTTTCGGGGAGTATTATCAAAACTTGATGCTAAAATCCAGTTAGACCTAATGCGTAATGTTGATGCTATTGGTATTACTGACTCACCTTACGCAGTAGAAGTGAAAAAGGTGTAAATTATCCAGTATGAAGTCGAAACAACTGCTGGATTTGTATTCCGATTATCTATTGGCTTCCTTC
>JAYVKL010000052.1:0-10320 GCA_043768465.1 Pyrinomonadaceae bacterium
CTTGCTTTCTCGCGTCAGCAAACACTGCGGCCACAGATACTACAACTGCCCGATGTGGTTGCAGAGGTTTCGCATTTGCTCAAACGCTTGCTGGGCGAAACGGTGAAGCTCGATGTGCAGCATGGCCGATCCATAGGTGTCGTCCGCGCCGACCCCGGGCAGTTGGAACAAGTCATCGTCAACCTAGGTGTCAACGCGCGCGACGCTATGCCAGACGGCGGCGTATTGTTGATCGAAACCAAGGCGGTCAACAAAGCCGATGTGCGCGCGATGCGCAGCGAGATACTCCCCATTGGCGACTATGCTTTGCTCTCGATCACTGACGCCGGGACCGGCATTGCCAAGGAACATCTGGCCAAGATATTCGAGCCGTTTTTCACCACCAAAGAAGTCGGCAAAGGCACGGGCTTGGGTTTAGCCGTTTGCTACGGAATTGTTACCGAACACGGCGGACGTTTGAGCGTTCGTTCAAACGTCGGGGTCGGGACGACTTTCTCCATTTTCTTGCCTTTGAGTCGAGAGTCGAGAGTCGAGAGTCGAGAGAATTAGACGAGTTAAACTTTTAGAGAGCAAACGAATGGCTGGATTTAAAAAATTTGAAGACATTCTCGGCTGGCAAAAAGCCCGCCAAATTACGAAACGAATTTACGAGATTACGACCGCCGCAAATTTTGCCAAAGATTTTGGATTGCGTGACCAAATCAGACGCGCCGCCGTTTCGATTATGGCAAAGATCGCCGAAGGTCAAGGCAGACACTCGGACCAAGAATTTGCCAACTTTCTCAACATCGCGCCCGGCTCAATCGCCGAAACTCAATCACATCCTTACATCGCGCTTGATTTGCAATATCTAACTCAAGAAGACTTCACGGAAATTTACGATTTACTCGATGAGGTCGCTAGAATGACGATGGGTTTGATGAAGCATCTCCGCAACCCTTGAGAGTCGAGAGTCAAGAGTCGAGAGTCGAGAACTGAAATCCCAGAGTCTGTCTAAACAGTCTTTTTTTGCTCTCGACTCTCGACTCTCGACTCTCGACTAATAAAAATATGGCAAAGCTCTTAGTAGTTGATGACGAAAATAACCTGCGGCTGGTCGTGCAAAAGGAAATGACGCGGCAGGGACACGAAGTTGAAACGGCTTCGGACGGCGAAGCGGCGTGGGCTTTTATCGAAAAGCAGGACTTCGATGTCGTTTTGTGCGACATCAATATGCCGCGTTTGGACGGCATCGGGCTGCTGCGGCGGATGCGCGAGAAAAGTCAGAATCCGCCGGAAGTGATTATGCTGACCGGACAGGCGACGGTCGAATCGGCAATCGAAGCGATGAAGCTCGGAGCCTACGATTATTTGACCAAACCTTACCGCATCACCGAACTCGGCGCGTTGGTCAAACAGTCCGCCGAAAAGCAGAAACTTAAAATTGACAACCAGCGGCTGCGCGCCCAGCTCGAACGCTCGCACCAGAATATGCCGGAGATCGTCGCCGAATCGCCGCAGATGAAAGAGGTTTTGCGGCTCGTTCAGCGCGTCGCGCCGTCCGACACCTCGGTTTTAATTACGGGCGAATCGGGAACCGGGAAAGAGTTGATCGCGCAGGCGATTCACCGACTCTCTCGCCGCAGCGACAAAACTTTTATTGATTTGAACTGCGCGGCTTTGCAGGATTCGCTGCTGGAATCGGAACTTTTCGGACACGAAGCCGGCGCGTTTTCCGGGGCGCGGGCGCGAAAGTTCGGACTGTTTGAAATCGCCGACGGCGGCACGATTTTTCTCGATGAAGTGATGGAGATGCCCGCGCAATTGCAGTCGAAACTGCTTCGCGCACTGGAAACGCGCTCGTTTTTCCGCGTCGGCGGCGTAAAAAAAGTCGAGGTTGACGTGCGTTTAATCGCCGCCACCAACCGCAACGCGGTGCAGGCGGTCAACGATAATGTTTTTCGTTCCGACCTGCTTTACCGCATCAACAGTTTCGAGATCAACATCGCGCCGCTTCGCCAACGCCGCGAAGACATCGAACCTTTGGCGCGTTATATTTTGAACAAAATCGCCGGTGCCAACGCGCCCGAACTCGCGCCGCCCGCCGTTGACGCGCTGAACGCTTTCGGCTGGACGGGCAATGTGCGACAGCTTCGCAATTGTTTGGAGCGGGCGATTTTGCTGTGCGATAACGGCAAAATCACGATTAGGGAACTGCCGCCCGAAGTCGTCTATCGAACTAATGAGCCGAGCGTTTCGGTCAGCTACAACCATTCGTCGAGGGAAAACGGGACGAACTCTTTCCAGAACGCGACGACCCCGACGGCTCTCCACGAAGTCGAAAAACAGCAGATTCTCCGCGCTCTGGAGCAAACCGGCTGGCATCGCGGGAAAACGGCGGAACTGCTCGGCATTTCATCTTCGACGCTCTATCGCCGTTTGCGCGAATACGATTTGGACGCTCGGTAAATTACAAATATGCGAAAAATAAACTTAATCTGTTTGGCGGTTTTGACGCTGATTTTTTCCAACGCGGCTTTCGCCCAAACCAGAATCGGCGGCAGAGTCATCGAAATTATTAACGGCAGAACGGTCATCATTCAAACGTCGAATAACGATAAACTAACGGCGGAACTGCAATATATCGAAGTTCCCGAAGCCGCGCAGCCGTTTCATCAAATCGCCAGAGACCATTTGCAGATGCTGGTTCTCGACAGAAGAATCGAATTTCGGGCGCGTGGTTTGTCGCAGACGAAAACCGTCGGACAGCTTTTATTAAACGGCGTTGATGTCAGCCAGCAGATGATTCGGGACGGCGCGGCGTGGTATGCCGTTTTGCAGAAAGACGCGCAGGATGCGAGCGAAAGCGTCATTTATCAAAGCAACGAAGCGCAGGCGAAAGGCGAGAAAATCGGCGTGTGGTCAGTCGCAAATCTGAAACCGTCGTGGGAAATTCGCGCCGAAGCGGTCGAAAATCAGCGGCGGCAGGAACGCCTTGCGCGGGAAGCGCAGGAAAAAGCCGCCAAAATGTCGGCTTCCGTCGAAGAAACGGCGCGCCAGCCGAAGCCGTCCGTCAAGCCGCAGCTAAACAGCGAAGCGCAACTGTTGGCGGCATCAACAAATCCGGCGATTAAACTGCCCGCCAATATGAAATCGGTCGGCGGACTGCTGATCGGTTATGAGCCTTCGATAAAGCTCGGCGTAATCGCCACGCCGCTTTTGAAAGCGGAATTTGCGGACAAAAACGGCGAACAGACGCTCGCCGTGCAAATCGCTTATCTTTACTACGACGCGAACGAAAGCAAAGGCAGACAAAGCGTTTACATTGTCGGAGTGGATTCCGAATCCACTGACTTTAAGTTTCTCAAGTGTAACGACTTGATTCTGACGGCGGACAAGCAGAAAATCGTGATCGGCAAAGCCAAACGGGTCGTTCGTCAAACCGCTTTCGGCGTTCAGGAAAGTTTGGTTTACGAAATAAAGAAACCGATTTTCACGAAAATCGCCAAAGCGCAAAGTTTGGAAATAAAAGTCGGCAATTACTCGAAAAATACAAACAGCGAGATTCAGAAAATGCTGTATGATCTTCTGCAAACTTCCCTCTAGGATTTTCGACGAAACAATTATAACGAAAAAACGAGCAGGCAATCATTGGGTCGCCTGCTCGTTTTTTACTGTGAATTTTGAATTGAAACCTGCGCGATTTGAAAACGCCGTCAAACAATTCACTATTATTTCTGCGGTTTGATTCTCTCTTCGAGCCATTCGGTCAGAGAATCAACCGATTCGATGTGAATCGGCTTGCCTTTAAATGCTTTAATTGCGAAAACAATCAGCGTTATCATCGTCATAATCTGAAAAATATCGCTCGCCGAATCAGCAAACGGAGCAAAACTGCGAGCAATTCCTAAAATCGCCGTGATGGTCAGAATACCGATGTGCGCCGCCAACCCTTGCGCGGCGTGAAAACGCGCTTTCGCCTCGCTTTTTGGCACTACCAGCAAAATAATTATTCCCGCAATCAATCCGATATAAAATGGAATATACGGCAGCGCGGTCAAAACATTTTCCGGCAAACCGATTTTGGAAACCCTGCGCGAATTCGTCTTATCCATCTCGCCGAGCTTCGCAGTCCTAAAATTGGCTGGAACATTTTGTCCGTTATAGGACGAATTGAAATTATTAAATTCCTGATTATCGAACCGCCGCGTCTGCTCTTCGGTGATCGAAGGCGGCACAAATTCAGCGGTTTTGTAATCGTTTTTCGGCAAAGCGACAGTTTCCGCTTCACGCATTCGGTCGGGGAAAGTCGGGTCGAGCGGATTGGTATCGAATTTTTTCTTTGCCATTGTTTTGTTTTTCTACGTTATTTTAACAAATTTGGTTCAAGAAAAATCTTCGGGCGGCAGTTCTCCTGAAATATAGACGGCTCTTCTTCGATTCATCAAACCTTTTCTGTTTAATTTCAAGGCTTCAACGGCAGCGCGTCCGACCGGCGTTAAGCCGATAATAAGAGTGTAATTTTTCGCCCAGGCGAAATGATCATTCCAAACGTCTTTTCGCGGATTGAACAATCGGGAAAATTTGCCGCTAACCGCATCGAAACTTTCGATTTTATTTGATTTATACAAATTGCAGCCGTGACAGGACAAAGCCAAATTATCGGCTTCCGTCTTACCATTTTGAGAAAACGGAATAACGTGTTCCATATCAAAAGGACTGTCCGAAAATTCCGAATCCGTGCGGCAATACTCGCAGCATCCTTTGGCTCTCTCCGTTACTTCGCGGCGCAATTCGGCGGGAATTTTCTTCCTCATAAATTCAAGGTTTTATTCCCAAATCCTTTATTATTTCTCTGAGTGACCGCCCGCGCATTTTGGCGAGTTCGCCGAGATATTCCAGGCGTTTGGCGTTGAGCATTTCAAATTCATCGCTCAACTTCAATAATTCTTGATGCTCCTTCGGCGTGATTTCTTCCTGCTTGAATTTATCGTAAAGCTCGTTGTATCGCAGTCGTTTTTCCGCCGAATAAATCGTATTTATTTTGTGAATCAAATCGGCTTCCAGCGACGAAAACTTATTTGTTCGGCGTTTGGTTCGCAATTGTTTCGCCTCTTCGATAAAACGATCAAACTCGCCGTCGGGCATCTGCGCGACAGCGTTCAAAAGATTTTCGGTGGTAACTTCGAGTTGAACTGCCATTTTGATTTTCTCCGCTCAAGCTGATTATCGCACATTTATTCGACGATTTTTATTCCGAGTTCCTTCAACTGCGAAGCGTCCACGCTGCCCGGCGAATCCATCATCAAATCCTGCGCCGACGCGGTTTTCGGGAAGGCGACGACATCGCGGATATTTTCGGTTTCGCACAAAAGCATCGTCAGGCGTTCGATGCCGGCGGCGAAACCGCCATGCGGCGGTGTGCCGTATTCGAGGGCTTCGAGGAAAAATCCGAATCTTTCTTTGGCTTTTTCGGCGGTTAAACCGAGAGCTTTGAAAATCAAATTTTGGATTTCGCGCTGGTGAATGCGAATCGAACCGCTGCCGATTTCGTAGCCGTTGATAACGACATCGTAAGCACGGGCGCGGATTTCGCCGAGCAAATCCGTTTCGCCGTCTTCGATGGCTTTTCGGAATTTCGGCACGTCATCGTCCATCAGAGACGTGAACGGATGGTGCATCGCGTCGTAATTTCCGGTTTCTTCATTGTATTCAAACATCGGAAATTCCGTCACCCAGAGCGGTTTATAAACGCCTTTCGGAATCAAATTTTCGCGTTTGGCGATTTCGATTCGCAACGCGCCGAGACTTTGCGCGACGACGGATTTTTTGCCCGCGACGATTAAAATTAAATCACCGCTTTCGGCTTCGGCTGATTTGACGAGTTGTTCGATTTTCTCTGCTCCGAGAACTTTCAAAAGCGAAGAAGTCGTTTCGTCGCCGATTTTTATCCAAGCCAACGCGCCCGCGCCGTAGCGTTTGACGAATTCCTGCAACTCGTCGAGTTGTTTGCGCGAATAATCGCTTTTGCCTTTGGCGACAACGCATTTGATCGCGCCGTTGCTGCTCAAAGTTTCGGCGAACGGCGCAAAATCCGTCTCCTGCAATGCGCCCGACAAATCTTTGAGTTCCATCTCGAATCGCAAATCGGGTTTGTCCGTCCCGAACCGTCGAAGAGCGTCGGCGTAAGTCATTCGCGGAAATTTCGCGGGAAAATCCGTTTCGACGAGTGAAAAAACTTCCGCCAAAACGCCTTCCAGAGTGCGATAAACCATTTCCTGATTGGCGAAACTCATTTCAATATCGAGCTGCGTAAATTCCGGCTGGCGGTCGGCTCGCAAATCTTCGTCGCGGAAACAGCGGGCGATTTGATAGTATTTGTCGAGTCCGGCGATCATCGAAAGTTGTTTCAAAATCTGCGGCGACTGCGGCAGGGCGAAAAACTTTCCCGTGTGAATTCTTGAAGGAACGACGAAATCCCGCGCACCTTCGGGCGTTGATTTCAACAAAATCGGCGTTTCGATCTCGAGAAAATCGTGCGCCGTCATAAAGGCGCGAATCTTGCCCAGAGCCTTCGCCCGCATCATCAAATTTTGTTGAAGACGCGAACGGCGCAAATCCAAATAACGATATTTAAGGCGCAAATCTTCCGCCGCGAGATTTTGCGAACCGGCTTTCTCCAATTCAAACGGCAGCGTTTTCGCGTCGTTCAAAATTAAAATCTCGCCGACTTTCACTTCGATGCCGCCGGTCGCTAATTTGGTGTTGCGCGTTCCGTCATCGCGTCTGGAAACTTCGCCGAGGACGGCGATGACGAATTCGCCGCGCACTTCTTTGGCTTTGGCGTGAGCCGCTTTCGCCGTCTCTTCGCTGACGACGATTTGCGTCAAACCGTAGCGGTCGCGCAAATCAATAAAAGTGAAAACGCCAAAGTCTCGCTTTTTCGCCGCCCAACCCATCAAAACTACTTTCTCGCCAACATCGCTTTCACGCAGTTCGCCGCAGTTGTGCGTTCTTTCCAATTTTCCCAAAACGTCTAACATAAAATTAAATGAAATCACTCACAAAAAATAAGATTAGAGATTAACATAGATAAATAAAGTTGAAAACGATAGAATTTGTAAATAATCAAACGAAAATATGTTTACAGGAATCATTGAAGAGAGCGGAAGCATTGCGGCATTGGAAAAGCGGAACGACGGCGCGCTGATTAAAATCGCGGCGAAAATCGTCACGGAAAATTCAACCGAAGGCGATTCGATTGCGGTTAACGGCGTTTGTTTGACGGCTTTGAATATCACCAAAAACGGCTTTTCCGCCGATGTCTCGAACGAAACTCTAAATCGTTCGACGCTTCGCAGGCTGGCTGTCGGAACACGCGTCAACCTCGAACGCGCCGTTACGCCCAACACCAGACTCGGCGGGCATATCGTCCAAGGTCACGTTGACGCATCCGGCACATTTCTCGGCGCAATTCAGGACGGCGATTTCTGGACGGTGAAAATTGGTTTCCCGAAAGAGATCGGGCAGTATCTCGTTTACAAAGGCTCGGTTTCGGTCGAAGGCATTTCCTTGACCATCGCCAATTTATACGCCGATTCGTTTGAAATCGCCGTTATTCCGAAAACTTGGGAGTTAACGAATCTTTCGAGTTTGAAAACGGGCGACGCGGTAAATCTCGAAGCCGATGTCATCGCCAAATACGTCGAACGCATTATGCTTTACGGCAGAGGCGCGGAACAGCCCACAGCGATAACGATGGAAAAATTGAACAAACTCGGTTTTCGGTGACAATGACGGACGAGCAAAAATAAACCGCTTGTTCACGCTCGTAAAATGTAGGATTTAGAATTGTCCACTGCTTCAGAAGTTTTCAAACGGTTTTTTGAATCGTTCGAGGAACTATTGAGAGCGAGTTAACCGGTGTCAATAAATCTTTTTGACTGATGTCGAATCTTTGAGAATGAAAGCGTCGCACCAGCCGTCGCCCAAAGGTTATGATTGACTTTAACAGCCGGAGAATTATAATCACATTTTAGTATTCGTATTGCATTTGCCGATTATTTATCCGCTGATTTGTTTCGTTTGATGGTTTGCCCGCAACGGTTTGCCCGCCCTTTGATTCCGGGAGTCAGTCCGAAAAGTCGGATTCTGCGGCTGAAAGAAACGGATTGACCGCGATTAGCTCGACGCTTTCAGCATCGAAACGCTTTTTGGCAATGCCCGTCGAAATGCTCCCGATGTCACTAAATTCGTTCGTTTTACGGAACTTAGCGACTTTTCAGATCAGCTCGCAGCGAAGCAGTCTTCAAACGCTGCCGCTGCTGTAAATTTGCACTTTTGAGGATTCGATCTTTATGAAAAATTACCTGTTTATTTTAACTTTGTTCGCGCTCGGTTCGGCTTGTTCGATTGCTGAATCGCCGAAGACTAACAGCAACGCCAGCAGTGCCAATATGATTCAAAACGCTAACGCGACTGATTTACCGCCCGGTTTTTCGACCAGTCCGATTCCGGTAAATTCCAATTCGATTCCGGGAATTCCCGGTCCGAACGATCCCAATGCCAACAGAGTTCCGACGGGAAATATCCCCGGCATTCCCGACGCGAACAAAATGGGAAAAAATCCGCAGACGAAAAAAACGCCGCCGATTCCCGGAATTCCCGATCAGGAAACGCTTAAAAGACAGATGAACACGCCCTTGCAGGATGTCAACGTCGTCAACAATCCGCCGAAAAACCAGTCCGATGCGAACACTTCACCGGCGGTGAGACCGCGCGGCAACAGTCGGCAACCTTAAATAACCGGTGAAACTTTAAAACACGAATGAGCAATTTAACCGCTTTGTTAAATCGCTCATTCGTGTTTCTATGCTTTCGGTTTACGCTTCTGCGGTGGCGGGCGGAACATCCGCCGGAATCATTCCGAGCGCGGTTTTGACCTGCTTTTCGATGCGGTCAAACAAATCGCGGTTTTCTTTCAGCGTGTTTTTGCTGTTTTCGCGTCCCTGTCCAAGCCGTTCGCCGGAATAGGAAAACCACGCGCCCGATTTTTCGACGACGTTGTGATTAACCGCCAAATCCAGCAAATCGCCTTCGCGTGAAATGCCTTCGCCATACATAATATCGAATTCGGTTTCGCGGAACGGCGGCGCGACTTTATTTTTTACGACTTTGACGCGCGTTCGATTGCCGACGACTCTATCGCCTTCCTTGATCGCTCCGATGCGGCGAATATCGAGCCGAACGCTGGCGTAGAACTTCAGAGCTTTGCCGCCGGTCGTCGTCTCCGGCGAGCCGAACATCACGCCGATTTTGTCGCGCAACTGGTTGATAAAGATAAAACAGGTGTTGGAACTGGAAATCGTCGAAGTCATTTTTCGCAACGCCTGCGACATCAGACGCGCCTGCAATCCCATATGCGAATCGCCCATATCGCCGTCAATTTCCGCGCGCGGCACGAGTGCCGCCACCGAGTCAATGACGATCACGTCTATGCTCGCCGAGCGCACGAGCGTTTCGGCAATGTCCAACGCCTGTTCGCCCGAATCCGGCTGCGAAATTAACAAATCATCAATGTTCACGCCGAGCTTTTCCGCGTAATCGGGGTCCATCGCGTGTTCCGCGTCAATAAACGCCGCTACGCCGCCCGCTTTCTGCGCCGACGCGACGACCTGCAAAGCCAGCGTCGTCTTACCGGAACTTTCCGGTCCGTAAACTTCGATGATTCTGCCGCGCGGAAAACCGCCGACACCGATTGCCGCGTCGAGGCTCAGACAGTTCGTCGAAATCGAACCGACTTCTTCGTGCGGTCGGTCTCCGAGACGCATAATCGAACCTTTGCCAAACTTCTTTTCGATATTCGCCAATGCCGCGTCAATCGCTTTTCCTTTTGTATCAGAAATCATTTTTACTGCTTCTCCAGCCATTTTATTTTTCTCCAAGTGTGATTTTCGTCATTAAAAGACAATGATTATTGTAACACACTGGCAAAGCATTTGTGAAATAATGTTTCACAAATGAAACATTATTCTCTTCTAAGTCGAGAAAGTGTTTCATTAAGTTAAGGCAAAAGCGGCCATGATGCAAGTTTTTCACAAAGAAAAATGCGGAAGCCGGCACGGAGCAAAGCAGGGTTCTGCGGTGTGATTAAAGATTTCGCTTAAAATTTCAGCATTATTCGCTTTTTGGCGAAAACGGCGTATTTGAATTGTTCGCAGGTTAATTACACCTTTATTAAGTACAATACCTTTGCCAAATTAAGCAGATGAAACAGAAAAGTTATGCCGATGAATGCTCCCTATTCGGCTAATTGCTTCTTTGACCTTTTCAATTAAAATC
>JAYVKL010000053.1:0-21140 GCA_043768465.1 Pyrinomonadaceae bacterium
CGGAGTGGCGAATCTGCCGGAAGGGGTAGAGATGGTGATGCCGGGGGACAACATCCAGATGGAGATCACATTAATCGCCCCGATAGCGATGGAGAAGGGACTGCGCTTTGCCATCAGAGAAGGCGGGCGCACCGTCGGGGCGGGAACTGTGTCTGAAATTGTTGAGTAATAAAAATTATGCTAAACGAAAAGATTCGCATCAAGTTGAAGGCTTACGACCATCGGGTTTTAGATCAGTCAACGGTTGAAATCGTCGAAACTGCCAAGCGAACCGGCGCGACTATCGCGGGACCGATTCCGCTTCCGACGGTGAAGAACAAGTGGACGGTTCTGCGTTCGCCGCACGTTGATAAAAAATCGCGCGAGCAGTTTGAAATCAGAACCCACAAGCGTTTGATGGATATTTTAGACCCGACGGCAGAAACGGTAGACGCATTGATGAAATTGGATTTACCCGCCGGCGTTGATGTTGAGATTAAGGCGTTCGGAAAAAATTAATTCTTTGTCATTCGTCATTATCTTTGCCTTCGCCATCGAGCATTGACAGAAATTTAAGGACTAAGGACTAAAGACTCAGGACTAAGGACTAATAGAATATGATTAGCGGAATCATCGGTAGAAAAATGGGAATGACGCAGCTTTTTGCGGCTGATGGAACGGTTACACCCGTCACGGTCATTAAAGCGGGACCTTGCGTTGTCGTCCAAACGAAAACGGCGGACGGAAAAGACGGCTACAATGCCGTGCAGCTTGGATTGGTTGAAGATAAACCAATTAAATTGAAAAATGTGACTAAGCCGATGCGCGGACATTTTGAGAAAACGGGCGGCGGCATCCCGGCGACTCGCGTTCTGAAAGAAATTCGTCTGACGGACGCGCCGGATGCCAATGTCGGCGATCAAATCAAAGCCGATATGTTTTCGGATGGCGATAAAATTGATGTCGTCGGGACATCGAAAGGACGCGGGTTTGCCGGAACGATTAAGCGGCATAACTTCAGTCGCGGTCCGATGTCACACGGTTCGATGAATATCCGCGAACCGGGATCAATCGGGCAGTCAGCCTATCCGTCGCGGGTCATTAAAGGAACGCGGTCGTCGGGACATATGGGCAACGAACGAGTGACGGTGCAGGGTTTGAGCGTGGCGAAAGTTGATGTCGAAAATAACATCATAATGGTTCGCGGAGCCGTGCCGGGCGCAACTGGAAGTTTATTAGTAGTCAAGAAAAGGAAATAAAAATCAGTGATAAATGGTAAATGGTAAATGGTAAATGATGAGTTTTGAAACTTAGCACTTAGCACTTAGCACTTAGCACTTAGCACTCGAACGGAGTGAGATTATGCCTACCGCAAAGGTCCACAATTTAAAGAATACAGAAGTCGGCGATGTCGAACTGCTCGATGCCATTTTTGGTGTCGAATTAAACGAGTCGCTGATTCACGCGGCGGTCAGAAATTATCTGGCAAATCGGCGACAGGGAACTTCTGCGACGAAAACACGCGGCAATGTTTCGGGTTCGGGCAAAAAACTGTGGAAGCAGAAGGGAACCGGACGCGCCAGAATCGCGTCAATTCGTTCGCCGCTTTGGAAAGGCGGCGGTAACGTCCACGGTCCGCAGCCGCGCGATTGGTCGTATAAAATGCCGAAGAAAATGCGGCGCGGTGCGCTTCGTTCGGCTTTGTCGGAACGTCTGCGCGAAGGTAATTTGATTATTATTGACGACTTCAGCTTCGATAACCCGCGAACCAAAGGATTTTTGAGCGTAATGTCAGACCTCGGTTTTAACGATCAGAAAAAGGCGACGAAAACTTTAATCGTTGATTCGCTTGATAATCTGAATTTGATTTTGGCTTCGCGCAATGTCCAGAAAACCAAGATTACGAACGGTTACGGCTTGAATGTTTACGACATCATTTATCACGAAAAGCTGCTTATTTCTAAGTCGGCGATTGAAGAGATAAATCATCTGCTCGATCCGCAGAGAGAGAGAAAGACGGACGCGGAGGAAACTGAATAATGACAGAACTTAGTGTTTGGGACGTTTTGAAAACGCCCGTCGTTACCGAAAAATCCGTGCTTTTGAAGGAAGCCAGCAGCGAAGATGAAAATATCGGTCAGGTTTTGACTTTTCGCGTTAATCGCCGTGCCGACAAACTCGAAATCAGAAAAGCGATTGAAGAAATCTTCAACGTGAAAGTGGCGAAAGTCCGCACGGTGCAATACGAAGGAAAGATTAAGAAACGCGGACGTTACGAAGGTCGCCGTGCTTCTTGGAAAAAGGCTTACGTTACTTTGAAAAAAGGCGAGCCGCACGTTGATTACGCAGAAGCGATTTAACGAGTGGAGAGTGGAGAGTGGAGAATGGAGAAAATTCATTCGTCATTCATCGTTCATCATTCACCATTAAAAGTATGGGAATTAGGAAATTAAAACCGACATCACCGGCGCGAAGATACCAGACGTATCTGACGCGCGATGAATTGACTCCGAACGCAAAGCCGGAAAAATCTTTGCTGGAGCCGAAGACGCGGATTTCCGGTCGCAACAACGACGGGCGAATTACGGTTCGGCGACGCGGCGGCGGACATAAAAGGCATTATCGAATCATTGACTTTAAGCGCAACAAACCGGGCATTCCGGGCAAGGTTTCGCAGATCGAATATGATCCGAATCGTTCGGCGCATATCGCTTTGATAACTTATCTCGATGGCGAGAAACGGTATATTATCGCGCCGGTCGGTTTGAAAGTCGGCGGAACGGTGATGAGCGGTGTCGAAGCCGATATTCTGCCGGGAAACGCTTTGCCGATTGCGAACATCCCGCTCGGAACGCAGATTCATAACATTGAAATGCGTCCGGGCAAAGGCGGGCAGATGGTTCGTTCAGCTGGAGGATTTGCCCAGTTAGTTGCCAAAGAAGGCGATTACGCGCAGTTGAGAATGCCTTCGGGCGAAGTTCGCCGCGTTCCGGTGGTTTGTATGGCGACTATCGGACAGGTTGGCAACGTCGAGAACGAAAACGTTAGTTTGGGTAAAGCGGGCAGAAATCGCTGGAAAGGTTTGCGTCCGAAAGTTCGCGGCGTGGCGATGAATCCGGTTGACCATCCGCACGGCGGCGGCGAAGGCAAAACCTCCGGCGGTCGCCATCCGGTAACGCCCTGGGGACAACCGACACGCGGCTATAAAACGCGCCGCAACAAACGCACGAGCAATATGATCGTGCGCGACAGAAGGAGAAAATAGATTTCAGGTTTCCAGGTTTCAGGTTTCAGGTTTTTTTGAAATCGCAAATCGCAAATCGCAAATCTAAAATTGAGATATGCCACGTTCATTAAAAAAAGGTCCGTTTATAGATTTAAGCGTTCAAAAGATTCTAAGAAAAATCCGCGAAGGCGCGAACAAGCCGCAGGCGATTAAAACCTGGTCGCGCCGTTCGACAATCTCGCCGGAGATGGTCGGCTTGACCTTCGGAGTTCACAACGGCAAACGCCATATTCCGGTTTATGTAACGGAAAATATGGTCGGACATAAACTCGGAGAATTTTCTCCGACGCGAACTTTCAAAGGACATCCGGGAACGAAGGCGGAGAAATCGGCTAAGAGAAAGTAAGTTAGTGGTAAATGCTAAACGGTAAGTGGTAAGTTTTTATGCTGTCACTTAACACTTAGCACTTACCACTTACCACTAAAAGATTATGGAAGCGATAGCAAAAACAAGACATTTGAAAGGTTCGCCCCGCAAAGCGCGGCTCGTGATTGATCTGATTCGCGGGCGCAATGTTTCGCAAGCCTTAAACATTCTGAAATTTACGGATAAACGGGCGGCTGAACCGATCACCAAAACCCTGCGTTCGGCGATTGCCAATGCGACCTATTTGGCGGAACAACAGAATATCGCCATTGACCCGGACGATTTGTTTGTTAAAACCTGTTTCGTTGATATGGGAGCGCACAAAAATCGCCGCCGGATGCGTCCCGCGCCGCAGGGTCGCGCTTTCCGCGAACAGCGTCATTATTGTCATATCACGATTTTGGTGTCGAGCGATGTTCCACTGGCAAAAGACGAAGACGTTACACGGAAAAAGGGTAAAAAACTTTTAGCTAAAGAAGCCCAGAGCGCAGAAGCGAACATGAAGGTTTCGGCGCAGCCGAAGGCGGAAAAGAAAACTGTCAAAGCCGATAAAATTAAAGAAGAAGGTGTTTTGGCAACGACCGCCGCGGTTACGGCGATTCCGGTTGTAATCGAAGAAACTAAGTCGGCAAAAGCGGAAACCGTTGAAACAGAGAAACCGATTGAAGTGCCGGCGGTCGAAGAAGCGAAACCCGAAAATCTTCAGACGGAAACTGCGGAAAAACCGGCGGAAACGGAGACGGTGAAAGCCGAAGAACTGCAAGTCGCAGAAGAGACGGCAACGCCCAAAGTTGAAGAGGCTGTAAAAGCGACACCAGAAGCAGTTCAAACTCCCGAAACTCTAATTGAAGTCGAAACGCCGAAAGTCGAAGAATCGAAGTCGGAAGAAGTCGTCGAAGCGAAAACTGCGGAACCGAAAAAGGAGGACGCTGCTGAAACGGTAAAATCTGAAGTTTCAGCAGCGGATGATGTTGTCGAATTGCCGAAAGCCGATGCCGAAGCGAAAATAGAAAAACAAAAGGCGGAAGCGTCCGACGCGAAAAACGTCCAGTCGCAAACTGCGGCTGAGAGAAATGAAACGAAAAAGGCTGATAACGCACAACTCGACGAAAACGATATTTTGGAATTACAGTAAATTTTTATGGGACAAAAAGTTCATCCATATGGCTTTCGAGTCGGATACAACAAAGACTGGCACTCACATTGGTATTCCAAGCACGAGTTCGCCGCATATCTGGCGGAAGACTTAAACTTGAAGCGCGATTTGAAAAAGCGTTTTATGGGCGCAGGCGTTTCGCATATTGATATTGAACGCGCCGCCAATCGCTTGAAAATTATTATTTACACGGCGCGTCCCGGAATTATCATCGGGCGCAAAGGTTCGGAAATCGAAAAATTGAAGGAAGATTTATCGAAAAAAACCGGACGCGAAGTGATCGTTTCGATTCAGGAAATTCGTCAGCCGGAATTGAACGCGCAACTGCAAGCCGAGAAAATCGCGCAGCAACTTGAAAAACGCATCGCTTTTCGCCGCGCAATGAAAAAGACGATTGAAGAATCAATTCGTTTCGGAGCAGAAGGAATCAAAGTGATGATTGCCGGACGACTCAACGGCGCGGAAATCGCCCGCACCGAATGGACTTTGCAGGGTCGTCTGCCGCTTCATACTTTACGCGCCGATGTTGATTACGGATTTTCCGAGGCATTGACGACGTTTGGTATTATCGGTGTTAAATGCTGGATTTATCGGGGCGAAATTCTCGACCCGAATGCTTCGATTGCTCGCGGAACGACGACTGATCCGATGAAGGAAGTCAAAGTTGACCGCAACGCCCGTCGCGGAGACGGTCGCCCGCCGCGCCGCGATAGAAATGACGGCGGCGGTGGTAGAAACAACAGAGGCTGAACAAAAGTTTTAGAAGTTACAGACGAGAGGTTGAACAGTTATGTTAATGCCGAAAAAGGTCAAGCACCGGAGAGTAATGAAAGGTCGGATGCGCGGAAGAGCCTCGCGCGGCGATAAATTAAACTTCGGCGACTTCGGACTCAAAACTTTGGAAGCGGGTTGGATCACCGACCGCCAAATCGAAGCCGCTCGAATCGCTATGACGCGCCACATCAAGCGCGGCGGAAAAATCTGGATTCGGATGTTCCCCGACAAACCGATTACGAAAAAACCGGCTGAAACCCGTATGGGAAGCGGCAAAGGCGCACCCGACCACTGGGTTGCCGTCGTTAAACCAGGTAGAATTTTGTATGAGGTGCAGGGCGTTCCCGAAGAACTGGCGCGTGAAGCGATGCAGCTCGCCGCGCAGAAACTACCCGTTAGAACAAAATTTGTTAATCGTGCCGATTTGGAAGGAGGCATTGTTTAAGCGATGAAAAAGAAAGAAATACTCGAACAACTCGGCGCGATGGACACCAACGAGTTGAGAGAACAAGCCGACAGTTTGAAAGAATCGTTGTTTCGCCTGAAATTCAAAAAGTCGCTGGGCGTGGGCGATTCGGTCAACGATATTCGCCGGGAGAAAAAAACTTTGGCGCAGGTCAAAACTTTAATCAACCAGAGAGAGCCGAAGATAAAAGGTAAAAGAGCGAAAGCAATCAGTAAAATATAAAAGTAAATCCATATTTAAGTATTGATTTACGGAAACAGAGAAATGCCGAAAAAGAAATCAGAAGAATTAGAAACCGAAGAAATTTCAGCCAAACCAATGATTGAAGACACTGCTGGAGAAACGAAACACGATGAGAACCCGGAGGTTTCGGAGGAATTAGCGACCGCGCCGGAGGAAACTTCAGAAGCGGTAACTGCCGCTGATTCGACGGAAACGCCTTCATTCACTGACAATGTTGTCGAAACCGTCGGCGCCGCAGCCGGTTCGCTTGCCGCCACCGTATCGGATGGCATTTCATCGGTCGTCTCGGCAGTAACAGGAAATTCACCGACGACCGAAAGCGTCAAACCGCAGCACAGCAAACGTGCCGAAAGAATCGGAATCGTGCAGTCGGACAAAATGACCAAAACCGTTACGGTGCGTATTGAACGTCAGGTCAAGCATCCTATTTATCGAAAATATATTAAACGCCGCAAGAATTTTATGGCGCATGACGAACAAGGCGCGGCTGTCGGCGATAAAGTGCGGATTGTCGAAACCAGGCCGCTTTCGGCGAAAAAGCGTTGGCGCGTGGTTGAAATTATTCAGAAAGCAGAAAGATAGTGTTAAGTGGTAAATGGTAAGTGAAATACAAAAACTTGGCACCTAGCACTTAACTCGAACGGAGTGAGATTATGATTCAGATGCAAACCTCTTTGACGGTCGCCGATAATTCGGGAGCGAAAAGAGTCGTGATGATTATGCCGATTGGCGGTTCGACCGGAAAAATTGCCCGGCTCGGTGATAAAATAAAAGTCACCGTTAAAGAAGCCTCGCCGGACGGAACGGCGAAAAAGGGCAAGGTTTACAATGCCGTCATTGTCAGAACGCGCAAGGAAGTGCGCCGCAAAGACGGAACTTACATTCGTTTCGACGAAAATGCCGCCGTGCTGATTAAAGACGACAACACTCCGATTGGAACGCGCGTTTTCGGTCCGGTCGCCCGTGAACTCCGCGAAAAGAATTTTATGAAAATCGTTTCGCTCGCGCCGGAAGTTATATAAAGTAGGAAGGCAAAAATAAAAGGGCGAACGTGAAAGCGATGGTCGTTTTATTCGATACCGAAGATCAAAGAAATGAAAGAAGTGAAAAAAGGAACGATTCGTTCAAAAATTAGAAAAGGCGACACGGTAATTTTTATCGCCGGAAAGGAATACGCTCGTTTTGATAACAACGGGAAGCGCAATCCTTACAGCGGCGAAGTGATGGCGGTTGATTCGCGCAAAGGCAAGATCAAGGTGGCAGGCGCGGCGATTGCTAAAAAACATCGCAAAGCCGTTCCGCAAATGAATATCGAAGGCGGTATCGTGGAACTCGAAGCGTGGGTTAGTATTTCAAATGTCGCGCTGCTCGACCCGAAAACGAAAAAGCCGACGCGCATCAAATACGAAGTGCGCGACGGCAAAAAGGTTCGCGTTGCCGTCAGCGGCGAATTGATTCCCGAACCGGCGCACGGGGCAAACACGCGCCGAAAATCCTCCGAGGGCGATCCGGCTTCGGAATAGTCGAATAAGTTTTGAGGTTTGGAAACGCATCGGGAAACGAGCGAGACCCAAACAAATAAAAAAATGGCGAGACTGAAAGAAAAATATAATAAGGAAATTGCACCGGCAATTGCCAAGGAATTTGACATCAAAAATCCGATGGCGATCCCGCGTATCGAAAAAGTCGTGATTAACATGGGAATGGGCGAAGCGATTGCCAACGCCAAAATTCTCGATACGGCGGTCGAGGAGCTGCGCGTCATCACCGGGCAAAAACCCGTGGTTACGAAGGCAAAAAAATCAATCGCGTCTTTCAAATTGCGGCAGGGAATGAACATCGGCACGATGGTAACTCTGCGCGGCGAAAGAATGTATGAATTTCTCGACCGTTTGATCTCGGTGGCTCTGCCGCGAGTGCGCGATTTTCGCGGAGTTTCTGCCAAAGCGTTCGACGGGCGCGGAAATTACACGCTCGGAATTCGTGAGCAATTGATTTTCCCAGAAATTGATTTTAACAAGGTTGATAAAATGCGCGGAATGAATATCTCGATTGTCACGACCGCGAAAACCGACGAGCAGTCGCGGGCGCTTTTGAAAGCAATCGGAATGCCGTTCAGACAATAGTTCAAAATTTCAAAGTTCAGGTTCAGAGTCGAAAAGATTAACTTGGAAACTCGCAATCCGAGAGCTAAAATACAATATATGGCGAAGACAAGCAAAGTTGCAAAAAACGATAAACGCAAAAAAATGGTCGGGCAGTATGCGGAACGTCGGACGGAGTTAAAGAGACTTATTAACAATCCGGCTTCCAGCATCGAAGCGGTTGACGACGCGGTTTTGAAATTACAGAAAATGCCGCGTGACGCGAGTGCCGTCAGAGTTCGCAATCGCTGTTCACAATGCAGCCGTCCACGCGGAACTCTGCGAAAATTCGGGCTTTGCCGCATCGCATTTAGAGAATTAGCTTTGGAAGGACAAATTCCGGGCGTGGTTAAATCGAGTTGGTAAACTCGATTTCAGCTTTTAGATTTTGGACTCTAAATTATTCGCCCTGCCAATAATTTCCAGAATCGGCAATCCAGAATCCAAAATAGATTAACGGAGTTAAATTAAGAAATGACAGACCCAATCGCAGATATGCTCACGCGAATTCGCAACGCAATTGCCGCGAACCATTCGCGTGTGGATGTTCCCGGTTCAAAGTTGAAAATGGAAGTCGCCAGAATTTTGAAGGAAGAAGGTTACATCAATAATTTTGTCACCAAAGGCGAAGGCGTAAAATATGCCATCCGTATTTTCCTGCGCTACGATGCCAAAGGAACTTCTTCGATCACGCATTTATCGAGAATTTCCCGTCCCGGAAGAAGAGTTTTCGTGGGTGCAGCCGAAATTCCGAGAGTTCTCGGCGGCTACGGCGTGAATATAGTTTCGACTTCCAAAGGTTTGATGAGCGGAAAAAACGCCCGCAAGGAAAACGTCGGCGGCGAAATTTTGGCAGAAATTTACTAGCGAGTTGAAAAGCTGAAAGCTTTTACTCAGTATCAAAAAGATTATGTCTCGTGTAGGAAAAAAACCGATTACGCTGCCGTCAGGCGTGAGCGTAACAATCAACGCCACCGAATTAGAGATTAACGGTCCGAAAGGAACTCTGAAAACTCCGGTTCCCGCCGGTGTCGAATTTAAGATGGAAGATGGAACGCTGATCGCGGAACGCGCCAGCGACGACCAATCGGCATTGCACGGCTTGGCGAGAGCTTTGGCGAATAACGCTATTGTCGGTGTCACCGAAGGTTTTACCAGACAGATGGATCTCGTCGGAGTCGGTTATAAAGCCGATGTGCAGGGCAAAAAAATCGTTTTCGCCCTCGGCTATTCGCACCCGATTGAGTTTCCGCTGCCGGATGGAATTGACGCGAAGGGCGAGCGAGTTCCCGCCAAGACGACGATCAATCAATACCAATTGACATTGACTTTGACCGGAATTGACAAGCAAAAACTCGGACAAGTCGCAGCGGAACTGAATCGTTTGCGTAAACCGGATGCTTACAAAGGAAAAGGCATTCGCTACGCTGACAAAACTTATAAATTAAAACCGGGCAAAACAGGCAAATAACGAAAAGTGCTGAGTGACGAGTGAAAAACTATTTAGAACTCGTCGCTTATCAACTGCCGCTCATTACTGAAAGATTATGGCAAGCAATAACAGAGCAGAAATACGTCGCGGCGTTCACAGCCGCATCCGCAAAAAAGTCAGCGGCACGGCGGAAAGACCGCGCCTGGCAGTGTTTCGCAGTTTGAACCACATCTACGCGCAAGTGATTGACGACACCAACGGCAAAACCTTAGCGGCGGCTTCGACGGTCGAGAAAGATTTGAAAGGCAAAACCGGCGGAACTATCGCGGCGGCACAAACAATCGGAAAAGCGATTGCCGAACGCGCTCAATCGGCGGGAATTACGCAGGTTGTTTTCGACCGCGGCGGCTATGTTTATCACGGGCGCGTCAAAGCACTGCTCGATGCGACGCGCGAAGCGGGTTTAAACAAAAACGAAACGGCGAACCAGTCGGAAGACAAAAAAGAAGAAACGAATGAAAACGAATAAACAACGGATTTCTCCAAGCAGTTTAGATTTAAAAGACCAGTTGATTTCGATTAACCGCGTAACGAAGGTCGTTAAAGGCGGTAAAAATATGTCGTTCGCGGCACTGGTCGTCGTCGGCGACGAGAAAGGTCACGTCGGTTTCGGCACAGGAAAAGCTAAGGAAGTTCCGAACGCAATTAAGAAAGCGATTGAATCGGCGAAAAATAATCTGATTCGAGTCCCGCTGATTGACGGCACCCTTCCGCATCAAATGATCGGGGAATACGGCGCGGGAAAGGTTCTGCTCAAGCCGGCAAAGGAAGGAACGGGAGTGATTGCCGGCGGAGCGGTTCGCGCAATTTTGCAGGTTCTCGGAATTCATAATGTGCGGACGAAAATTTTGGGTTCGACCAACGCGCACAATGTCATTCGCGCAACTTTCGACGGTTTGACCAGAATGAAAGATCCGGTCGAAGTCGCTCGTTTGCGCGGCAAGCAGGTTGGGGAACTTTTATAAATTACAAACGACGAATTTCAAGCAACGAAATTTACACGAAACTGAAATTCGCAACCGATTAAAGCGATGGCACAGAGAGAAAAACAATACGACGGCGGAACAATCAGAATTCAATACTATAAAAGTATGATCGGTTATTCTAAAAAGCAGAAAGCGATTATCAAAAGTTTGGGAATTACCAAACTCAATCAGACGATAACACGCCCGGACAACCTTTCAATGCGCGGCATTGTGGAGAAGATTCCGCATCTTTTGAGAATTGTCGAATAAGATTCGTTGATCGTGAATATTTGTTCGTGAATAGAAAAATCCTTAATTTTAGGACAAAATACTATTTACGATATATTGTTCACGATTAACTATTTAAAGAGGAAAGAAAAATGGCATTAGCATTGAATAATTTAAAGCCCGCGACCGGTTCGACGCACAAAAAGAAAAGAGTCGGACGCGGACCGGGTTCGGGTCTCGGCAAAACCGCCGGGCGCGGACACAAAGGACAAAAATCACGTTCCGGTTACAGCAGCAAAATCGGCTTTGAAGGCGGACAGATGCCGCTTCAGCGTCGCCTTCCGAAACGCGGTTTCACCAACATCTTTAAGAAAAAGTGGTTGGAAATTGGTCTCGCTAAACTGGAGGAAAGTTTTAACGCCGGCGACGAAATTACGCCGGAAATTTTACACCGACGCGGACTGATTAAAAAGGCTAAACACGACCTCGTTATCCTGGGCAGCGGCGAAATCTCGAAGGCATTGAATGTTTCGGCTCATCGCTTCACCAAATCCGCCAAAGAAAAAATCGAACAGGCAGGCGGAAGCATCACGGAAATCACCAGAGAAGTCGCCGTTGCTGCTTAAATAGTTTTTCCGTCTTTATTTTCAATCTTTGAGAACAAATGCTTTCTAGGTTTCGTTCGATGAACGTCCGAAAACCGAAAACTAAAGACTAATAACCAAAACTCTATTATATGGAAAAGTTTATTGCCGCCATCCAAAATATGTTTAAGGTTCCTGAGTTGAGGAAGCGAATTCTCTTCACGCTCGGAATGCTGGCGATTTACCGTTTGGGAGCGCACGTCACCGCGCCCGGAATCAATAAAGCGCAGCTCGAAAAGGTCTGGAGCGATGTCTCCGGCACACTGCTCGGCGTCCTCGATTTATTTTCCGGCGGAAACTTTCGCACGATTTCGGTTTTTGCCCTCGGCGTAACGCCGTATATTACGGCTTCGATTATTTTACAGTTGATGCCGGTGCTTTCACCGCAATTTAAAAAAATCCAGGAAGAAGGCGAAGTCGGACGACAGAAAATCAACCAGTGGACGCGCTATCTGACAGTTGCTTTGTGCGCCGTGCAGACGTTTTTCGTGGCAACCTGGCTGGAGAAAAACAGCATTATTCCCCCGACCTGGTGGGCGACTTTGATGATCGTCATCACGCTGACGACCGGCACGATTTTCGTGATGTGGCTCGGCGAGCAGATTACCGAACGCGGCATCGGCAACGGAATTTCACTGCTGATTTTTGCCGGTATCGTCATCGGTCTGCCGCGCGGAATTTTGCAGATTTCCGATAGAGTGAAGCAGGGCGACCCGTATCAAACATTCGGAGTTATATTTTTAGTCGTGGTTTTGGTGGCGTTAATCGCACTGATTGTTTACGTCGAGTCGGCGCGGCGGAATATCGCCATCAGTTATGCGAGTCGGCGCGTCGGCAATCAAACATTTCGCGGACAGGAAACGAGTCTGCCCTTGAAAATCAATATGGGCGGAGTTATTCCGGTCATTTTTGCCTCGTCCGTTTTGGCGATGCCGCAAACCGTCTTCTCGGCTTTTCCGCCGGATCAGGCAAACCCGGATTCGGCGTGGAGCAAAATATCGGCGTTCTTTCAACAGTTTCACGGCGGCGATCCGTATTATGAATTGGTTTTTATTTCGCTGATTGTATTATTCACATTTTTCTACATTACGATCATTTTCAATACCGACGAGGTTGCCGATAACCTGCGTAAACACGGCGGATTTGTTCCGGGCGTTCGTCCCGGTGCGCCGACGGCGGATTATCTCAGCACGATTTTGACCAGACTAACGACGGTCGGCGCGCTTTATCTGGCTTTTATCGCTTTTGTTCCACAAATTCTTTTGAGCGGTTTTAAGGTGGCACGTTTGCCGTTTATCGGCACGTCGCTCGACAACTTTTTGACGGCAACGCCGGGTCTGAGTTGGATTCCAACGGGATTGGGTTATCAATTCTTTTTCGGCGGCACTTCGCTTCTAATTTTGGTCGGCGTGGCGATGGACACTATTTCTCAAATCGAAGCCCAACTCGTGATGCGAAATTACGAAGGATTTTTGGGTGCCGGTTCAAGACTTCGCGGTCGTCGGGCGTGAAGAGATTTGAAACGCCGCGACACCGGGCAGCGAGATAATAAATGCGGACTCGGGCGACCCGGCGGCGAATAAATTTAATGAGCAGGATTATTGTTTTAATCGGTGCGCCCGGCGCGGGAAAGGGAACGCAAGCCAGACTTTTACAGGAGCGGCGCGGCATTCCACAAATTTCGACGGGCGATATGTTCCGGGAAATGAAAAAAGCCGATACGCCGTTTGCCCGTGAAGTTCAGAAAACGATGGCTTCGGGAAAATTGATTTCCGATGAAGTAACTTATCAAATAGTCAGAGATCGAACTTCGCGGGAACGAGCAAGCTATATTCTGGACGGCTATCCGCGAACCGCCGTGCAAGCTGCCCAACTTGAAGAACTGGCAAAGGAACAGGTCAGAGAAATTCAAGCCGTCGAAGTTGACGTGGCACGGGAAGAATTACTGAAACGGCTGACCGGCAGACGAAATTGTTCGATTTGCGGGGAAATTTATAATATCTATTCAAAACCGCCCAAAATCGCCGGTGTCTGCGATTTTCATCCTCAGACGCAATTGACGCATCGCGCCGACGACAATGAAGAAAGCGTTTCGGCGCGGTTGGCGACCTACGATAAGCAAACGCAGCCGCTGCTTGATTTTTATAAAAAGTCGGGACGCTTGCAGAAAGTCGGCGGCGAAGGCGAATTGGAAAATATTTACCGGCAAATAGAGAAATTAATCTAAAAAAGTTTGTGAATAATTCGAGGATCAGCGGATTTGTCAGCAGATTGAGCCAAACTTTTTTTGGAAAAAGAATGATTATCGCCAAATCGAGAAAAGACTTAGACCGAATGCGCGAAGCCGGCGAATTGATCGCAGAGGTGCGCGAAGCCGTCCGAACGATGATTGCGCCGGGCATTACGACGCTCGAACTAAATAACGCCGCCCGCCGAATGATGGAAGATGCCGGCGCGAAACCGGCTTTTTTGGGATACAAACCGTCGGGCATGACACCGTTTCCATTTGTTATCTGCGCTTCGCTGAATGCTCAGGTCGTTCACGGCTTTTCAAACGATGCGCTGTTGAAAGACGGCGACGTAATTTCGATTGATATGGCGGCGAGTTATAACGGATTTGTCGGCGATACGGCAATGACGGTGGCTATCGGCGAAGTCAGCGCAGAAGCCAAACAACTTATACAGGTGACGGAAGAATGTTTGATGTTGGGCATTGATAAATGCTATCCGAATAATCGAGTCGGCGATGTTAGTTGGGCGATTCAGCAGCACGCCGAGAAATTCGGCTACGGCATCGTGCGCGATTACACCGGACACGGTATCGGGCGCAGTATGCACGAAGCACCGCAGGTTGCCAATTATGGCAGAGCGGGAACCAAAGAAAAAATTCGCGCCGGATATTGTTTCGCCATCGAGCCGATGCTCAATATGGGAACGCACGAGACGATAACCTTGGAAGACAAATGGACGGTCGTGACGAAAGACGGTAAGCCGAGTGCCCATTGTGAACACACGATTGCCGTCACGCCAGAAGGACCGGAAATTTTGACCTTGACGAAAGCGCAAAAATTACTGTTAAAAAAAGGGAAAGCGGAAACCGTCGCCGTTTGACTTGAAAATTGAGTTAAAAGACGCTAAAATCAAAAGTTTGTCGAATCGAACCGGATTGACGCTGAGATATGTCTAAAGAAGAAGCGATAGAAGTGACGGCAACCGTGCTGGAAACTTTGCCCAACGCGATGTTCAAGGTTGAACTCGAAAACAACAAGCATCAGGTTTTGGCGCATATTTCCGGCAAAATGCGGAAGAATTTTATCAGAATTTTGCCGGGAGACCGCGTTCTTGTCGAGCTTTCGCCATACGATCTGGCTCGCGGACGTATTACTTATCGTTATAAATAAAAGGGAAACATTATGAAAGTTCGTCCTTCAGTAAAAAAGATGTGCGATAAATGTAAAGTCATTCATCGCAAAGGTATCGTGCGCGTGATTTGCGAAAATCCGAAGCACAAACAAAGACAAGGGTAAAAAATTACGAATTTCGGATTTTAGATTTTAAATCGAACTGACATTCGGAATTTGAAATCTGAAATTTTTAGGAGAATTATGGCTCGTGTAGCAGGTGTAGATTTACCGCCGAATAAAAGAGCGCAGATCGGCTTAACTTATATTTACGGCGTTGGAAAGTCCCGTGCAACGGCGATTTTAAATGAAGCCAGTATCAGCGTTGACGCGAAGATTAAGGATTTGAGCGAAGATGAATTGACGCAGATTCGCACACTTCTCGATGTTCAGGGCGACATCGAAGGTGATTTGCGAAAGCGCGTTCAAATGGATATTAAGCGTCTGATGGACATCGGCTGCTATCGCGGTCTGCGTCACCGGCGCGGTTTGCCGGTTCGCGGGCAGCGCACCAGCACTAATGCCCGCACCCGCAAAGGTCCGCGCAAAGCCGCCGTAGCGAAGAAAAAAGCACCGGGTAAGAAATAATTACAGCGGTCGGTCAACAATTATCAGTTATCATAGAACAAAACTTATAATTGTTGACCGATCACTAATCACTGATATATGGCAAAAGCAACCACCACAAAGAAAAAAACTTTTCGGAAGAAAGAGAAGAAAAACATCCCTCTGGGAATCGTGCATATTGCGGCATCGTTCAATAACACGATGATTTCCATTACCGACACGGAAGGCAATCTGATTTCGCAGTCTTCTTCGGGCGCGCGCGGTTTTCGCGGTTCGCGCAAAGGAACGCCCTTCGCCGCGCAGCAAGCCGCTTCGGAAGCCGCGCGCAAGGCATTGGAAGTCGGAATGCGGGAGGCGCAGGTGCGCGTCAAAGGTCCGGGCGGCGGTCGTGAATCGGCAATTCGGGCAATTAACAATTCGGGAATTCGAGTTACTTCGATCCGGGATACGACACCGATTCCGCATAACGGATGTCGTCCTCCGAAGCGTCGCAGAGTTTGAAATTTTTAGTTTTAATTCAATTAATTATCGAAAGGATGAAGGATGGTTTTTGATCACCCGTAAACTTTTCCATCGAAAGCGAAATACTGATTTAAGTTTTGCGACTGTCGAATCGAAAAGAACCCGCAACCGCAAATCTGAAGTTCGAAGTAGCTTTAGTTGGAGGCAGCAAAAAATATTATGGCTAGATATAGAGATGCGGTGTGCCGTCTGTGCCGCCGCGAAGGTGGAAAATTATTTTTGAAAGGTGACCGCTGCTTTAAGCCGACGTGCGCCATTGAGAAACGCGGCACCCAGCCGCCGGGAATGCACGGCGCAACCGCCCGGCGGAAGGTTTTAGCCGGTTACGGGCAGCAGTTACGGGAGAAGCAAAAGGTCAAGCGCATCTATTTCGTGCTTGAAAAGCAATTCCGCAATTACTTCGAGAAAGCGTCCAGACAAAAAGGCATTACGGGCGAAAATTTGCTTTTTATGTTGGAGCGTCGTCTCGATAACGTTGTTTATCGCGCCGGTTTTTCGACCTCCCGCCGACAATCGCGCCAACTCGTCAATCACGGGCATATTTTAGTGAACGGCAGCAAAGTTGACATTCCGTCTTTTCAGGTGAAAGCCGGCGATGTGATCAGCGTCAAGGAAACAACCGTCAAAAATACGCACGTCGAAGGCGCGTGGCAAACTGCCGTCGGGCGCGGTCGCCCAAACTGGATTAACGCGGGCAACAGAGACGACTTGAGCATTACGGTTTCGACTTTGCCGATTCGCACGGATATTGATCCGACTATCAATGAACAGTTAATCGTTGAGCTTTACAGCAAATAGTTTTTATAAGTTTCAAGTTTTCGGCTTTGGGTTTTAAGTTCTAAATTGACTGAAACCAGCAATCGAGAACTTGAAACTTGAATCTTTTTAAAAAAGAATATGACACAAAATAATAATTGGACGGATTTTCAAATACCGAATCGTCTGAACGTCGAAACGGAAACTTTGACCGAGCGATACGGGAAATTCTACGCCCAGCCGTTCGAGCGCGGTTTCGGAACGACTATCGGCAATTCGCTCCGTCGTGCGCTGCTGTCTTCAATCGAAGGCGCGGCGATTACCGCCGTCAAAATCGAAGGCGTGGAACACGAGTTTTCTTCGATTAAAGGCGTAGTCGAAGATGCCACCGACGTTATCCTGAATCTCAAACAAGTTCCGTTTAAGCTGCACGGCGGCGGTTCAAAAACTTTAATTATCAATAAATCGGGCGTTGGCGAAGTCAGCAGCGCGGACATCGAAGCCGACGGCGATGTCGAAATTTTGGACAAAAGCGTTCATTTGGCGACCATCAGTTCCAAAGGCGATTTAAAAATTGAAATGCGTCTGAAAAGCGGGCGCGGCTATGTTTCCGCCGAGTTTAATAACGACGAAGATTTATCGGTCGGCTACATTCCGATTGATTCGGTTCACACGCCGATCAAAAAGGTCAACTACAGCGTCGAGCAGACACGGCAGGGTTCAAACACGGAACTGGATAAATTGACGATTGAGGTTTGGACGGACGGTTCGGTTAAACCGGATGATTCAATCGGTTTGGCGGCAAAACTCGTCAAAGATCATATGTCAATCTTTATCAATTTTGAAGAGGAAGAAGCGGATTTTAAATTTGAAGACATCGCCCGTCCGCCGCTCCTTCGCAACGATTTGCTGGATCGTTCGGTTGACGAGTTGGAGTTGTCGGTGCGTTCGTATAATTGTCTGAAAAACGCCGACATTCGGACGATTCGAGATTTGATTCACCGCAGCGAGCGCGATATGCTGCACACGAAAAACTTCGGCAAAAAGTCTTTGACGGAAATCAAGGACATGCTTCACGGAATGGGCTTGGATTTCGGAATGGATTTTGACGAACAAGGTAATCCGATTCCGGGTTCGGGCGGACGTGATATGGACTAAGACGAGTCAAGAATAGAGAGTCGAGAGTAGAGAATTTTCTTCCGCTCGACTCTTCACTCTCCACTCTCCACTAATTATGAGACACTTAAAAGCACATCGTAAATTGGGCAGAACGACTGAGCATCGGATTTCGATGTTACGAAATTTGGCGACTTCATTGGTTAATTCGGAAAAAGGTTATATCGTTACGACCGTTCCGAAAGCGAAGGAACTTCGTCCCTTTGTCGAAAAAGTTATCACACTGGCGCGGCGGGCGAAAAATTTGAGCGGCGATGAAACGCAGGCGCAGGAGGTTCATCTGCGCCGGCAGGCAGCCAGATTTTTCCACGCCGGAAATTCGACCTTCAAAGCGGAACAAAGCCGTTTTCGCGGCAAAAAAAGCGTAGAAAAAGAACCGATTGAAAGAACGGCGGGCGTGAAAGCCGTGCAGCTTTTATTCGGCGAACTTGGTACACGCTACCAAAATCGTCCGGGCGGCTATACGCGAATCATCAAACTCGGTCGTCGAAAAGGCGACAATGCGGAAATGGCGGTGATCGAATTGGTTGATAACCCGCGCGAGTTGGCGGCGAAAAAATAATTTCGGGAAATCTGAATCGTAAATTTTCAATAGTCGTTTTTCTATTGCTAATTTACGATTTTGTATTTGCCAAGCAAGGGAGCAGAAAATGAGTCAGCAAGCGGCATCAGCGAAAAAAGAGGCGACGAAAAAGTCGAGCGCGAATCCGAAGTTATCAGAACCTTCGTTAAATATGGATGAGCTGCGCGAATTGGCAGCCTTAGTCAACGAAAACGGATTCACCGATTTTGAATTTGAAAATTCCAACATTCGTGTTCGTCTGAGCAAAAATCCCGCGCCGCAGTATATTCAGGCGATGCCGCCGTTTAACTCTGCGCCCGCTGTCGCTCCGACCGTTCAAGCTAAATCTGCTGAAATCCAGTCCGAAACGAGTTTGACAGAGACATCAGCCGATTCCGATCTGCATACGATAGTTTCGCCGATTGTCGGGACTTTCTACCGTTCGCCGTCGCCCGATAAAGAGTCGTATGTTAAAGAGGGAAGCAATGTTTCCGCCGAGACGATTGTCTGTATCGTCGAAGCGATGAAGCTGATGAACGAAATCGAAGCGGAAGTTTCCGGCGAAGTCGTTAAAATCTACGTCGAAAACGGTCAGCCGGTCGAGTACGGTCAGCCGCTTTTCGGAATTAAAAAATAACTGATTAGCCATCGAGGATGCAGCGTTCACAGAGACGATGAGAACCTTAAACCTCTCCGTGAACTCTGCGTCCTCGATGGCTAAAAATTTGTAATGAAAAAGCGGGAGTTTCGCAAAATTTTAATCGCCAATCGCGGCGAAATCGCCTGTCGGATAATCTGGACGTGCAAGGAAATGGGCATCAGAACGGTCGCCGTGCATTCGACTGCCGATAAAGACGCGCTGCACGTTCGCTACGCCGACGAAGCGGTTTGCATCGGCGGTGCGCCGTCGGCGGAGAGCTATCTGAACATTCCGGCGATCATCAGCGCGGCGGAAATCACTAATGTTGACGCGATTCATCCGGGCTACGGTTTTCTCGCCGAATCCGAACGATTCGCCAAAGTTTGCGAAGACTGTAACATCAAATTTATCGGACCGAAACCGCACGTTATCGGAATGATGGGCGATAAAGTCGAAGCCCGGCGAACGATGGCGGCGGCGGGCGTTCCGATTCTGCCCGGCAGTCCTGAACCGATTGAGACGGCGGACGAAGCCATTGAATTAGCCAAAGAAATCGGTTTTCCCGTAATCATCAAAGCGGCGGCGGGCGGCGGCGGACGCGGAATGCGGATCGTCCGTCAAGAATCGGAATTAGCTAATAATTTAGAACTCGCGCAAACCGAAGCACTCGCGGCATTCAAAAACGGCAGCGTTTATATCGAACGATATATTGAGCGTCCGCGCCACATCGAAATTCAGGTTTTGGCGGACGAATACGGCAATGTCGTTCATTTGGGCGAGCGCGAATGTTCGATTCAAAGGCGGCATCAAAAATTATTGGAAGAAGCTCCGTCAATCGCCATCACGCCGGAACAGCGCGAAAAAATGGGCGCGGTCGCGGTCAAAGCGTGTCAGGAAATCGGTTATTCGAGTGCGGGAACTTTTGAGTTTTTACTCGACGAAGACGGTTCATTTTATTTTATGGAAATGAACACGCGCATTCAGGTTGAGCATCCGGTCACGGAGATGGTGACGCTCGCCGACATCGTGCGAAATCAAATTCGCATTGCCGAAGGCGAAGAACTCGGCTTCAATCAATCGGACGTTTTGATTGTCGGGCATTCTATCGAGTGCCGGATTAACGCCGAAGACCCGGTGAAATTTACGCCGTCGCCCGGCAAAATCACGGCGTTCAACAATCCCGGCGGTCCGGGCGTACGGGTTGATACGGCGATTTATCCGGGCTACGTCGTGCCGCCGTATTACGATTCTATGATTGCAAAACTCATCACGCGTGCGCAAACACGAGAGGAATGTATTACGAAAATGGAACGAGCATTAGACGAATTTATCGTCGAAGGATTGAAAACAACCGTACCATTCCATCAAAAATTGATGAAAAATGAAGATTTTAGAAAAGGAAATTTCCACACAGGTTTTTTAAATACGTGGAATTATAAAGACGAACAATAATGTCTTTCAATAAAAAAAAATCATCTTGTAGTTTTACAAGGTGATTTTTTTTTATTGAAAAAGGTTACCCCCCAGTATCCGCCCGTTTTTTGTAGAGATGAACGGTGCCTTTGGTCTCTACAAAAAACGGACGATTAGAAAAATATCAACACCAGATTTGAAAAACGATTTTTTTTGAAAACAAAAATATTTTCAAAAAAAACACCCCCCCCCAGTATAAAAGCCCCTCGCGACCGTCGCGAAAGGCTTTTATGTTATTTTTTTTAACTCGAAAATGAATGTAGCAAAAAGTTGGAATCCGATTTATTCCGATTTATTCC
>JAYVKL010000054.1:0-10128 GCA_043768465.1 Pyrinomonadaceae bacterium
TAGGCTACCAAAGTCCAATCGAATTTGAAGCAGAGTGGAAAATTAAAAATGGAGGAAAGATAGAGAGTTTTGTATCCACTAAAACTTGACCATATCAGACTGATTAAAGCCGTTTCGATGCGGTTTTCCGTTTGTTTGCTGTCGGCTGCCAAACCTAAAAACTCGAAAATATACGGGTCTTTGATGAAATTTTGCGGAGTTTGTTCTTTGCTTTCGGTGTCTAAAATTCTGCCGACATAATTTGTTTTGACGTTTCTTTGCAGCGTTCGCGTATCCCAATTTCCTTCAATCGCGCGTTCGATATATTGCCGGCACAGCATTTCATTTTCGAGTCGGCTGATGATTCTATAATGCGTCCAACTCAATTCGTGACGCAGTGCGTCACGTTTTTGAAACGCGAGATAAAATCGTCGGATATTCCGCAAATTACTTTCATCAAATCCCGCGCCGAATTCAAAAGTAAGCTGCGCGGAAAGGTTTTTGAGTGTCGCTTGACCGTATTCGGCTTTCGATTTTCCCTGCTGTTCATTTTCGACGACAATACGCCCGATTTCCCAATACATATTCAGCAAAATCGTATTGCTGCTTTTGTATGCGAGATTCCGCGCCGTAAGAATCGCGTCTCTGATTTCAGCAAATAAATTACCGCTTTTTTCGATTTTCATTATTCTGACGATCAACCGTTGACGATTAACGATTTACTTTTATCGTGAATCTCCTGCAAACTTCTGACGATGACTTTCGCCTGTGACTTTTTCGTCGCAATCGCTTCGATTAAAGCTTCCGCGCCGGTCATCGTCGTCACCGTCGGGACGTTGAACTGCAATGCCGATTTGCGGATTGATTGTTCGTCGTAGTGCGAAGTTTGTCCGAGAGCCGTATTGATAATCAGGGAAATTTCGCTTTGTTTGATGTAGTCGGCGATGTTCGGGCGACCTTCGTTGACTTTGAAAACGGTTTCGCAAGCAAGCCCGACTTCCGTCAGACGCTTTGCCGTGCCGTAGGTGGCGATCAAATCAAAACCCAGATTATTTAACCTGCGGGCTAAAACGACGGCTTGCCCTTTGTCCGAATCGTTGACGGAAATAAAGGCTTTGCCGGACATCGGCAAAACCAGACTCGCGCCTTCCATCGCTTTGCCGTAGGCTTCGCCGAACGTATCGCCCACGCCCATCACTTCGCCGGTCGAGTGCATTTCGGGTCCCAAAACCGGGTCAACACCGGCGAATTTTTTGAACGGGAAAACCGGCGATTTGACGAAGATTTTCGGGACGCTCAAATGTTCGGGCAAGTTGAAATCGGCTAATTTTACATCACCCGCCATTATCAAAGCGGCGATTTTCGCAATCGGAATGCCCGTCGCTTTTGCCACGAACGGAACTGTTCTTGATGCGCGGGGATTGACTTCGATAACGTAAACCCGGTCGTCTTTAATCGCTAATTGCAGATTCATCAAACCGACGACGTTCAACGCTTTCGCTAAATTTATCGTGTAATGCTTGATGGTTTCGAGATGTTCGGCGGCGATTTTCTGCGCGGGCAAAACGCTTGAGGAATCGCCCGAATGAATCCCGGCTTCTTCGATGTGTTCCTGAATGCCGCAGATGACGACCGCCGTTTCATCGGCGAGCGCGTCAACGTCAATCTCGACGGCGCGTTCGAGAAATTTATCAATTAAAATCGGTTTTTCCGGCGAAGCGTCAACGGCGGAGCGCATGTATTCGTCGAGCGTTTGTTCATCATAGACAATCGCCATCGCCCGTCCGCCCAGAACAAACGACGGGCGCACGATCACCGGATAACCGAGTTTGGCGGCGATGTCTTTGGCTTCTTCGCCGGAAATCGCCGTGCCGTTTTCGGGTTGCGGGATTTTTAATTCTCGCAATAACGCGCTGAATCTTTTGCGGTCTTCCGCCAAACCGATTGAATCGCTTGAGGTTCCGATAATCGGAACTCCGGCGTGATGCAGTCGGTCCGCTAAATTTAGCGGCGTTTGCCCGCCGAACTGAACGATCACGCCTTCCGGTTTTTCCACTTCGACGATGTTCATCACGTCTTCAAATGTCAGCGGCTCGAAATATAATCGGTCGGAAGTGTCGTAATCGGTCGAAACGGTTTCCGGGTTACAGTTGACCATAATCGTTTCAAAATCGGCATCGCGCAAAGCGAAACTGGCGTGACAGCAGCAGTAATCGAACTCGATTCCCTGCCCGATGCGATTCGGTCCCGAACCTAAAATCATAATCTTGCGGCGGCTCGTCGGTTCGGCTTCGCACTCCTCTTCGTAGGTTGAATAAAGATACGGCGTGTGCGATTCAAACTCCGCGCTGCAGGTGTCAACCCGTTTATAAACCGGCGTGATATTTAAGTTTTTGCGCCGTTCTCTGACTTCGTTTTCGGTTGAATTCGTCAGATAAGCGATGCGGCGGTCGCTCAAAGCGTATTCCTTCGCCGTTCGCAAAACTTCGCTCGGAACGTCGTTTAAATTGCGCGTTTCAATGCGTTTTTGCAAGACCATCACTTCCTGCAACTGCTCCAAAAACCACGGGTCAATTTTAGTCAAACGGTGAACCTCGCTAATCGAATAGCCGTTTTGCAGGGCGTAAGTCAGGTATTGAAAACGGTTGGAATTCGGGCGCGCCAGTTTGCGCTGCAAAACGTGGTCGGGAATTCCTTCGAGCCGCAGCGGTTTGACGGCTTCCAGGGAACGCAGACCTTTGAAAAGCGATTCTTTGAAAGTGCGCCCGATTGCCATCACTTCGCCGACCGATTTCATCTGCGTTCCCAAAACATCCTCCGCGCCGGGAAATTTTTCAAACGCCCATTTCGGAATTTTCGTGACGACGTAATCAATCGTCGGCTCAAAGCTCGCGGGAGTTTTTTTGGTGATGTCGTTCGGAATTTCGTCCAAAGTGTAGCCGACGGCGAGTTTGGCGGCGATTTTCGCAATCGGAAATCCGGTCGCTTTACTCGCCAACGCGGACGAACGGGAAACACGCGGATTCATTTCAATTATTCTGACATCGCCGTTTTCCGGGTTAACGGCAAACTGGATGTTCGAGCCGCCCGTTTCCACTCCGACTTTGCGGATGCAGGCGATGGACATATCGCGCAATCTTTGATACTCGACATCGCTCAAAGTCTGCGCGGGCGCAACCGTGATCGAGTCGCCGGTGTGAACGCCCATCGGGTCGAAGTTTTCAATCGAACAGATAATCACGACGTTATCGTTTAAGTCGCGCATCACTTCGAGTTCGTATTCCTTCCAGCCGAGAATTGATTCTTCGACGAGAATCTGCGAAATCGGCGACGCGGCGAGTCCGCCTTTGGCGATGTCTTCAAACTCTTCCGGGTTAAAAGCCACGCCGCCGCCCGTTCCGCCCAAAGTAAAAGCCGGGCGAATAATCGCCGGATAGCCGGTCGTCTCCACCATTTTCTGCGCCTCTTCCCAGGTGTACGCGAAGCCGCCCTTCGCCGATGGAATCCCGATTTCGTCCATTGCGGCTTTAAATAATTCGCGGTCTTCGCCGACTTTAATCGAATTGATATTTGCGCCGATCAGCTTCACGCCGAATTTATCGAGAACGCCTTTTTCGTGCAGTTCGACCGATAAATTTAAAGCTGTTTGTCCGCCAACCGTCGGCAGCAGCGCGTCGGGACGTTCTTTTTCGATAATCGCGGAAACCGTTTCGAGCGTTAAAGGTTCGACGTAAGTTTTATCGGCGATTTCCGGGTCGGTCATAATCGTCGCCGGATTGGAGTTGACGAGAATGACTTCAAAGCCTTCGTCTTTCAGTGCGCGACACGCCTGCGTTCCCGAATAGTCGAACTCGCAAGCCTGCCCGATGACGATGGGACCCGAACCGATGATTAGTATTTTATGGATGTCTGTGCGTTTTGGCATTGGTTATAAGAAATGATTTTTTAGGATTATAACCGATAAATTCGGCGGGTGAAAATCAACCAAGCGGCGATGTCGGCGAGGCTTTTGAATAAAAAAGCGAAAAGGACGAGATTTTCAAGTCTCGTCCTTCATCTGTCTCAAGATTAAATCGGGCTATTCTTTTTAACTTATATTCTGACGAGTAAAGTTCGCGTCTTCGTTCAGAGTCTAAACTTCAGTTTGTTCCCTCCGCCAGCGAAGCGCGGCGGAAACCAAGCTGAAGGCGTGGACTCTGAACGAAAACGCGAACTTTCATAAATTTCAGACAATCAGACGGTGATCGTCGTGCCGTCGAATTTCGTCAAACTGAAACCGTTGAAAACTTCGTTATAACAGGATTTCTGCTCGCGCATAATGCTGACGGCGATTGATTCGCCGAGTTTGAGCGAAGCGTTGGCATCCGAACGCCAGTGAACGCCCGCGATGTTGCGCCCGTTGGCGACGTTGGAGGCGATTTTGTTGAGTTCGCCGCCGACCGTCAGATTACCCGCTCCGCTGTATGGGACGAGCGACGTGCCGCTTGCGTCCGGCACGACCGGATTCGGAATCACCGCCGATTCGTCGAACCACGCTTTCAAAACCGTGACGCAGGCACCCGCCACCGTCGCGTGTCCCGCGCCGTAAGCCGGATGCGTCGGCGAACCTTCGGGAAACGCCAGCGGCAAAAGCGCATTGCCGGAAGCCAGATAACCGCCGAGCCGCGTCGAACTGCCGAGTGAATTCAAAATTTCGGAATGCACCGGATAATTCGCCCCCGCGTAAAGTGCGCGATGCACCCGCGCCGCATAGACTTCCGGGCGCAGACGACGATGAATCATCCATTTTTGATACCAGACGGCTTTCAGGGCGCGGGTCGCCACTTCGCACAAAAGCGTGGCGACGTGCGGCGCGCCGAAAGTGGCGAAACCGAATTGATTATTGGAATTGGTATACGGATTTCCGCTGTCGAACGCCACGCCCAAAGTTCCGGCGATAACCAGAAACGCCTGAAAATATCCCTGAAACAAAACGTCAACGTGAACCCATTGACCGAGATCGCGCCCGTTCCGCATATATCTCGCCACCGGATCGAAGTTGTCGCCCTGCGCCGGATTAAAGCCGTTTTGAATCGCCAGCCAGGTGTTGAAATCCGTGACATAATCCTGTCCGCCGTTCGGAATGCCGCGCACCGTGCGGATTTTCTGATTGATTTCGTTCGCCCCATAAAAGCACGGCAGATACCAGAGCTGCGACATCCACGGTCCGAGACGGTCGGCGGCGGTCAACCCGCGAAACAGGAGGTTCGGCGTAACCTGCCCGTTTTCATTTTTCGGAGCTTTTAAATCGCTGCCGAACAGGGTCAAGTCGGCGGCGGCGGCATTGGCAATCGGGTTATTTTGATAATCGGTAAACGGCACGTCGCGGAGCAGTGCCATCCAGTAATTTTCCGCGATTTCGGCGGCGATCTCGCGTCCGGCAAAGGCGGGCGCAGGCGGAATCACGAAGCTCTGCCCGTCGCCGCCCTCCAAATCAAACGCCAAACCCGATTGCGGGCTGGTCAATTTGCGCGTTCCGCCCATCGGAATCTGGTCAAAATCGGCGGGACTGCCGGTGGCGACGGCTCGCAGAAAACGGTCGTAAGCCGCCGGCAAAACTTCGCCGTTGGAGTCGTGCGGCAAGCCTTTTGAAAAACTGGCGATGCGGTTCGGGTATAAATTTTCGTCCGAATTGTTCGGATGCCTGATGTTTCGCGGGGTCGCGCTAAAACTTTCCAGAGCGGCATTCGACCGCCACTGAAAGGCTTTCTGCGCTCGCGTCGGTTCCAGACCGCCCAACCGCTGCGCGGCGGCTTCCGCCGATTTGCCGCCCAAGAACGGCTTCGCGCCAATCGCGCCGACCGCTGCGCCGACGACTGCCGCTTTTCCGAATTTATTAAGGAAACCGCGCCGGTTGGTAACGGCTGCGTCTTTAATTTCCGCTGTTCTGTTATCCGAATCTAACGAATTTTGCTTCATTTTACTTCTCCGATTTTGAATTTCGATTTTTTGAACGTGTAACTTTCGGCTTAATCAACCAGATTGATTGAGCCGACGCTTAATAAATACAGTGTCTCAAAGGTGTGGTTAAATACATCTTGTCAATCGAATAAACCGTTTTATTCAACTTTCAAGTTTTTGTCTGATTTGAGCGAGAGTTTTTCTTTGAACCTAAACGACCGATGACATTTTCGAGACGCGAATTGTATTTAGGGCGACTGTCAACTTGTAGCAGAAATTTTGATCGGTGTAAAGTTTTTCGGGCTGAAAAACAGCGAAGTCATCGGCGCGGCGACTGTTTCGTATTCGCCGCGCCGATGACTTCGCTCGATTTATTGAGTCGCCCCAAAGCGATTTTGGTTTCAGCCTGATTTATCGGGCTGAAAATTATTAACCGCGTCAGGCGGGTTCTTAAAATAAAACAATCATTTGGAAGATTTCCACCCGGCGACCATCTTTTCCAAATCGCCCGTCTCCGCCGCCGGGGTTGCGGCTTTGCCGACCTGAATCGCTTTTTCGCCGGTCGCAATCGCTTCCGTTTTTCGATTCAATTCGCCCAGAAGCCGCGCTTTCGTATTCAAATTGCCGAAAGTTTCGCGCGTTTTTATCGAAGCGTCAATCCATTTCAACGCCTCTTCGTAATTCGCCGTCATTTTGGAATTTAAAACCCAGACGGCGGCTTGCGCGGGCGTTCGGAAATCGTCGGCTTTGGCGTTTGCCACCTGACTGCGAACGTCCGTCAAAACTCTGCCGTTAACATCGCCGACATCAACCGTGAACGGAACTTTGACTTTTTCCCAGGCGATGGCAACCTCGGAAGTATTCGGCTTGACGTTTTCAAAATTGATGCTCATCGTTTCCTGAAACCCTTCCTTCAGCGGCTTGACGGTGACGCGCAAAGCATCCTGCTTCTGGTCGTATTTGAAACTGCCCCATTCGTTGTTGACTTTGTTAAAAATAATCGTCCATTCGTCCTTATTCGGAATCGTGTGCAAACCGTATTTTCCCTTTGCCAAAGTCTGCCCGTTGATTTTGACATCGTTGGAAACTTCAAAAGTCGTATTTTCGTTCGCGCCGGTGCGCCAGACTTCGCCGTATTTTTGCAGTCCGTCCCAAACTTTTCGATCTTTGACGTTCGGGCGGTGATAGACGACGGAAATTTTCGTGTCGCCGATGGTTTGCACGATTTCCTGACGCTGCGATTCACGCGGCAGATTAAGTTGGGCGAACGCGCCGACGCTGAAAACTAAAACAAACAAGGCAATTAAATTTAATTTCTTCATAATTTTACTTCTCCAGTTTTTCTTTGGCTTTTCTGACGAAACTTTTGACCATCTGCGCGATTCCCTTATTCATCTCGCCGCTGATAACCGATTCGCCCGCTAAACCCGCCAGCGGATGCAGTTCGCGCGCGGCGTTGCGGCGCAGTTCGGCGTGCTGTGAAAACTGCACGACGGTCGAATTCTCCGACTGCGGCATAAATTCGGCACTGTAACGCAGCAAATTCTGTTTTTCGCCGTTCGCCGGAACCCATTCGATGCGGTCTTCGTTTTTTTCCGCTAACTGCACGGCGAATTTTTGCTTAAACGAGCCGATAAACGGCACGTCAACGCGAACTTTCCAATGCGTGACACCGCTGCCGTCCGTGTGAATGCTTTCGATGCCCGACATCATTTCGACGAAATTTCGGATGTCGGAGAAAAATCTGACGACGTTTTCGAGGCTCGTTTTTATTTCCACTTTATCGGTGTAACCGGCACGAATGGTGAACATAATTTTTTAACGGTAAACTTCCCGGCGATGCGCGACGGTCAAAATCAGGATTAGCAAAACACGGTCGTGAATTTCATAAATTACACGATAATCGCCGACGCGCAATCGAAAAAGGCGGTCTTCGCCTTGTAATTATTGATAATCGTGCGGTCGCGGATGATCGGCGAGTTTTTCGATTGCGCCTAAAATGCGCTGTTGATTTTCTTTCGACAATCGTTTCAATTGTCGTTTCGCCGCACCGACAACTTCAATTTGATAGGTCATTTATAAGGCGAACTCTTCGCGCAGTTCGGCAATTGTCGAACTTTCTCCGGTGCGAAGATACTCGGCTCGCGCCTTTCGCGACTGCTTAATATCCGCCACGTCTTCGGCAGGTAAATTTTCTACCGAGTCGCCGGAATTTTCCAAATCCTTCAACAATTTCTGCACAAAATCTTTATCGGTAATCCGGTAACCGCGCTGAATTTTCTGCGGCACTTCGATAATAATTTGTCCCATAATTTTTATCTTATCAAAAAGTTCCGTTGAATAAAATCGAGTTGAAAAACGGTCGCGTCATCGAACGGAAAATGCCGCGAAAAAACGGGTCTTCGGCGAATAAAATGACGTGTCCGCCGCCGGTCGGCTCGTCAATTAAATAGGTCGTGCCTTTTAACAAACGCTCGGTGTTGCCCGTCCAGACGAAGCCGGAAATCGTCAGGTCGCGTTTCGGTTTCGGGTCGAAGACGACGGCGTTCGCGCCTTCTTTCGACGGTCGAAAAAAGTATCCGGTCGAAAGCAAAACCGGAATGTTTTCCGTTTCCAAGCCGTAAGTCAGATAACTCGAACGGTCAACCGTGCCGCGCATAATCGCGCCCGGAATCGCTTCGGGAACTTTGCCCTTGCTCGCCGAAGGCGACGCAATCGGCGGCAGATTCGCGGCTTGCCAATCCTGTTTGTCGGTTTTGTTATCGGGTGTCGGCGACGGTTCGGGCAGCGGCGTTCGGCGCGTTTTCGGGGTCGGCGAAGGCGTGGGCGCGGATTCGATTTCCTTGCGCTTGTCGGTTTCGTCTGATTCGACTTTACCTTTTTCTTCGTCGTCATCGGTTCCGACTAATCTCGACGAAGTTAAGTTGACATCTTTCAACGCCGCGAAAACCGACGCGCCGCGAATCGTAATCAAAGTTCCGCCGCCGGAAACCCAATCTTTCAACGTCGTTACGCCGCCGCTGCCCAACGCCGAGAAATATCGTCCCGCCGCGCCGTCCGGCATAATCAAAACCGTGTAATTTTTCAACGCGCCGCTTTTGACGTTCGCCACCGTCATCGGCGTAAAGTTCACGCCGTAACGATCAAGAGTCCACCAAATCGAGCCGTAAGAAGTTTGGTCAACGCCTTCGTCGGCGACGACCGCGATTTTCGGCGCGGTCAGCGACACGACCGATTCGCCGCCGACCGGCGTGTCGCCTTCTTCGGAATAGCCGGAATTGACCGCCGTGACGTTGACACCTAATTCTTTCGATAAACGCGCAATCGCGTCGTGAATCGTTTCGGGATTGCGCCCGACACGAACGACGAAGGTTCCGCGCGTCCAATTGCGCCCGCCTGCGTTCATCTGTTTGGTGGCGACGGCGACGCGAAAATTTTCCTTCAATAATCTCAAAACCAACGCGCCCGCCGCATCAGTTTCATACGGAATAATGTAGGCGATTTGGGCGCGTCCCGAAACCGCGCCGCGTTTTTCGTTCGCCAAAAACTCATCGCTGACCGGCGTAACATTCGCGCCGCTCGCCTCTTCCGTCCAGAAAGCGTCCACGCCGAACGCCAGCGGCAGACTCCATGCCGTGATGTCGTAGAATCCGTAATCTTCTTTTGACTGGCTTTTGCCGCGCAGTTGGTTGCGTTTGAATCTGCCTAAATTATCGTCAACGAACGCCTTGTCCTGCGGCGTGTCCTGTTCCAGAAGTGCTTTGATAAGTCGCTTCTGCGGCTGATTCAAATCAATAACGTATGAACTTTGCGGAAATGTTTGGCGTGAAACGGGCGAGTTTTTCGTGTCGTAATCGTGCGCCGAGGCGGACGAAAAAGGCGCGTTCGCCGTGCCGATTTCGATTCGCATCCGCCGCAGATTTTCCATTAACTCCGCCGTTTTTACGCGGTCTTTAGTCGGGACGATGACGATGCGCTTCATCTTTTCACGCGGCAACTCTTCCATCGCCGTTTTGCGATAATCGTAATAATCTCGCAATCGCGCCGCCCGATTTTTCGCCGCCGTCTCCAAAGTCGTCATTGAGGTGATGAAATGTTTGGCGATTGCCGAGCGAAACGTCGCAATCGTGCCGTCGTCGCGTGTCCAGTTCAAGCCTTTAAATCCGCCGCCGTCAGTCTCATAAGTCATCGCCGTCGCGCCGTTTAAGG
>JAYVKL010000055.1:0-5997 GCA_043768465.1 Pyrinomonadaceae bacterium
TGGATAAGGAATTTCAATCGCGTAATCAAAAGCTGCCGATTTGGTTAGCTCTCGGTTGGTTCGATTCTCCCCGCGACGACCCGCGATTCAAGGATTTGCTGAAACGGATGGGTTTGCCGGAGTGAAGTTTGAAATGGGATGAACGAGAAATTAAAAAGATGAGAAATCAGAAAATTGAAGTCAAAGGAACGGAAATAACTGTTTTCAATCGCGGCGAGAAAGACTACATCTCGTTGACCGATATTGCGCGTCATCGTGATTCCGAAAGAAGCGATTACATTCTGCAAAACTGGTTGAGGAATCGCGGCACGATAGAATTTATCGGTTTGTGGGAACAGATTCACAATCCGAACTTTAATTCCATCGAATTCGATGGGTTTAAAAATCTGGCAGGTTCAAATAGCTTTGCGCTGACACCGAAACGATGGATTGAAGCCACCAACGCCGTCGGCATCATTTCAAAATCGGGACGCTACGGCGGAACTTTCGCGCACAAAGATATTGCGTTTGAATTCGCGTCGTGGATTAGCGCGGAGTTCAAACTTTATTTGATTACCGAATTTCAAAGATTAAAGGATGAAGAAAACAGCCGCCTCAATCTCGAATGGAATCTGCAAAGAACGCTCGCCAAAATCAATTATCGAATTCACACCGACGCAATTAAGGAAAATCTGATTCCGGCGGAGCTTTCCAAAGCGCAAATCAGCAATGTTTATGCCACCGAAGCCGACCTTTTGAATGTGGCTCTGTTCGGCAAAACCGCGAAACAATGGCGTGACGAAAATCCTGATTCAGACGGAAATATCAGAGATTTTGCCACGATTGAGCAATTGGTTATTTTATCGAATATGGAAAGTATCAACGCCATTTTGATTCAGCAAGAATTACCACAAACCACACGATTACAACAGCTTAACGCGATTGCAATAACTCAAATGACTTCGTTGATGAATAATTCAAACATCAAAAAACTGAAATAAAGATGGAAAACGGAGCAATAATCAATCAATACAAAATTCTATCTCCAATCGGTAAAGGCGGAATGGGCGAAGTGTTTTTGGCATTTGGAAAATAGGAGAATAATGAAGATGAAAAATACCAGAAAAATCACAATTTGTTTAGCCTTCGTTTTGCTGTTGGCAAGTTTTGCTAATGCACAAAACGAAAAGTCTGTGAAAGGCATCGTTGGGAAGGAGCATTATGTTTCAAGCAATAGTTTGAAAGTTTATCTTTGGGAGAAATATCACAAGGATTACGCTAAAACATTCAAACAAAGCAAGGAAATCGTTTTGCTCGTTCACGGCGGGACGTGGACGGGCAGACCGGATTTCGATTTGCAGATTCGTGATTATTCGCTGATGGATCATCTCGCCAAAAACGGTTATGACGTTTGGGCGATTGATATTCACGGTTACGGCAAATCGGACAAGACTGACAAAGATTGGTCTGACACAGAATCGGCAGCGGGCGACATCGGTGCGGCGGTTGATTACATTGCGAAACAAAATGGAGTTGAGAAAATCTCGATTCTCGGCTGGTCTTGGGGAACACAGACGACGGGACTTTACACAATGAAGCATCCCGAAAAGGTTGATAAATTGATACTTTACGCGATGGGGTGGAAAGGTTTAGAAAGACATAGAGCAATTCCGTTGCCAAAAGAACAATATCGAATCAACACGGAAACGGCGGCTCGTTCGGATTTTATTGAAGGTCAATACGAAGCGGATGTGGTCGAAAAATATGTGAAGGAAGCACTTGCCGAAGCTCCAAAATCGCCCAATGGCGTATATGTTGATTTTATTTCAAAGATGCCGATTTTACAGCCGGAACAAATTAAAGTGCCGACCTTGATTATTCACCCGGAAAAAGATTTTTTGGGGACAGAAGCCGAAACATTGGAATTCTACGGAAAACTCGGAACAAACTATAAAAGCTACGTTGCCCTGCCGGATGGCGGACACGCAATTTTGCTTGAGAAACATTACAAAAAATTTCAAAGCGTAGTTTTGGGCTTCCTGAATCAACCGTAGAAACCAACAAATATAGGCTCTGCCGAATAAATATGGCTTTACAAAACGGAACAATAATCAATCAATACAAAATCATCTCCGCCATTGGCAAAGGCGGAATGGGCGAAGTGTTTTTGGTAGAGGACACAAAACTAAAGCGTCAAGTCGCTTTGAAGATTTTGCCGCCCGAATTCGCGGAAGATAAAGACCGAATGGGTCGTTTCGTGCGGGAGGCTCAATCTGCATCAGCTTTGAATCATCCGAATATTATTACGATTTACGAGATTGGCGAATCTGACGGAACTCATTTTATCGCTACCGAATTTATTGACGGCAAAACGTTGAATGATTATAAACGAGCAAATCCGCTCAATTACAAATCAGCTTTAGAGATTGCGATTCAAGTTGCGTCCGCATTAGACGAAGCCCATTCAGCGGGAATTGTTCACCGAGATATTAAGCCTGATAACGTGATGATTCGCCCAACCGGTTTGGCAAAAATATTGGACTTTGGCATTGCAAAATTGTCCGCTTCTTCAACATCCGCAAGTGCTTCAAGCGAAGATGCGACAGCCATCAAATCGCCAACAATGCCCGGAATGATTATCGGAACGGCAAACTATATGTCGCCTGAGCAAGCCAAAGGCAAAGTTGTTGATGCGAGGACAGATATTTTTAGTTTCGGCGTTGTGCTGTATGAAATGATTGCTGGGCATCTGCCGTTTGAAGGCGACAATGCGTTGGAAATGATTGCGGCAATTTTGCACAAAGAGCCGAAGCCTTTGAATTCCGATGTTCCAACTGAAATCACCAAAATCATCAACAAATGCTTGCGAAAAGACCGAGACGAGCGTTATCAAACTATCAAAGATGTCGGCAATGATTTAAAAGATGTTAAGCAAGATTTGGAGTTTCAAGACAAGTTGGAGCGTTCAATTGTTCCGAATCAAGATGAAAATAAAACGCAGATTCTGAAAGCAACAACTTTAGACGAAATTCACCAAACTACTACGAATCAAACAGTTGCAAGCAATCCGAAAACTAAATATTTTGCCGCCGGATTATTAACTTTACTTCTCGCAGCAGGCGGATTTTTCGGCTACAAATATCTTTCGCCAACCAAACAAATCGAATCAATCGCCGTGATGCCGTTTGTCAACGAGAGTGGAAATGCTGATGTTGAATATTTGAGCGATGGAATGACGGAAACGCTCATCAAGAGTTTGTCGGAGTTGCCGAATTTGAATGTCAAACCGCGTTCGTCGGTCTTTCGTTACAAAGGCAAAGATACCGATATGAAAACTATCGGCAAAGAGCTTAATGTCGAAGCGATCTTGAACGGCAGAGTGGTTCAGCGTGGCGAACAATTGACGCTGAGTTTGGAATTGGTTGATGTGCAAAACGACAAAGTGCTGTGGACGGAAAGCTATCAACGCAAGCAATCCGACCTTGTTACGCTGCAAAGCGAAATTGCCAAAGATGTTTCGACCAAACTCAAATCAAAACTTTCGGGTGCGGACGAAGCAAAAGTAACCAAAACCTCAACGGCAAACCCGGAAGCGTATCAAGCGTATTTGAAAGGACGTTATTACTGGAATAGGCGAACGGCGGAGAATCTCAAAAAAGCGATTGAGCAATTTAAAACGGCGACAGACCGCGATCCAAATTACGCACTCGCTTACGCGGGTCTTGCCGATTGTTATGGTCTTTTGCCTGAATACGCGGGAACTCCGACCAGCGAAGCAATACCGCAGGCGAAGGCTTATGCCGAGCGTGCGATAGCGATTGACGACCAGTTAGCTGAAGCACACACATCGCTGGGATTGACCTATCAAAAATTGTGGAAATGGGCGGAAGCTGAACGGGAATACAAACAGGCTATTGAGCTTAACCCAAATTACGCAACTTCATATCACTGGTATAGTGTTCTGCTTAGAAATCTTGGGCGGTTTGATGAATCCGCTCAGATGATCGAGAAGGCGAAGGAACTTGACCCGCTTTCAATCGTTATCGGAAGCAATGTTTCACAGATCTATATGATTCAGAAAGACTTCAAGGCAATGGCAGAAAACTCTCTTAAATTAATCGAACTCGATCCGAACAGTTCTGGCGGCTATTCATATTTGGGTTTTGCATATCTAAAACTCGGGCGCGAGACGGAAGCCATTGCAAATTTTGAAAAGGCAGATGAGTTGAATAACAGAGCTAGTATTAGTCTGTCGACTTTGGGTTATGGATACGCAGTAACAGGAAAACGAAGCGAAGCAAACGCCATCATCAAAGAACTTGAGGAAAGATACGCCAGAAAGGAATCAGGCGGAGGACGTATTGCCCAAGTCTATGCGGGATTAAGCGACAAAGACAAGGCATTTGAATGGTTGGAAAAAGACTTCCAATCCCGAAGCGGGGAGTTACCAGATATCAGATGGACAATCCCGTATGGATCTCTCCGCGACGACCCGCGATTCAAGGATCTGCTGAAACGGATGGGTTTGCCGGAATGAATTTTTGTGAAACGATTCTATGAATGGAAACGGGATTATTTAAGGACTTAAATCGTGACAAAAGAAAAATAACATGAAAAATAAACTGCTTAAAATCACCGCGATGGCATTGGTTCTCTTTGCCGGAACTGCGGCGGCACAGCAAATTGATTTTCCAATCAGATGTCCTCCGATGCCAAGTCAAAAAACAATCGCCAAAAAGGATGCGTCGCAAACGCCGCAACAGACAGAGGCGGACAAACTCGTCGCGGAGGCGCAGGCGGCGATGCGGTCTCCGTCCCGCGAGAATGTCGCCAAAGCGATTTCGCTCGCCGAACAAGCCGTTAACTCCGATGCGAATAACTCGGCGGCGTATCTTGTTCTCGCCCGCGCTCACGCGGCTTCGCAAAGGTATTCGGATGTGCCGAAAAAGCAAGCCGCGCTACGGACTTGGGAAAATCTGTCAAAGGCTCGCTCGCTCGATCCGGCAAATATCGAAGGGCTGCATCTTCTCGCCGACCAGATTGTCGCCCGCAATCAGGATTATGGTTGCGCGAAAAAGATTCTTGAAACGGCGTTGAAATTCGATCCGCAAAATGCCCGCACTAATTATTACTATTCGCAAATTCTCAGCGGAATGGGCAAATTCGACCGCGCCTTTGCGTATGCCGATAAAGCCATCGCGGTTGCCGATGCCGATTCGCGCAATTTTGTGACAATCAACGCCGGTCGGCTTCGCTATATGGCGGGCGAATACGACTGGGTTCTCGCTCATTACGCCAAGTATCTGGAGACGAATCCGAATAACTGGCTGGCGTATTTTTATCGCAGTCTGGCTTTCGGCGCGAAAGGTCAGTTTGAGGAAGCACTCGTCGAAGCTAAAAAATCAATGCCCGATGCGCCGAGCGGTGATGCCGGAGGAATTGGAATGCTGGCTTTGGCTTATGCCAATGCCGGACAAAAAGAAACCGCCCGCGAATTATTAAACGAACTTTTGCGACGCGACGCGCGTGGCGAGCATGTCGTCGAATATCGAATTGCGGCGGTCTATGAAGTTCTCGGCGAAAGGGATGAGGCGTTTCGCTGGCTTGGCAAAGACATTGACGACCGCGACGGAATCGGTTCATGGCTGGTCTGGATAAAACACGATCCGGTGTGGAAAGCGGCGAGGAAAGACCGCCGCTTCAAAGAAATACAAAAGCGAGCCGGTTGGAAAAGTTGATTACGAGCCCTGATACGCAGTTTGCTGAAACGGATGAATCTGCCGGAATGAATTTGAAGGCGGAAGACGCAAATAATGGATGCTGAGCGACTAAAACAGATTGAAGAAATCTATCACGCGGCGTTGGAAATTCCGTTCGCCGAGCGTGAAGCGTTTTTCGATGAATCGTGCGGCGCAGATGAAAATCTGCGCCGTGAAGTTGAATCGCTGCTTGCTTTTGAAAATTCCTCCGGCAATTTTATAGACGCGCCGCCCGAATCGCTCGCCGCCGAAATGTTTG
>JAYVKL010000056.1:0-21851 GCA_043768465.1 Pyrinomonadaceae bacterium
AGGAAATTCAACTTAAGTGATTCTATAAATCGTTGTATTTCAACACTTAGTTTTTTCTATCAGAATGGTATTCAATCTACTTTTAATAAAATAGTAACTGAAACATATTGGAAAGACTAGACTTAACTGACTTTGCGTAATATCAGATATAAGTTAAAATCTGTGCTTCGTTGATCGGCAGTAATGTAGCGACGGATTTGAGTTCGACGACCAGACAATTTTCAATAAACAGATCGCACCGCAATTCGGTTTCCACGATAATTTTTTTGAAGTGAATCGGCACGACCATTTCGGTCAAAAAACCAATCTCGCGCATAAATAATTCGTGTTTCAGACATTCGTGATAAACGCTTTCGAGCAGTCCCGCGCCAAGCGATTTATAAACTTAAATCGCCGCGCCAATGACTTCGTAAGTCAGTTTGTCCAAATACTTTTTATTCATACTTTTCTAACCACTCATATTTTTTAACCACATAGGAACATAGAAAACATAAAAGAATTTACACTTTTTAACGCTGAATTACCTTTCAAACATTCCAAGTATTAAAAACTTTTTATAATTTAATTTCTTTCCTATGTTTCCTATGTTTCTATGTGGTTAATAATTTCATCTGTGGCTAATAATTTCTTCACCAAATTTATATAAAGCCCGACTGCTTCGTCCAAATCTTTTTTCAATACAAATTCGTGTTTGGTATGAGCGACGAGAATCGAACCCGCGCCCAAAAGCAACGGCGTTCCCCAATTTGAAAGGTGCGGAATGTCGGTGGTAAAACGCACGACTTTTTGATTAAAACCTTCGACGGCGAGCATTTTCACCGGTCTGGTGCTTGACATAATTTCGATTTCGCCGCGCCCGGCGATGGTTTTTTCCAACACTTCGAGAATCGGTTTTTCATCGGTTGTCAGACGAATATGCAGACCGGCTTCGGCGTTCGGGGCGATGACGTTGGTTTTTAAACCGCCGGAAATTAAGCCGATATTATTCGTCGTTTCGCCGAAAAACCCGTCGTTCGGAAACGCCGCGCCGCGCACGTCAATCAAAATATCAATCAATTTATCAATCGCCGATTCGCCCTGTTCCGGGTAAGCCGAATGCGCGGCGATGCCCTGCGTTTTGATGTAAAACCGAAGGGAGCCTTTCGAGCCGATTGCCAAATCGTTGTCAGTCGGTTCGCCGTTAATCAGATATTCGCACTTTGCCGCCATCGGATGTTCGTTCGCCTTTCGCGCTCCCGAACTTCCCTGTTCTTCGTCAACGGTGAACAGCAAACCGAGGTCGTTAATTCCTTCTTTTCGTAACGCCTCCGCCGCGAAAATCTGCGACGCGACGATTCCTTTGGCATCGCACGCGCCGCGCCCGTAAATTTTCTCATCGTCTTCGCTCGCCGAGATATGCGGCGGCACGACATCAATATGCGTCGAGAAAAAAACTCGCGGGCTTTCGTTTAAATAAGCGATGACGTTGTTTTGATTCAACGACACGGCTTGCAGTTCAACCGTCCAGCCTAAAGATTCGAGATAATCGCGCAGGTAAAATCCGACCGCTTCCTCGTCGCCGGAAATCGAAGGAATGTTGATTAGATTTACGGTTAATTCGTGTAGATTCATAGTTTGAAATGATACAATAACAATCTGAAATGCTCACCTCCGATTTAGCCATCAACTTCCGGCGCGGCGAAAAGGTTTTCCCGCGTTTGATAAAAACCGACGATGCCGGATATTTGCGCGATGCCGAAGTTCTCATCGAAATCTTCGACGAATTTCAAGGCAGAATACGCGGCGAACTCGAACGTGAACTCGAAGAATACATCGGCGCGGGAACGGACTTTCGCATCTTGCGCGGCTTCATTAAACTTCTAAACGACCGCTCCGAGTTTGAAACCGCCGCGCCCGCCGAACCCGTCGAGATTCGGCAAAAGGTTTTTCTCGAAGCCCGCAAATTTCAGCCGGTTTTTCCCGATTCGGAAAATAAAAAAACAGTTTTGCAAACCGTCGCCGACGAATTTCAAACCAATAGCGAGGCGATTGCCGCCAATCTTTACGCCGATTTGTCGGCGCAGCAGCGGCTCACAATTTTTGAAAACATCGCGCCAACCGATTTGCTCGACCGCTACAATCTGGCGCAGGCGCAGGCGATTCTTTACAAATGCGTCGAGATGAAAATCCGCGTCGCGCCGTCGGAGGCGGCGAATTATCGCCGGATTTTCGGCTGGATCAAACATTTCGGCTTGATTCATTCCGTCATCGGTAATGCGACGAACGGCTACGAAATCACTTTGACCGGCGCGGCTTCCCTGTTTCACCGCTCGCAAAAATACGGAATTCAGATGTCGGTCTTCTTGCCCGCGCTTCTTTTGTGCGGTAACTGGAAAATGCGGGCGGAAATCAACGACAAAAAAGGCACGGCTTTTTACGAACTAACCAGCGAGCAAACCGAACTCGTCTCGAACCGCTATGACGAAACCGAATACGAAAATCCGGTTCACGAAAAATTGAAAAAAAGCTGGGCTAAATCTCCGGCGAGTTGGATTTTAGAAGAAAACCGCGAAGTCGTTGATCTGGGGAGAACGGCTTTCATTCCCGATTTCGTGTTGATTTCGCCGGGAAGCGAAAAAATTTACCTCGACGTTTTGGGATTTTGGACACCGAAGAGCTTGCAGAAAAGACTGTCGGAACTGGAATCGGCAAATTTCAACAAATTTATTTTAGCCGCGTGGCAGGAGTTACGCGGCAGTCGTGAGGAAGCGACTTTTTCGAGCGCGAACGTCGTGTTTTTCAAATCAAAACTCGAACCGCTCGTTCTGGAAGAAGCGGCGGAAAAATTATTGTCCGGGTGAGAATTCTGTTAAGATGCGCGTAGGAGAAAATCAAATGAGCCGAAGCAATCAAGCCGCCACCGTCGAAAAAATTTACACGCCCGAAGAATATCTCGCTTTCGAGCGCGAGGTGGAAGAAAAGCACGAATACATTAACGGTGAAATCGTCGCAATGGCAGGCGCGAGCCGCGAACATAACTTAATCGGCGGCAACATTTTTGCTAATCTTCACCTGGGTTTACGCGGCAAAAAATGTGAAAGTTACGCCAACGATATGCGCGTTCGGATGCGAAATCGCCGTTACGGTTATCCAGATGTCGTCGTGGTCTGCGGCGAACCGCAGTTTGACGACGACGAATTCGACGTGCTTTTGAACCCGACCGTCGTCGTCGAAGTGCTTTCCAAATCAACCCGTTTCCGCGACAAAACCGAAAAACTCATCGCTTATCAAAAAATGGAATCTTTGCACGAATGCCTGCTCGTCGAGCAAATCGAATCGCGCGTCGAGCATTACATTAAACAAACTTCCAACCAGTGGTTGCTGAAAATTTACGAAGATTTGAGCGAAACGGTTTTCCTCGAATCAATCAACTGCCGCCTGCCGCTGGCAGAGATTTACGCGCAAATTGCGTTTGAAAACGAAGCGGAAGAGTAAATTTTCAATCGAATAAATTTCGATTATCGCCGCGTTTCGCATCGTGAAACTGCCGCGCATCCGAACGCTTTTGCGAAGTGTATTCTTCGGTCGTGTCTCGCGTTACAACTTCATAAAGAATCGCCTGCTTGTCGCCTTTTTTCCGCAGTATTCTTCCCAAACGCTGAATATGCTCGCGGCTCGAACCCGAACCCGACAGTATTATCGCCACCGAAGCATCGGGAATGTTCACGCCTTCATTCAAGACTTTCGAGGTCGCCAAAGCCAGCACGTCGCCTTTGTTAAAAGCATCGAGCCAGAATTTTCGTTCCTTGACGTTGGTTTCGTGCGTGATCGCCGGAATCAGATAATCGTTCGAGATGCGGTAAACCATCGCGTTTTCGGCGGTGAAAATCAAAACTTTGTCGCGTTTGTGGCGCGTCAGCAAATCCTGCAAAACGTGGATTTTCGATTCCGTGCCGAGCGCGATTTTTTTGTAATTTCGATACGCCTTCATCGCCCGCCGCCCGTCTTCGCTCCCGGCACTGTGAATCAGAAACATTCGCCAGCCTTCCTGTCCGAACGGCAGATTTTTGGCGCGGCGAAAATCGGTGTAAATTTGCCGCTCTTTTTGATAGGCTCTGCGCTCTTCGTCGGACAATTCGACTTCGATTTTCTCAATCGTGTAATCCGCCAGAAACTCGCCCGCCAACTGCTGCGCTTCGAGCCGGTAAACGTATTTTCCGATTAAGTTTTCCAACATATCTTCGCCGCCGTCGGCGCGGTCGGGCGTGGCGGAAAGTCCGAGACGAAACGGCGCAATCGCAAATTCCGCCGCGTATTTATAGCCTTCGCCCGGAAGATGATGGCATTCGTCAAAAATTATCAGCCCGAATTGGCTGCCCAACCGTTCCTGATGCCGAAAAGCCGAAGCGTAAGTCGTCACCGTAATCGCGCCGATTTCATAAAAGCCGCCGCCGATCAAACCGATTTCGGCGTTAAAAGTCGAGACGAGCAAGTCATACCATTGATTCATCAAATCGAGTGTCGGCACGACAACCAGCGTTTGCCGGTTGCACATCTCAATCGCCATCGTTGCGACGTGCGTTTTCCCCGCGCCCGTCGGCAGAACGATTGTTCCGCAGCGTTCGTTTTCCCGCCATTTCTCGATTGATTCGGTTTGATACGGGCGCGGCGCGAGGTGAAATTTCGGCTTAAAATCAAACGTCTCGTAGTTTTTCGCCGCGTCTTCGTAAACGGTTTTCGCGCGGATAAAATCTTTGATAATCTCGCGGTAAAGATAGGCGGGCGAGCGGAAATGTTTGGTGCGCGAATCCCAGACAAACGCTTTCGGAACCGCGTCCGTTTCCTCCGCGCCTTCTAAAATCAACGTGCCTGATTCAAATTTGAGTGTCAGCATTATACTTCGGAGATAATCTGCAAATCCACGATGTTTTCAAAATGTCGGCGATTATGCGTGACCAGCGGAACGTCGAACATCAACGCGACCGCCGCGACCCAAGCGTCGGCGGTTTCAATCGGTCTGCCTTTTCGGTGAGCGTCACTTTTAACCTTCGCCCAGATTTCGCAAGGTTTTTCGTTGGCGTAAATCACTGAGAAATCGTCGAGAAACACCTTCGTCCGCTTGATTCGTTTCGCGCCCCAATTGTTTTGAAATTCCCAGCGGCGCAGTTCCGCCAAAGTCATAAATGAAATTATTTTCGGCAGACCGAAAAGATGCGTTCGGTAAAGTTCGGCGCGGGAATCTCCTTTCAAAAAATGTGAGATTACGTCCGTATCAACAATCACCGTCATAATTTTTCACGTCCTTTCAGTAACTCTCTGTCTTCTTCGCGCCACTCTTCCCGCATCCGCGCAAATTCGTCAACCTCGGCGCGTATTCTCGATTGCGTTTTTTCGTCTTTCGGAAAATCGAAGTCTTTTTCGGTGAAAACTTTGACGTTGTTTTCCCGCAAAAACTTTTCCAACCGCGCTTTCGGCGAATCTTCAGCAGCGGTTTCCTGTTCGATTTTTTCCTCAAGTAATGTTTCTATCATTTTCTCACGCTCCTTTTGCTCATCTGATTTTACCGTTTGAAAAACTCATTATGCAATCTTTTGATCACTTCGCCGACAACCTTTTCCTCGACGACAAAAGTCATATTAACGCTGGATGCGCCGTGTGAAATCAGGGAAATGTTGATGTCGGAGATCGCCGCGAAAATTTGCGCCGCTACGCCCGATGTGTCGCGCAAACCGCTGCCGACGACGCAGACGACGGCTTGCTGCGGTTCGACCTCGACCGTGCCGATGCGCTGCAAATCTTTGACAATCGCGTCGAGCGCGTCGGTGTTGTCGAGCGTCAGCGACACGGAAACTTCCGATGTTGTGACGACATCAATGACCGTGCGATGACGCTCGAAAATCTGAAAAATCGCGCTCATAAAACCGAACGCGCCCAACATTCGCGCCGACGTGATATGCAGAATCGTGATGCCTTTTTTATAGGCGATGGATTTGACTTTGCGCGGTGTTGATTGGTCTTTGGACAGAATCATCGTGCCGCGCAGTTCGGGCTGCTGAGAATTGCAGACGCGCACCGGAATTTGCCGGTCAACCGCCGGCTGGATCGTTTTCGGATGCAGAACTTTCGCCCCGAAATAAGCGAGTTCGGCGGCTTCTTCGTAAGACAGGGTTTTCAGAGTTCGGGCTTCCGGGCAAATTCGCGGATCGCAGGTTAAAACGCCGGTGACATCCGTCCAAATCTGGATTTCCCGCGCTTTCAAAATCGCGCCGATCAGTGCCGCCGAATAATCCGAACCGCCGCGCCCTAAAGTCGTCGTCTCCCCGCCGCGACTCGCCGCGATGAAGCCGCCGAGAACCGGAATTTCGCCGCGTTCGATAATCGAGCCGAGTTCGATCCGCACGATTTTTTCCGTCTCTTCCCAAATCGGATTCGCCGCGCCGTGTTCGTCGTCGGTCACAATTAAACGCCGCGCGTCGGCGAAACGGGCGTTGATGTTTTTTGAACGCAGGACTTCCGTCAAAAGCCGCGACGAAAGCAATTCGCCGTAAGCGAGAACGACATCTTTTAAAAGCTGCACGGGCAGACTGCGGCGCGCAACTCTTTCTAAAATCTCCCGTAATTCCCTTTTCGATTTTTCGACTTCCGCCGCAAAAGATTCCCGCGCTTCGTCGCTTAAAAAATATTCGGCGACTTCCAAATGTCTGGCGAAATGCGGCGCGAGCGCGTCGAAAGCCGTTTCCGGCTCGTTTTTTCGGGCTAGCTCAAAAGCACTTAAAAGCGCGTCGGTTACTTTCGCCATCGCGGAAGTAACGACGACCGGATGATTTTCGATTTGTTCGGCGACGATGCGGCAGACGCGCTCGAACGCCGCGGAGTTGCCGACCGACGTGCCGCCGAATTTCATTACCGTCGCTTTTTTTTCCGTGTTCACTTCCAAGAAGTTCAAATCAAACGGGCGGCGTTGTCAAGTCTTTCGGCGTTTTTTCACAACCTTCGGCAAAGATGCTAAAGTATGATTTTTAGAAACCCGTAAATAATGAAAACCCAAAAACTCGCCGCCATTGACATCGGCTCGAATTCGCTGAAACTCGTAATCGTCGAAGCCGCCGCCAGCGATTCGTTCACCGTAATTTTGCAGGAACGCGAGCGCGTCCGGCTCGGGCACGAAACCTTGAAAAGCCATTTACTATCCGCCGAAGCCATCAATTTGTCGGCGACGGCAATCGCCAAATTTCGCTCGATTGCCGAAAGCCGCGAGGTTGATTCGATTATCGCGGTGGCGACGGCTTCGGTCCGGGAAGCCGAAAACGCGGCGCAGTTCGTCCGCGAAATCGAAGCGCGAACCGGCGTTCACGTCGAAGTTTTGTCGTCGGTCGAAGAAGCGCGGCTAATCGGAGTCGCCGCCGCCCAATTTTTCAACGCGAAAAACGAGACGCTTTTAAATATTGACATCGGCGGCGGCTCGACCGAACTTTCCTTGATGAAAAACGGCGAACCGCACAAACTTTTTTCGATGAAACTCGGCGCGGTCGGTTTGACCGAGCAGTTTATTTTCTCGAATCCGCCGAAGCCGAAGGAACTCGAAAATTTGCAGGCGGAAATCGCGCTCGCGCTCGAACGTCCGGTGCGAAAAATGAAAAATCAAACGTGGCAGATCTCCACCGGAACCTCCGGGACGATTATGAATCTGATGACGCTTTTGAATTTTCAAACCGCTGAAACGACGGACCCGAAACCGGAAATTCAATTGAAAAAACTCGTCGGACTGAATAAATTGCTGGTGCGGATTCCGCTGGAAGAACGCGCCAAACTGCCTTCGATCAGCCCGCAGCGCGCCGAGGTGATCGTCGCCGGCGGGCAGATTCTCGAAAGCGTAATGCGGACGTTCGGCATCGAAAAAATTCAGCCGTGCGGTTATGCCCTGCGCGAAGGCGTGATTATTGATTATCTGCGCGAAATCGAATCCGAATCGCTGCCGCCGGTTCCCGATGTCGAAGACCGCAAGCTGCGCGATGTTTTCGCCGTCGGCAGACGTTTCGGCTACGAAGAATCGCACGCGCTCCAAGTCGCAGACTTGGCGGAAAAGATGTTCGACGAGCTTGAAATAATTTACAAACTCGGACGGCACAACCGAACTTTGCTTTCAGCCGCCGCTCTGCTGCACGATGTCGGCTATCACATCTCGCACGAATCGCACCATAAACACTCGTTTTATTTGATAAAAAATTCGGAAATGACCGGCTTTTCCGAATCGGAAAAAACGATTATCGCGCTGGTCGCCCGTTATCATCGCGGCTCGCTGCCGAAGGAAAAACACTTGGAATTTATGCAGTTAATCGAAAAAGACCGTTTGGCGGTGGCGCGTCTGGGCGCGATTCTGCGGCTCGCCGAAGCCCTTGATCGCGGACACGAAAATCGGATCAGCGATATTAAATTCAAACGCGCCAAACAGATCGTCACGCTCAAACTCGCCTGCGCCGAAAACTGCCTGATCGAACGCGAAGCCATCGAACGCAAAAAGGATTTGTTTGAATTGGCGTTCGACTGCCATTTGCAAATTTTATAGAGCAATGTCGCCGCCCGAACTTATTGACGAATAAATCAAAAACGCCGTCGAAGCGGGCGAATTCGACGATCTCGAAGGCGCGGGCAAACGGCTCGTTTTAACCGCGTATTTCAATTCGCCGGAAGATTTGCAGGTCGGCTTTCCGGTGCTGAAATCCAGCCGCTTTTCGTAATTTGCATCGAGTCGCAACTCATTTATCAGGAGAACTATTATGTTGAAAATACTTATCGTCCTTTTTATATTTACCGCTTTCGGAAATGTCTTGGCGCAAAACCAAGCCGATGACGCGGCGCGGGCAAAAGCGTTTATTGACGCGCTCGCCAAAAAAGATTTCGCGGTGGCTTACGATTTTTTCGCTAACGAAGTGAAACCGCAACTGCCCGCCGAAGTTCTCCCGCAAATCTGGGCGCAGATCACCGGCGAATACGGCGAATTTCGCCGCGTCAAAGAATTGAAAAAATCGGCTGACGGCGAGCATCTAATCGGCGTTCTGGAATTTGAAAAGAAGTCGGAAAATTTCGCGTTCACTTTTGATAGTGCCGGAAAGATTCGCGGTTTCAGAATCGCGCCGCCGGAAAAATCGGCGGACGACGCGAAATACGAAACGCCGAAATACGCCGACACCAATCTTTTTACCGAAACCGAAACTACCGTCGGCGCGGGCGAATGGGCTTTGCCCGCGACTTTGACGATGCCGAAAGGGAAAACTGCTGTTCCGGCAATCGTTTTAGTTCACGGTTCGGGTCCGAATGACCGCGACGAAAGCATCGGCGGCAACAAAATTTTCAAAGATTTGGCGTGGGGCTTGGCTTCCAAAGGCATCGCCGTTTTGCGTTACGAAAAACGAACCAAACAATACGGCGCGAAACTCGCCGTCCTGAAAAATATGACGGTCAAGGAAGAAACGGTTGACGATGCCGCTTTCGCGGCGCAGCTTCTGATGAAAACGTCGAACGTCAACCCGAAAAAAGTTTTCGTTTTAGGACACAGTTTGGGCGGCTATCTGCTTCCGCGCATCGGCGAAAAAGAAAAAGCGATTGCCGGTTTCATCAGTTTCGCCGGCACGACGCGCCCGCTGGAAGACATAATTGTCGAACAGTATATTTACCTTTTCAGTCTCGACGGCAGCGTTTCGCCCGCCGAACAAACGCAGATTGACGAAATAAAAAAAGTCTCCGCGAAAATCAAATCACTTAAGGAATCCGACCGCAGTTCGAGTGAAATGATTTTCTACGCGCCCGCTTCTTATTATCTGGATTTGCAGAATTATAATCCGCCGAACGCCGCCCAAAAATTAAAACAGCCGATGCTGATTGTGCAGGGCGAAAGCGATTATCAGGTGACGATGAAAGATTACGCGAATTGGAAAACCGCGCTCGGCGCGCGTAAAAACGTCACCTTTAAAACCTATCCGAAACTAACGCATTTATTTATGGAAACCACCGGCGATAAACCGAGTCCGGGCGATTATGCTAAGGTTAATCACGTCAACGCGCAGGTCGTCAGCGACATCGCCGATTGGATTTTGAAAACGGTCAAATAGTTTTTGCCGACAAAAATAAAAGCGCGGAGAGTTTATTTTCTCCGCGCTTTTGCCGTTCGTGTTCAGAGTTCAAACTTCAGTTTGTTCCGCCGCGCTTCGCAGACGGAACAAACTGAAGTTTGAACTCTGAACGGTTGTTGATACTTCGTTTTGTAAAGTGATTACAGTTCCTTTTGTTTGTCGGTCAGCGCGATTCCCATTTTCTCCAGCGTTTCCCGGTTGAGCGTTCCCGTCACCTTCACGCCGTTCGCGGTTTGAAATTTCCTGATGCCTTCGCGGGTCGCGTCGTCGAGTTTACCGGTTTCTTCGCCGTTATACATTTTTCCCGTTTTCAATTTCTTCTGCGTTTCCGAAACCTGTCCTTTGTTGGCGCGAAAAACCGCGCCGCGTTTTTTCTTTTCGGTCTGTTTATCGCCATCGGCGGAAGCGAACGAATTGGGCGATGCGGGCGTTTCTTTTTGCTTGTCGGTCAACTGAATGCTCATTTTTTCGAGCGTTGCGCGGTTGAGCGTGCCGGTTGATTTTAAGCCGCTGCCCGACTGATATTTTTTGATCTCGCTGCGAAAAGCATCGTCCATTTTTCCGGTTTCCGTGACCTTCAGCATTTTCTGCACCTGTATAATCTGATTTTTATTGGCGCGGAAAATCGGCGGTTTTTTCCTGGTTTCGGCGTTGGCAGTGGAAGTTTTGTCCTGAGTTTTCGTATCGGTCTTTTGAGCGAAAGCGGCGAGGCTCAAAGAAAATATCACGGTTAAAACTAAAATTAGTTTTTTCATTTTTTTCTCCTTAATTGTTGAAATTACCGCCGTCTTTACAGGCGGCTGATTTTGTTTACGCCGGTGAAATCCGACGCGCACTTTATAATGCCGGTCAAAAAGGCTGACTGATGATGATTCGCCAAGAGTATTAGTTGAATCGAGTTGATTGTCAAGCGAGTTCGCAAAAATTGAGATTTTTATCCGCTACTCTTGCTGAATGAACATTCATTCAGTTATACTTTCGACAACCAATTTTATAACTTTCAGGACGGTTAAAAACAAAATATGAACATCGGAAAAGCCGCCGTTTTAGGCGCGGGAACAATGGGCGCGGCGATTGCGGCGCATCTTTCAAATGCCGGAATACCAACTTTATTGCTGGACATTGCGCCGCGTGAATTGAGCGCGGAACACGAGGCGAAAGGCTTGCCGCTCGACGCGCCGCAGGTTCGCTACCACATCGTCAATTCGCTGTTCGAGGCGGCGAAAAAGTTGAAGCCCGCGCCGTTTATGCTCGCCGAGAACGCGAATTTGATTAGCTTAGGCAATTTTGAAGATGATTTGCACAAAATCAAAGATTGCGATTTCGTTATCGAAGCGGTGGTTGAAAATCTCGACATCAAACACAAACTTTTCGCTGAAGTCGAAAAATATATGAAACCGGGCGCGGTTATCGCGTCGAACACTTCGGGCATTCCGATTGGCTCAATCGCCGAACCTTTTTCCGACGAATTCAAAAAACATTTCGTCGGCGTTCACTTTTTCAATCCGCCGCGTTATATGAAATTGGTTGAAGTGATCCCGACCGGCGACACGAGTGCGGAAGTCGAAAAAGGAGTCAGCGAATTTCTCGATACTCGCTTAGGGAAAGGCGTTGTTCCGGCAAAGGATCGCCCGAATTTTATCGCCAATCGCATCGGCGTTTTTTCGATGATGGCTTCGATTAAAGAGATGATCGAGATGAATTTAACGCCGACCGAAGTTGACCAAATCACCGGAAAAGCCATCGGTCACGCTTCGTCGGCGACATTCAGAACTTCGGATTTAGTCGGCTTGGACGTGACGGCACACGTCGTCAAAAACCTTTACCCGGCGATTCCCGACGACGAAGACCGCGAAGTTTTTCAAACGCCCGAACTCATCAATACTTTGATGGAAAAGAAAATTCTCGGCGACAAAACGAACGGCGGATTTTTCAAAAAATCGAAAGGCGCGGACGGCAAGCGCGAGATTTTGGAATTGGATTTGAAAACCTACGAATATAAACCGCAGGTCAAAACAAAATTCCCTTCGATTGACGCGGCAAAGGCGATTGAGGATTTGCCGAAGCGCGTGAAAACCCTGGTTTGGGGCAAAGATAACGTCGGCGAGTTTTTGTGGAAAACGACTTCCCGAATAGCCCGTTACGCGGCGAACCGCATTCCCGAAATAGCCGACACGATTGTCGAAATTGACAACGCGATCAAATGGGGTTTCGGCTGGGAAATCGGCGTTTTTGAAACTTGGGATGCGATTGGCGTTCGTGAATCGGTCGAGCGAATGAAAGCCGAAGGTCAGAAAATCCCTGAAAATGTCCAGAAAATGCTCGATTCGGGCGCGGAGACTTTTTACAAATACGAGAACGGGCAGAAATCTTTTTACGATTTGGTGAACGGCGGCTACCAGCCGATTGCCGACAAAGCGGGCGTGATTTTCCTGAAGGCGGTGAAAGACCGCACCGGTGTTATCAAATCGAATTCGGCGGCGAGTTTGATTGACATCGGCGACGGCGTGGCTTGTCTGGAGTTTCATTCAAAAATGAATTCGCTCGGCGGCGACACGGTTTCGATGCTGAAATACGCGGTTGATGAAACGGAAAAAAACCACACCGGACTGGTTGTCGGCAATCAGGGCGGCAATTTTTCGGCGGGCGCGAACATTATGATGATTCTGCTGGCGGCGCAGGAAGAGGAATGGGACGACATCGAAATGGGCATTCGCCAACTGCAAAAAGCCGTGATGCGCCTGCGCTACTCGTCAAAACCGGTCGTCACCGCGCCTTACGGTTTAACCTTGGGCGGCGGCTGTGAAATTGCGATGCACGGCAATAAAACACGCGCCGCCGGCGAAACTTACATCGGACTGGTCGAAGTCGGAGTCGGTTTGATTCCGGCAGGCGGCGGCACGAAAGAGTTGACGATGCGGGCGATGGACAAAGCGAAGGCGACACCCGACGCTGACCCTTTGGCGTTTTTGAAAAAGACTTTTGAAACGATTGCGATGGGCAAAGTGGCGACTTCGGCGCAGGAAGCACGTTCGTTTGGAATTCTGCGCGATTCGGACTCGATTTCGCTGAACGGCGACCGTCTGATCGCCGACGCGAAAGCCGATGTTTTAGCTTTGGCGGCGACCGGCTACGTTCAGCCGGTCGAAAGAACCGATATTTTCGTGATGGGCGAACAGGCGCAGGCGGCGATTAAACTCGCTCTCCATATGATGAAAAGCGGCGGTTTTATCTCGGAACACGACCATCTGATCGGCACGAAAATCGCCAAGGTGATGAGCGGCGGCGATTTTAATCATTCGGCTTTCGTCTCCGAACAGCATCTGCTCGATTTGGAGCGGGAAGCGTTTTTGTCTTTGTGCGGAACTCGTAAGACTCAGGAACGCATCAGCGCGATGCTGAAAACAGGCAAGCCTTTGCGAAATTAAGAAGGGATTTAGCCACGAACGAACACGAACAGGACACGAAATTAAGAGGAAACCGAAAGGAAAATGCAAAGCAATTTGAAGTTTGGAAATTGATTTTTGTTCGTGCTTTTTCGTGTTTGTTCATGGCTGAAATAAAATTATGAGCGAAATAATTTCCGAATTGCAAAAGATTTCCGCCGATGCACAATCGGCTTTCGGCAATTTTTCGCCCGCGCAAATTAATTGGAAACCGGCAGCGGAAGGCTGGAGCGTCGGACAGTGTTTCGAGCATTTGATTAAGACGAACGAACTTTTCTACGCCAAACTCGACGCGATTGCCGCCGGAAAAAATAGACATTCGCTGCTCGAAAATTTCTCGCCGCTGTCCGGTTTTTTCGGAAACCTGCTGATTAGCTCGCTCAGGAAAGACACGCGAAAATTCAAAATTCCAACGCAGAAAATCGCCCCGCCGAGCGCGATTGATCCGAATATCGTCGAGATTTTCGCCGCGCACCAGTCGGAGTTGATCGGCAAAATCAGCAAAACCGAAGCGGCTGACTGGAACCGAATTAAAATTACGTCGCCGTTTCTGAAAATTGCCACTTACAAATTAGCAGCCGGTTTTCAAATCGTCGTCGAACACGAGAAAAGACATTTTCGGCAGGCGGCGAGAGTCGTCGAAACAAACGGATTTCCAAACTGAATTATCGGAGCAAATACAATTATGACACCAAACGGCGAACGCAAAATCACCGTCGAACAGCGCGGACAGCTTCTTTTGATCGGCTTAAATCGTCCGGCGAAACGCAATGCTTTCGATGTCGAAATGCTCGACGCGCTGGCGGCGGCTTACGCGGAAATGGAAGACAACGCGGACGTTCGCTGCGGCGTTCTGTTCGCACACGGCGAGACGTTTACCGCCGGATTAGATTTGGCAAATGTTGCGCCGAAAGTCGTTGACGGCGGAATTTTGAGTTATGTGGAGACATCGGTTGATCCCCTTGGTCTGAACGGAATCAGACGGCGCACGAAGCCGTTAGTCGCCGCAGTGCAGGGGAAATGTCTGACGCTCGGCATCGAATTACTGCTCGCGTCAGACGTTCGGATCGCGTCGGGAAACGCGACGTTCGCGCAGATCGAAATCAAGCGCGGAATCTTCCCGTTCGGCGGCGCGACTTTAAGATTTCCCGAAGTCGCCGGTTGGGGAAACGCGATGCGCTGGCTTTTGACGGGCGACGAATTCGACGCGGCGGAAGCGTTGCGAATCGGCTTAGTGCAGGAAATCACGCCGCACGGCAAACAGCTTGAAAAGGCAATCGAAATTGCCGAACGCATTGCCGAACAAGCACCTTTGGGCGTGTCCGCCACCATCGAATCAGCCCGCAAAATGCAGTCCGAAGGCTTTGATAAAGCCGCCGCGCATCTCACGCCGCAAATTCTCGAACTCTTCAAATCGGAAGACGCAAAAGAAGGCGTGCAGTCATTTCTAGAACGCCGCCAAGGAAACTTCAGCGGCAGATGATTTTTGACAATTGAATATCTTACAGGGAATTTAACCGCAGATTTACGCGGATTAACGCAGATTTGAGAAGGATTTATAAATGTTGTTTTATTCTGTATTTTTATCTGCGTCCATCTGCGTAAATCTGCGGTTAAAAAATTTTTCTGCGTTTTCGCGAGCGCAATTCGCGTTAGAATAGTGCAATGAACAAGTACCCGACTCGCGCCTTCATTTTCGATATGGACGGAACGCTCGTTGACAATATGCGGTTTCACGGCGCGGCGTGGCAGACGATGCTCGCCGAGAACGGCATCGAAGCCGACGCGCACGAATTTCTCGTAAAAACGGCGGGCAAAACGAACCGTGAAATTATTCCGAACTTTTTCGCCGGTGCCGATGAAACGCGACTGCTCGAACTCGGCGGACGCAAGGAAGCGATTTACCGCGAATTATTTCTGCCGCACCGGAAGGTTATTGACGGCGCGTTGGAGTTTCTCGACGAATCAAAACGAATGGGAATAAAAATGGCGGTAGCAACCGCCGCGCCGCCGGCGAATATGGAATTCATTCTCGACGGTTTGGGTTTGCGGCGATTTTTCGATGTTATTACAACGGCGGCGGATGTTTCGCACGGCAAGCCGAACCCGGAAGTCTTTCTCAAATCGGCGGAAAAATTAAACGTCGAGCCGAAAAATTGTCTGGTTTTTGAAGACGCGATCAACGGTTTTGAAGCTGCAAGCCGCGCCGGAATGAAGTCAATCGGCATTGCGACGGTAAATTCGATTGCAAATATTTTACGGCTCGATTCGGTTCTCGAAGCGCACGACAATTTTTTAGATTTAACGCCGCAGAATTTGGTCGAGAGATATTTAACCGAAACGCGAGGCATAGCCTCAAACATTTAGGAAAAATAGATGACGGCGAGGCATAGCCGTCGCCGCACGTCGGGCGGCACAGCCGCAGAAAGCAAATACGTTTTCAAAAATTATGCTGCGCTGCGATTGGGCAAAAAACGATTTGGCAATTCAATATCACGACGCGGAATGGGGCGTTCCCGTCCGCGAAGACCGCCGACTGTTCGAGTTTTTGATTTTGGAAGGCGCACAAGCCGGTTTGAGTTGGGACACCGTTTTAAGAAAGCGCGAAAATTACCGCGCCGCATTTGACGATTTCGATGCCGGCAAAATCGCGCTTTACGGTGCGGAGAAAATTACCCGACTTTTGCTGAATGAAGGCATTATCCGCAACCGTCTGAAAATCGCTTCGGCGGTTCAAAATGCGAAAAGTTTTTTGAAAATCGCGGACGAATTCGGTTCGTTCCACAAATACATCTGGAGTTTTGTCGGCGGCAAACCGATGGTCAACGTTTGGGAAACCGCAAACCAAGTTCCCGCGTCAACGATGATTTCCGACGCGATGAGCGCAGATTTGAAACGGCGCGGCTTTAATTTTGTCGGCTCGACGATTATGTATGCGTTGATGCAGGCTTGCGGGTTAGTTAACGATCATTTAATTTCGTGTTTTCGGTATGGTGAAATTAAAATGGCTGAAGAAGTCGAAAACGCGAGTTTAATGTGAATTCGTTAAGCTGACCGCTTTAAAATGTTAAGGAGAATTTAGAAGTGAAACGTAAATTCCCGATTATTTTATTGTTGATTCCGATTTTTATTTTGTCGAATTCCTGTGTTGATTTTCTCGCGTCAAAAGAGTTGCAGTATTTTCAAATTTGCGGCGGCGTGAACGAAGGTTCGACCGTAGAAGCCAAGGGTTTTCTACAGTTCGGGAGTCAAGTTTTATGTTTGAAAACTTCCGATTCGCAACGCGGCTGCGCTTTCAATTTAGCGGAAAAAGCGAATTCCGTCAGCAGCGAAGTGATCGTTAATCTACCGGAAGGCGCGGGAAACAATCAAGTTGAAACTCCCGACACCGGAAAGTTTTCGCTAAAAGCGATGGCGGTTTTTAATCCTGACCAGGTGAAGATTCGCTTGAACGACGGAACTTTGATAGTGCCTCGGACAGAGGGCTTTACGAGTGTTGTCGTGACGGGCAAAATAATGTTGGACAAAGATGGAAAGCGCGAATGCAGTCTTTACGCCGCCAAATTGGAAAAGGGCGAATGAATTATCCGATCACGCCCGCGATTCGCGTTTTGCGCGAGCGGAAAATCGAGTTTGCGCCGCACGTTTTCGATTACGTCGAGAAAGGCGGCACAAGGCATTCGGCGGCGGTTCTGAAAGTGGACGAACACGCCGTTATCAAAACTTTGATTTTTGAAACGAACGAGCGGAAACCTTTAATCGTTTTAATGCACGGCGATTTTCAGGTTTCGACGAAAACTCTCGCCAGGATTCTGAACGTCAAAACAATCGCGCCGGTCGCGCCCGAACGAGCCAATAATTTGACGGGTTATTTGATCGGCGGAACCTCGCCGTTCGGCACGAAGACGAAAATGCCGGTTTATGCGGAAAAGACGATTTTTGATTTGCCGGTAATTTATATCAACGGCGGCAAGCGCGGATTTCTGGTGGCGATTGCCCCTTCGGTTTTGCAGGATGTTTTAAGTTTGGAAAAAGTTGAAGCTGCGGTTAAAGATGCGTAATCTACCGAAATGGCAAAACACGAAGAAAACCACTCAGAGCATTTGAATAAAATTACGGCGGCGGGAATGCTGATCGCCATCGGCATCGTTTTCGGCGACATCGGGACTTCGCCGCTCTACACTTTTTCGGCGATTATCGGGACGCGGACGATTGAACCGATTTTGGCACTCGGCGGACTGTCGGCGATTTTCTGGACGCTGACGTTTCAGACCACTTTGAAATATGTAATTATCGCCCTTCGCGCCGACAACAATGGCGAAGGCGGAATTTTTTCGCTTTACGCGCTGGTCAAACGCTACTCGGGAAAATGGCTTTTGTATCCGGCGATTATCGGCGGTTCGTTTCTGCTCGCCGACGGCATTATCACGCCGCCGATTTCAATTTCCTCGGCGATTGAAGGTTTGCGGATTTATTCGCCCGACTTGCCGACGGTTCCGATTGTGATTGTTATTTTGGTTTTGCTGTTCATCTCGCAACAGTTCGGAACGCAGTTGATCGGCAAATTTTTCGGTCCGGTGATGATGGTCTGGTTCACGTTTATCGGCATTATCGGAGCGATTGCGCTGTCGGCTGATTTCACCGTTTTGAAGGCGTTAAATCCTTATTACGCTTATCAAATGCTGACCGAATACCCGCACGGATTTTTTCTGCTCGGCGCGGTTTTCCTCTGCACGACGGGCGCGGAAGCCTTGTATTCGGATATGGGACACTGCGGGCGCGGCAATATTCGGATGAGTTGGATTTACGTTAAGATTTGTCTGATTTTGTGCTACGCCGGACAAGCCGCGTTTCTGGTGAGCCGCGCCGGAACGCAGATGGAAGGCGTAACGCCGTTTTATTCCATCGTGCCGCCGTCAATTCTGCCGCTCGGCATTATCATCTCGACGCTCGCCGCCATTATCGCTTCGCAAGCGTTGATTTCCGGTAGTTTCACGCTGATCGGCGAAGCGATCCGGCTGCATTTCTGGTCGCGCCAGAACATCATCTATCCGACCGATTTTCGCGGGCAACTTTATATACCGCAGGTCAATTGGCTTCTGATGGCGGGCTGTATTTTTATCGTTTTGTATTTCCGCGAATCGAAATATATGGAAGCCGCTTACGGGCTTTCGGTGACGCTGACGATGCTGATGACGACGATTTTGATCGCGGTTTATCTGCGCTCGAAGCGTGTTCCGACGGCGGCGGTCATCGGTTTGAGCGGATTATTTATCACCATCGAATTGGCGTTTTTAATCGCCAATATCGAGAAATTTCCCGAAGGCGGCTACGTTTCGATTATCATCGGCTTCATTTTGGTTTCGGTGATGTGGCTCTGGTATCACGGCAGACAACTGCGGCGCAGTCTGACGGTTCTGGAGAAAACCGAGCCGTTTTTCGAGACGCTCGCCGAACTCAGCAACGATACGACTTTGCCGCAATACGCGACGCATCTGGTTTATCTGACGGCTTCCGATTCGCCGAAAAAAATCGAGCAGGAAACGATTCGTTCGGTGCTGGAGAAAACCCCGAAGCGCGCCGATGTCTATTGGTTTCTGCACGTCAAAACCGCCAATGAGCCGTTCACGATGAAATACAAAGTTGACACGCTGGCGAAAGAAGACGTTTATTTTATGACGTTCACGCTCGGTTTTCGCATCGAACCGCGCATCAATTACTTTTTCGATATGGCTCTGGAAGATTTGCAGAAAAGCAAGGAAGTCAATATTACGAGCCGCCATCCGGCACTGGAGAAATACAACATTGACGGCGACGTGCGCTTCGTTCTGCACAGTTCGTTTCTGAGCTACGAAAACGATTTGTCGTTCAAACAAAACTTAGTGATGCGGTCGTATTATTTTCTGCGCCGCTGGTTCAGCATCCGAGAAGACGCAGCTTATGGACTCGATGCCAGCAACGTCGTCATCGAAAAAGTCCCGATTGTCGTTTGCCGACCGGAAGACATGAAGATAACGCGCGAAACATAAAAAACAGTTGCGGCAACCCATTTTTGGCGGAACCGCTCCAAAAAGTCAGGTACAAAAAACGACTTTGCTGTATATTATAAAAATGAATGAACACTCACTCATTTTAGTTGCCGATGAGAAGTAATTCCGCTTTCACGCATTGGGCTTGTTTCGACTGCCGCAAAAGTTTTGCGAAAGAAGAAAGCGCAACGCCGCGCAAATGTCCCGAATGCTCAAAGGCGATGACGGATATGGGCGCGTTTTTCGAGCCGCCGCGCAAGTTGAGTGTTAAGCGTTGGAAGGTTGTGAAAGTTTTGGCAGATCACGGTTACAGGTTCAATACGAAAGACAGCCAAATTTATATTCAAAACCGAATTTTGCAGGCGAAAAATCCGCGTGTGGCGGATGTGATTGAGAGAATTGAGTTGGAAAGACAATTAAATAGAAAGAGTGGTTAGATGTATCAAGTTGATGAAAAGGATAAAGTCATCGAATTGAAAAATGTTCCGCAATCGTCTGTCGGCGCACCAATGCCAATTGTTTTGAGCGATGAACACAAAATTTTGCTTGCATATTTATTACAAGATGAGCCGAATTGGAATAATCCAACAAGCGTTGATTTTCAAAGAAATGGTGAATCAATAGCGATTGTTGAATTTAATTTGAGTCGCTCATTTATGTTTGGGAGTCCAAACGATGAAGCGTTTAGCGGGCATCCTTTGTACGAACGTGGATTGCGTCCTTATGAAGTTTTTGAAATCGAAAACTCTTCTTGGATAAGAAAACTTGAAAGGATGAATTCAGTTCACGAACATCACAAACCCGAACATTTTGAAAAATACAAACATTTTGTTTTCGCATTTCACGATTCTACGTTTGAGTGCGTCGCAGAAAGTTTTGAATTTTCAATTCACGAAGGTTCATTAGAAAGCGCATTGACTGAAATGCAGAAAAAACTATTTAGTAGATTTAGCTGAGGAATAAATTATGAAAGAAGCAGTTATCGTATCAGCCGTGCGGACGGCTGTCGGGAAGGCTCCGAAAGGGACTTTGAAAAATTCGCGCCCGGATGATTTGGGCGCGGCGGCGATTCGGGAAGCGGTCAGGCGCGCCGAAGGTTTGGACGCATCGCAGATTGACGATGTGATTATGGGCTGCGCGTTTCCCGAAGCCGAGCAGGGGATGAACGTGGCGCGGACGGCGGCGATTGAAGCCGGTTTGCCGGTCGAAGTTTCGGCGATGACGGTTAATCGTTATTGTTCGTCCGGGTTGCAGACGATTGCGCTGGCGGCGGATCGGATTCGCACGGGCGGCGCGGACGTGATCGTGGCGGGCGGATTGGAAACGATGTCAATGATTCCGATGGGCGGCAACGGTTTTCGTCCGAATCCGAAAATCGTTGATAATTACCCGGATTATTATTTAAATATGGGTTTGACCGCCGAAAATCTGGCGCGGAAATACGAAATCACCCGCGAGCAGGCGGACGAATTTTCACTGCATTCGCACCAGAAAGCGGCGGCGGCGATTAAAGAAGGCAGATTTAAAGAAGAAATCGCGGCGTTCACCGTGCGCGTTGACGAAGTTGACGGCGACGGTCGCGTGCGCTCGAAAGAAATCGTTTTTGATACGGACGAAGGCGTTCGTTACGACGCTTCGATGGAAGGATTTGCGAAATTGAAGCCGGTTTTTCACGTCAAAGGAACGGTCACGGCGGGCAATTCGTCGCAGATGTCGGACGGCGCGGCGGCTTGCGTCGTGATGTCTTTGGAAAAAGCGCAGGAATTAGGTTTGAAACCGTTGGCGCGTTTCGTTTCGTTCGCAACTGCCGGTTGTCTGCCGGAAGAAATGGGCATCGGTCCGGTTTACGCGATTCCGAAAGCATTAAAATTAGCCGGTTTAACTTTGGAAGACATTGACGTTTTTGAGTTAAACGAAGCGTTCGCCGCGCAGGGTTTGTCGGTGATGAAAGTTCTCGAAATGAATCCCGCGAAAGTCAACGTCAACGGCGGCGCGGTTGCTTTGGGACATCCACTCGGCTGCACCGGCGCGAAATTAACCGCAACGATTTTGCAGGAATTAAAACGTACTGGCGGACGCTACGGAATGGTGACGATGTGCGTCGGCGGCGGAATGGGCGCGGCGGGAATTTTTGAAAGACTGGATTAATCCGTGATTCAATCTTTCAAAACTAAACCACTCTGCACTGGAAGTGCAGAGGTTTGAAAAAGGAACGCGAATAAAATTCGCTCGATTGTTCTTTTCCGGTAAAAAAAAGAAGGCGTAAT
>JAYVKL010000057.1:0-26261 GCA_043768465.1 Pyrinomonadaceae bacterium
TGGCCGAGTTTTTACGCACCGATTGCCAAAGCCAACGTCCGCGAAAAAACGGATAAAACTCTTTCGGAAACCAGAACCGAAGTATTATGCGCTCGCTGCGACGCACATTTAGGACACGTCTTTGACGACGGACCGAAACCGACCGGATTGCGGTATTGTATGAACGGCGTGGCGATGAAATTTGTAAAAAGCAGTTAGCAGAGAATCGAAAAGCCTGCAAACTATTTTTCGTCGGATTAAAATGTTTTCCAGAATTATCGAGCATCATCACGTCCTTGCCCGAAAGTTCAAAGTTCTTTTCGAGTTTTGTCGAAACGACACAAATTATGCCGTTCCGCCGGAACTCGAATTTTGCACTTCGCCGTATTTCTATAAACATTTCACTCCGACGAAGCTGAAACCTATTTGAACGATCAGCCGGGAATATGCTTTTCGTTACACTCTCGGTTTGAAAACCAAAGGCTTTGCCCGAAAACTCAAAATCTAGCGTTCGTTTTCGGGCAAGTTTAAGCACTTCTCGTTCATTTCAAGTTTTCCCGAAATTTCGGCTTCAATCCCAATTCGTGCATACTCGTAATCAAAACGCAGATGTTATGACAAACAAACTTCACTAGACTTTCGTTAATCAAAGCCGTTTCCGTTTTTGCTCTCAAGTTATCACCAAACTTACCTTTAACCATACTGAAAACCGTTTCCGCGTTGTTTCTTTTTGAATAATGTTGCCAGAACTCCGATTGATGCAAACTGTAAAAGTGAAAGGCTTTTTTGAAAGTTTCACTTGTTCGGAGTCCCGTGCCGGACGCGCTTTTCTTGAAATCAATATAAGCCGTTCCACCAACTTTAGCAACCGTATCAAAGCTGTTTCCGAGAGCGTAAGCTGCATCTGCGCTGACATCGCCAACAGTGAAGTTTTTAGCGGTTTTTTCTACAAGCGGTGAAAAGTTTGCGCCGTCTTGACCGTGTTTATCGGTAATTGTTACGGCAGTTACAACGTGCGTTGAAACTCCCGACATAACGTGAGCCTTAACCCAATTCTTTTTTTCCAGTAATTTTTTATCGCCATATTTTGCATCACTCCATTGATTGAAACGGCACGTTGAAAAAGCAGTTGAATCAACACAGAAATTCTTTTCGATGACGGAAAGCGGCAAGGAACTGACTTCGATTATTTGGTGCAGAATCGGCGTGATTTCATCTAAATTAAAGCTGTCAACGAGCGAGTTATAGCTAATTTGGCGTTCGATATAACCTTTACCGAAAGCATCGTTCAAGTCAGTCATAAAGCGACGCGAACTAAAGCGCGAATATACCTTGTAGCACATTGCGAAAAGTAAATCCGCGAAGCTGTGCCGCGTTCTGCCGGTCTTTTGCGACGGGGTTTCGACATCTTTAACCAATTCTTTTAAGAGATAAAGAAATTCGGCTTTTTCGGTAACTTGGCTTTGGTTGTATTTTGACCAATCGGTTTGCGAATAAGTTGGACGTTTCGGTGCTTTTGCCATTGCAGTTTCTTGAAATGCCTTTCTTTGTCTATGCGGTAACTGCCTTTTTTGAAAATGAAATTCCGCCGCGAAAATATGTTTGCACTTCGTAGCTTTTCTGATTTCAAAATCAGGGCAAGTGCAAGTTTGTTGCTCAATGCTGACTTTATAAGTTCCCGATTTCCTGCTTGACGGAACACGATAAAAACCGTGTTTGTTGTCAATCTGACTTTTTTGGAAAATATCGTAACCGCGTCGTTTTCGTTCTGAAAGTTGTTGTTCGTTCATTGCCTAAACACCTCGAAAAGATTTAATTTACTTACCTTAACTATATTACTAAAGGTGTATAAAAGAGTCAAGCTAAAAACTGCCTTGACAGTATATTATTAAAGGTGTATATTTATGCGAATGGCGAAAGAAAAAGTTACAATCTGGAAATACACTTGTGAACGGTGCGAACACACTTGGATACCACGCGACACGGAAAACGAGCCGCGAGTTTGCCCGAAATGCAAATCTCCATACTGGAATACGCCGCGAAAAAATGCTAAAGTTGCGACGGTCAAAAAGTAAGAGGCGAGATTCGCAGTCTCACCTCTTACAGTCCAAAGTGGTTTAGCTTTTACGATGCAACCAACATCTGTAAAAACACCACGAATCATACCCGTAATTCGCCGCTATCATAATCTTTCCGGTTCGATAGTGGCGATACCATTTACGAAAACGACAGCCGCATTTGCCTGTTGTCGGTTTTCTACATTTAGCCATAAAACAAAATCCCTGCTTTTCAGCGTGTAAGACTTATTATTAGGCGCAAAGAATCGCGCCGACTTTAAAAAACAATGTTTTACGAATTGCTTTTCGGGGGCGGGCGCGCTAAAATAAAAATGAAGCCGCGCCGCCAATGAAAATTGGTGGTTACAAAAATAAGCATTTTCAGGTTTCATATCGGCGGTGAGTTAAGTTTGGAAGCTCGCTCACCGCCGATATTTTATTTTTTCATTTTCCTATTTTGGCTCTAGCACCAACTCTCCGTTCTGGCTTCGATAAATTTTCACCTGCGTGATAAAAGCCGTTTTCATCCCTGTTTACCTCCTTTCGTCTTACAAATTTCGGAAGCATTTTTTGTAAAAATTCTTTGTCCATAGTTGAGTAATCGGGTAACGCATTGAGAATGTCATCAACTTTCAATGCCATTGCGCGATTCTCATATAAGGTATTTCTCAACACAAAACTTTTGCCGAATTTTTCTTCATCGTTTTGTTCGGATTCTTCCGTTTCCGACTTCTGTGCGTCATTGGAAACATCAATATCCATTTGTAGCTTGTTTTGAATAGGCGTAGATTGAGAAAATGAGCCGTTGACGGTGTCGTCCGACGCGCCGGCGTTTTCCTCCAAATATACCACTAATGCGCTTTGATATGCTTGTTCAGCCGCCTTCGCCGCCCGCGCTTCCTGAAGCCATTTTTGATATTCTACGTTGGCTACGCTGTGGCGCACTCTGGCTTTTTCAACCAATCCCTCTAAAACTTGTCTTTCAGAATCCATCACCCACCTCCGAGTAATGTTAAAGTAACACATCCCTCCCCCGCTTTGCAATAGCTAAGGCGGGATTTGAGGCGGGAATTTTTGAAATATCAAAGGCGGTGTCGAAAATTAGGGCGGGAACGCTTGCTAAAGCGGATTTCAATATATAAAATAAAAAATGCGCCGTTGAGATATTTGATAACGTAAGCCACCGTATCCACCTGAATAGCTTCCAAACCTATTCAGCCCGATGGTTTACGTTATCAATCACGCTTCCAAAACGTGAACCTCAACGGCGCATTTTTATTTTACACGAAGCGGATATTTTAAACAAGTGGGTTTTCGGGAAGGATTAAGCAGTTTTCGGGAATAAATGAGATTATTTGAGTTTTCGGGCAAAGCCAAAACCAAATGGAAGAAATTCAGTATCAAACTTTTCAAAACTGCGTTCGATTAACCAACGGCATCGTCGAAATCGTCGTTTCGACCGCATTCGGTCCGCGCATTCTGGCGTATAACTTCGCTGGCGGCGAAAATGTTTTAGGCATTCACGCCGCCGCGAAAGTCGAAACCGCGCTCGGCGAATTCAAGCCTTACGGCGGTCATCGTCTCTGGATCGCGCCGGAAAATATGCCGAATTCCTACGCGCCGGACAACGCGCCGGTTGAGTATTACGTCGGCGAATCGGCGAACTCGATTCGTCTCGTCCAACCGATTGAACCGATTACCAATACGCAAAAAGAAATCACCGTCGCGCTCGACGAACACGGCAGCGGCGTAAAAATTCAACACAAAATTACCAATCTCGGCGAACGCGAAATTGAATTGGCGGCGTGGGCTTTGACGATTATGCGCGGCGACGGCGGCGAAGTGCTGGTTCCGAACGAGCCGTTTGCGCCCTACGGCGCGGAAACCCTGCTGCCCGTCAGAAATTTGACCGTCTGGTCTTACACGGATTTTTCCGATTCGCGCTGGCAATTCGATAAAGATTTTATTCGCCTGCGCGTTGACGAAACCAAACCCGAACCGCAGAAAATCGGCGTTCTCAACAAACAAGGCTGGGCGAAATACCTGATTGGAGATTTGGAGTTTACAAAATCTTTCGCTTTTGACGAAACGCAAATCTACCCGGATTTGAACTCGAATACGGAAATCTACACTGCCGGAAACCTTGTGGAAATCGAAACGCTCGCGCCGCTTTGCCGACTCGCCAAAGGGGAGATGACCGAACACGCGGAATTTTGGCAGCTTGAGAAAATAAGCAGGAGGATTTAATTTTAAAGATTGTTTTAGAACTTACGCGGTTGATGCAGAAACACGAATGAAGTAAGTGTGTTGTTCGCAATTAACACACTTACTTCATTCGTGTTTCTGCATTTTTCGTTTCAACCGCGTAACTTCTGTGTTGATCAATAAATCTTTTCGACCTTTTCGATTTGCCTTGTTTTAAGTCTTTTATAAATCTGTTTGCGATCTTCGATTATTAAGATTTTCACTTCGCGCCCCGCGTCGTCAATCCCGCAGACGATTAAATAAACACTAAAGCAAAAGCAACGAAACATTTTGATTTTCGTTCTGAGTTCAAACTTCAGTTTGCCCTCGCCAGCGAAGCGCGGCGAGGGCAAACTGAAGTTTGAACTCAGAACTCAGCAAAATGCCGCAAAACTTTCGCTTACCTGCTTAATTTCCGACACGCAGTTGGCAGGCTTCCCGCGCCGTCAATTCTCCGCGCCGAATAATCGCGGATCCGTTTGGATTTGCCGTAGATGTTCGATAATTTTATCGTGCATTTTCGCCGGCAGACTTTCGAGTTCTTTGACGGCGGATTTGGCGAGAACGATTTTACACGGCATTACCTTTTCGCGGAACGCTCTGCCAGATAAGCGTCAAGCGAAACAGTCGGCTCGTTTCGCCGCTTTTCGATAACGGCGGCATCGCGTAAATCTTCGGCGAGTTTCTCATCTTCGAGAAGTCGGTTGATAAACGCTTCGCGTTCGCTTTTTTTTCAGGGCTTGAAACGCGGTGTAGAAAAATTCGGCGGTGGCCTGCGGTTGTGTCATTGCGAGAAAATTACAGCATCGGAAACTGAGGCGGCTCAAATTCAAAGAGCAAGCAGCCTCCGCGACAGTTCAGTCTCGGTGCAAGGCAAAACGTCGGCTCGTTTGCTTTGCACCGAACGTATTCGATAAAAAATTATTTATCCTTCGCCGCCGACGTTGATATTGGGCGCGGCGTTGACGCTGACTTTCTTCGGCATCACGACGGTTTTCGGGTCAACCGTGATTTCCTTCAGACGCTTTTTCACAGCGTCCGTCATCGTTTCCTGATACCGTCCTTTTAAGTACTGCGCCAGAAACTTTTCGGCTTCGGCGAACAACGCCATATTGTTGACCGGACGCTGAAAACCGTGTCCTTCATCATCCGCCAGAAGATATTGAACCGGATAATTGCGGTCTCGGAGCGCGATGACGATTTGGTCGGCTTCGGTCTTTTTCACACGCGGATCGTTCGCGCCCTGCACGATCATCAGCGGCGTTTTGACTTTATCAATGTGGTTGAGCGGCGATTGGCGTTTGAGTTGGGCTTTGCCTTCGGGCGTGTTCGGGTCGCCCATTCGCTTGTAGAAAACCTGTCGAATCTGCTCCCAATACGGCGGAATCGAGCCGAGCAAAGTATTCAAATTCGACGGCGCGACAATCGCCACCGCCGCCGCGTATAAATCCGGCGTGTAAGTGACGCCCGCCAGTGTCGCGTAACCGCCGTAGCTGCCGCCGAGAATTCCGACGCGCTTCGGATCGGCGATGCCGGTCGCAACCAGATATTTCACGCCCCACGTCAAATCGTCCTGCATTTTATCGCCCCATTGGTTGTTTCCGGCATCAATAAATTTTTTGCCGTAGCCAGTCGAGCCGCGAAAGTTCGGCGACAAAACGGCGTAGCCGCGATTGGCGAAAAACTGCGCCAGCGAGTTAAATCCCCAAGAATCACGCGCCCACGGTCCGCCGTGCGGAATCACCAGCAGCGGCAGATTTTTTACGCCCGCACCTTTCGGCAAAGTCAGATATGCCGGAATCTCCAAGCCGTCCGACGATTTATAGCGAATCGGTTTCATCGGCGAAAGCGCACTGCGTGGCAGATTTTCGCGCGTCGTATATTGTTTGGTTAACTTTTTCGCTTTCCGGTCGAAAAGGTAAGTCGTGCCGGGTTCGGTGTCGCTGTAAGCGTTGATGATCCAAAGATTTTCGTCTTTGGTCGAACTGCCCAAACCGATTTCCGCGTTCGGCAGTTTCGACTGCAAAAATTTGTAATCGGCTTCAAAAACTTTGTCTTTCCAGTAACGCCGCGTCTTTTCGTCGTTGTAACTCGTCACGATTAACTCGCCGGTCAACTCCGAAAAAACGGCACTGCCGAAATCAACCTTTTTCAGCGGATCGCTTTCCACCGTCGTTTCTTTCTGCGTTTCGGGATCGAACAAAACGAGCCGCACCAAGTCGGGAACGCCTTTGTTCGTCTCCAGATAAACCCGTTGGTCGTCTTTGTGAAAACGCACGGGCGCACAATTTTCAAAAACACCGCACGAATAAATTTGCGTGAATTTATCGCCGTCAACTTTCAGGATTTCCGTGCTGCCGTCGGCGGCGGAGCGAGTCGCCAGGCGCAGTTTATCTTTGTTGTCGAAAACCCAATCCGTCAAACGGTCGGTGTTTTTACGCAGCAGGGTTTTCTCGCCGGTCGAGATTTTCACTTTGTATAAATCGTGCCAAGCCGCGTCGCGGTCGTTGATGCCGATGTAAATATAATCCGGCTCGGTTTTCGGGACACTGTAAATCTGCGTCTGGACTTTGGCGGCGTTCGTCAGATTTTTCGCCGGCGGAACATCGCTCGCCGCGTCCTGCGGATTAACGGTATAAACATTAAAATTCTCGTCGCCGGCGTTGTCTTTGACGAACAAAATCTGGTTGTTCCAACTCCAGAAAAAGCCGCCGACCGGTCGTTTTCCCTCATTGGTCAGCGGTTTTGCTTTATCGAAAGATTCGTTCACGCCTTTGACCCAGACGTTTCGGACATCGTTCAGAGGTTTGATAAAAGCGATGTATTTGCCGTCGGGCGAGATTTGCGCGCCGCCGATTTCCGGGTTGCCGAAAAATAATTCGCGATCAACCAGCGGCGGCATCTGGGCTGCTATTTCCATATTAAGAAATGTAAAAGATGCGATTAGAAATGTAAAAATCAGAATTCGCTCGAACATAAATTTTTCTCCTCTTTTGAACTTGGGATTTGGGACAGGTTACGGCATCGGATAACTAAATGTTTCAGAATGGTATGACTTCGGCATTCGCAAGTCTTCAATGATTTGCTTTTCGTTCAGTGTCCAGCAAACTTCAGTTTGTTTGCTCCGCAGAGCGGAGCGCGGCGGAAACAAACGGCGTTCCGCAGTTTGGACTCTGAACGAAGACGCTGAATGAAGATTCCGAACGCGCTTAAAAATCGTTCGCCCAAGACCTTTTGCGAAACTTGGCTTCGTTCCAAAAGTTGATGAAATGTTCGATTTTCGGTTTGTCTTCTTTGCCCAGAACGATGCTGATGACATCGTAGCGATACTTGATATTCGTTAAGCCGAAAATTTTCCGATACATTCGCGCCGTGCGAATAATCTGCCGCTGCTTTCGCAAATCAACGGCGGCGACGGGCGCGGCGAATTGGTCGGACGTGCGCGTTTTGACTTCGACGAAACATAAAACGTCGTTTTCGTCGAGCGCGATAACATCGATTTCGCCCGTTATCTGTGCGCCGACTGAGTTTCTGCCAATCGGAACCTTAAAGTTTGCGACAACGAGACGGCAGCGGTTTTTCATCAGAAAACGACACGCTAATTCTTCGCCCAGGTTTCCGACGCGGGCGGTTTCGGAGACGGACGAGTTTACGTTTCGGAAATTGAGCGATAGAATTTCAGACATTTTGAACAAGGGAAGTATAAATGAAAATGAATCAAATTAAAATTTATTGTGCCGTGATCGCAGTTTTGCAATTTTCGCTTTTAACGGCAGTTTGTCAAACGAAATCGGCATCGAGCGAAAGCACGACGCTGCCGAAAATCGTTAATTTCGACCAGCCGCAAACCTATCAAATCAACGCCCGCGATTTGCCGAAACCGTATGCTTCGGACAGTGCCGAGCGCAGTTCCGAGGTCGTCGAACAGCCGAAGAACGCGAAATTGAATTTGCCGAAAGGCTTCAAAATCAACGTCTTTGCCGAAGGCAATTTCGAGAATCCGCGCTGGCTGACGCTCGCGCCGAACGGCGACGTTTTCGTCGCCGATTCACGCGCCAATTCGATAATTATTCTGCGCGATAAAAATAAAGACGGCGCAGCGGACGAACGATTCACCTTTGCCGACAATCTCAACCAGCCGTTCGGAATGGCTTTTAACGGCGATTATTTTTACGTCGCCAACACCGATTCGGTCGTGCGGTTCAAATACAAATCCGGTCAGACGAAGGCGGCGGGCGATGCCGAAAAAATGATTAAACTGACCGAAGGCGGCTACAATCAACATTGGACGCGGAACATTTTATTTTCGCCCGACGGCAGTAAACTCTACGTTTCCATCGGCTCGTCCGGCAATGTTGACGTGGAGAAAGACGAACGCCGCGCCGGAATCTCCGAATATAACCCGGACGGAACAGGCTACCGGTTATACGCTTCGGGCTTGCGAAATCCGATAGGTTTGGCGTGGAATCCGGCGAACGGGCAGCTTTGGACGGCGGTTAACGAACGCGACGGACTCGGCGACGATTTGGTTCCCGATTATGTGACGGGCGTGAAAGACAGCGGATTTTACGGCTTTCCGTTTTCCTACATCGGACAAAACGAAGAGCCGCGCCGCAAAGGTGAAAACCCCGAACTCGTTAAAAAAGCGATTGTGCCGGACGTTTTGTTGACATCGCATTCCGCCGCGCTCGGCATACAATTTTACAACGGAAATATGTTTCCGAAAGAATATCAGGGCGATGCGTTCGTCGCGCTGCACGGCAGTTGGAACCGGGAGAAGTTGACGGGTTATAAAATCATCCGCGTTAATTTCGAGAACGGAAAACTCGTCAACAACGGTTACGAAGATTTCGTTACCGGCTGGCTGCCGAGCGAAAACTCGCGGGAAGTTTGGGGCAGACCCGTCGGATTGCTAATCAATTCCGACGGCTCGCTGCTGATCGCCGACGACGGCGCGAATAAAATCTGGCGCGTGAGTTTCGTCAGATAACATTATTTCAGGACGAAAATCCTTTTCAGCCGCCGAACGAAACGCAAATTATTTTTTAACGCCGAAAGCCTTGCGCGACGGCGTTCTTATCCGCTATTCGGCGAGGCTATTAGACACGCCCGCTGCGGCATCGTAAAATCGAAGTTTTAGATTGGAGCAACAAAATGAACAAAGCAGGTAGAATTATTTCCATCAGTCCGGCTTATGCCATTCCGGGCGGCGAAATTATTATCAATTGCGAAAATTTCGAGTTGGGCGCGGTCGGCGAATACGGCTGTTACTTTGACGGCAAAGCGGCGCGCATCGTCGGCGCGTCGGCGAATCGCCTGCTGGTCATCGTTCCCGACAATTTCGACACGGCGGAAGTCGAGGTTTATCTCGAAAGCGGCAGCGACCGCAGCGAAACGAAAACCGTCGTCGTCGGCGAAAAATTAGCGGGCGATCTCCACATCGTCGCTAACCCGGCGGTTGACCCGAAAGACGACGCGCTGATTTTAACGCGCTCCGGCTCGCGCGGACAACAACTTCCCGTCACGCTTTTTCGGTTGGAAACCAGCGGATTCTTAAACGAAATGCCCGCCGAAGTCCTTAACCCGACGGGCATCGCTTTCGATCAGGCGGGCGGATTATATGTGACGGCGCGGGCGGACGGCGAAGTGTGCCGCGTCAATCAGGACGATGAAGTGGTTCCTTACGCTTCAAATTTGGGAGTGGCGACCGGCATCGCGTTCGACAAAAACGACGCGATGTTCGTCGGCGACCGGAGCGGCACGATTTACCGCGTCCCGAATTTCGGCAATCCCGAATCGTTCGCGGTGCTGGAACCGTCGGTTTCCGCTTATCATTTAGCGTTCGGAGCAGACGAAAAACTTTACGTCGCCGCGCCCGGTTTAGCGAGTTTCGACGCGATTTACCGCGTTGACAAAGCGGGTTTGGACGAAATTTTCTATCGCGGTCTGGGCAGACCGCAGGGAATCGCCTTCGACCGCGACGGCAATCTCTACGTCGCCGCCTGTCTGCACGGCAGACACGGAATCGTCAAGATTTCCAAAACCGGTAGAGAAGCGGAACTTTTCGTCGCCGGAATGAACATCGTCGGACTCTGTTTTACGCGCAAAGGCGAACTCGTCGCCGCCACGGGTGAAACGGTTTACAGCTTGCCGATTGGGATTCAGGGGATTTTATTAAAATAGCATTCTTTTGTTTGAAGATAATCAGTTTTAGAAATTTATCGAACCGGCTCGCCATAAAAAAAACGCCTGACTATCACGGTCAGGCGTTTTTTTATGGCGAGTCGAAAACTATTTTTCAGGACTCGGCGAAGGATTCGGAGTCGGTTCGTCGCCGCGCTTTTTCAATTTCGGCGGCGCGTCTTTAGAACTGCTGCTCGAGCTGCCGCCTGCGTCGGGAGCGGTCGCATCGGGTTCGGGTTGACGACGTTTCAAAGTCGGCTTGCCCGTGTCAATATCGTCAATATCGCCGGTGACACCGGCTTTGACGTTCGACAATCTGAGCAGATGCGCCTTGACGCGCTGAAATTCCGAAGTGCTGATGACGTATTCTTCCTTTTCGGGAAAACGCGCCACGAGAAAAAGGCTCGTATCGCGGCGGTCGAGCGACTGCGGATGCGACGAGAAAAGTTTGGCGACCGCGCCGGGCTTTTTCCGGTTCTGCGACGCGAGCTTTTCAAACATCGCGGACATCGCCGTCGGGTCATAGCCGGAAGCGTAAAGATACTGAACGCCCAGATTATCGGCTTCGGTTTCGGCACCGCGTGAAAACTTCATCATCGCCAGACCGCCCAGAATGCCGCCGCCGTTCTGGATAATCGTGCTGGCAATCGGTCCGCCGAAAATGATGGTGGCGAGCATTCCGTAATTAAGAGCCGTCGCTTTGCCCTGATTTTCCATCGCGTGGCGGGCGCAGACGTGGGCGATTTCGTGCGCCATCACGCCGGCGAGTTCGGCTTCGTTATCGGCGGCGAGAATCAAGCCTTTATTGACGTAGAAAAAACCGCCGGGCAGCGCGAACGCATTCACTTCGTCGGTGTCAATAACCTTAATCGTAAACGGAACTTTCGCGTCCGAATGAAGCACGATATTTTGACCGATGCGGTTAATATATTCGGTTACAATCGGGTCTTCGACTAATTTAGCCTGCTGTTCGACTTCCGTTGCGATCTGTCTGCCGATGGCGATTTCCTTTTCTTTCGAGCCGCCGAGCCAGCCGAAAAATTTGTCCGCGCCGTCGTTGATTTTGCGTTTGCCAATCTGGTTCGGGTCTTCTTTAGGCGAAAGCGGACCTTTCGGATTGGGCGTTTGGGGAGTCTGCATCTGCGCCGTCGAACTGCTCGCCGCTTCCTGCTTTTTATCTTTTTTACTTTTCTTGTCTTTTTTGTCGTCCTGCCTGGTGGCGGCGGTCGTCTGCGCCGCCGCACTCAGTGGATAAAAACTAACGGTGCCGAACAAAATCGCGCCGGTTACAAACATCGAACCGAATTTGCGAATCGAATCTCTACGCATCTTAAAGCCTCCTAAAACTTCCTCGTGTCTAAATGATTGATGTATATTTTAACCTTTCCTGAATTGTAAATGCGAACGATTTTTTTGATGCGAAGACTCGCGGTTAAGTTGTGAAAACTAATTGAAAAAAACGCAGAAAATTTCTGCATTTTCAGAGCGGCGTTCAGAGTCCGAACGGTGGAACGCCGTTCGGACTCTGAACGCCGAACAAATCTAGTTGTCCGATGTCGGCGGCGGCGTTTGATTCGACCGGTTCTGCCGATTCTGCCGGTGTTCCTTCATCTTATCGCGCATTTCTTCTTTCATCTTATCGAGTTGAGCGCGTTGTTCAGTCGTCAAAACCGCCGAAATCGAATCGCGCAGCCGGTCGCCCGCCGCTTTCATTTGAGTGCGGAGTTCTTTAAAGCGAGTTTCTTCGTCGGCGGTGATTACGCCGTCGCGTTTCTTCATCGCCAAACCGCGCATTTCTTCCATTTGCGGCTGGTTCTCGGTTCGGTGATTTTCAAAAATGGTTTTAACCTGCGCTTTCTGCGTGTCGGTTAAATTTAATTGTTCGAGCGAATGCCTTAACATCCGGTCGCCGCCGTCGTGGTTGCCGACGCCCATTCCTTCGCCTCTGCCGAATCCGCGTTCGCCGCCGCGTTCGACTCTTTCCGGTTTCGGTGTCGAACCGCTCTGCGTCGTCGGTGTTTCCTGCGCCGACGCGAATGTGCCGAACGCTCCGACGGCAATCGCCAATGTCGCAGTCGAAATAAATTTTTGTTTTAATGACTTCATAGTTTTACCTCTATTTTTAGATTTTCATCAGAATTAAACAGGTCGGGAGAAGTGTGGCGGTATTTTGAAAAGTTCAGAGTAACGCATTAATGCGTGAGAAATCGCCGCGCCGACGCTTTCACGGCTGAAGCCGTCACTCTGACCCTTTCAAAATGCCTTAATACTTTTGCTCACCTGCTTAGCTCGCGCTGTTCGCCTTCTTTGACGCGCTGAATCTGATGAAAGTCGAAAGATTTTCCAATCGGCGCGTAAAGAATTGTAAAGTATCGCATCGTTTATTTTCCATTGAAAGACTTTCGACATTGAACATTTATTCACGCCCAAGTAAAATGCGAAGTTTGGGTGTAAAAGAATCGAGTAAAATTAAATGAGATTTTTATCGGAAATAGATTCGCCGAAAGACTTGCGGCAGTTGCGCGTGGAAGATTTGCAGGAAGTCGCCGACGAAGTGCGGCAGTTTATCTTGGAGACGACTTCGCGCGTCGGCGGGCATACGGGCGCGAGTTTGGGCGCGGTCGAATTAGCGGTCGCAATGCACTACGCCTTCGATACGCCGAAAGACCGTTTGGTCTGGGATGTCGGACACCAGGCTTACGCGCATAAAATTTTAACCGGCAGACGCGATCAACTGCACACGATCAAACAATACGGCGGATTGTCGGGATTTCTGCGCCGCGACGAATCGGAATACGACACTTTCGGCGCGGGACACGCTTCGACGTCCTTGTCCGCCGCGCTCGGAATGGCGGTTGCCCGCGATACCGGCAAAGACGATTTTCACGTTTGCGCTTTAATCGGCGATTCGAGTTTGGCGGGCGGAATGGCGATGGAGGCAATCAATCAAGCCGGACATCTGAAATCGCGGATGATCGTTTTATTGAACGACAACGAAATGTCCATCGCTCCGGCGGTCGGCGGTCTGGCGAGATATTTGAATCGCATCAAAGGCGCACAGAGTTACCAGCAATTAAAAGAAGACATCGGCGACACTCTGGAAAGCGTTCCGCATTTCGGCGAGCGTCTGCGAAGAGCGGCGAAAACCGTCAAAGACGCGATTGCGGCGGCGGTTCTGCCGGGCGCACTCGTCAACGAATTAGGCTTCCGATACATCGGCTACGTTGACGGGCATAACGTCGAAATGCTCGTCGCCGCGCTCGAAGAAGCGAAAAAGATTGATGATGGTCCGGTGATCGTCCACGCTTTGACGACAAAGGGCAAAGGTTTTCCGAACCCGGAAAAAAATTATTACGCTTATCACGCCACCGGACCATTCGATATTAAAACCGGCTTGGCATATAAATCGAACAAAGTCGCCGCGAAAACCTACACGCAGATTTTCGGCGAAACGATGTGCGAACTGATGGAACGGGACGACAAAATCGTCGCGCTGACCGCCGCGATGCCGGACGGAACCGGAATGGACATCGTTCTGGACAAATTCCCGAAACGCGCCTTCGATGTCGGCATCGCCGAACAGCACGCCGTCACGTTCTGCGCGGGAATGGCGTGTGAAGGTTTGAAGCCGGTCGCCGCGATTTATTCGACGTTTCTGCAACGCGCTTTTGACCAGATTATTCACGATGTCTGTTTACAGGATTTGAATGTTACATTTGCGATGGATCGCGCCGGAATCGTCGGAGCGGACGGTCCGACGCATCACGGACTGCTCGATATTTCATATTTGCGCGGCTATCCGAATATAATTTTGATGGCTCCGAAGGACGAAGCCGAGTTGCGCGATATGCTTTTGACTTCGATTGAACATCCGGGCGCGGCGGCGATTCGCTATCCGCGCGGCAACGGTTTCGGCGTTGATATTTCGCCAAAGCCGAAAACGATGGAAATCGGTAAAGCCGAAATACTGCGCGACGCGGCAGGGGACGCGGCGATTATCGCGCTCGGTTCGATGGTTTATCCGGCGATGGAAGCGGCGAAAAATCTGGCGAAAGACGGCATCGAAGCAACCGTTATCAACGCTCGTTTCGTCAAACCGCTCGACACGGAATTGATTCTGGCACTGGCGCAAACTAAGCGTTTTATCATCACGATCGAAGAGTCGTATCTGGCGGGCGGTTTCGGTTCGGCGGTTCTCGAACTGCTCGAAGAAAACAATCTGCTCGATAAGGTGAAAGTCGTCCGAATGGGCATACCCGACCGAATTATTACGCACGGCGACCCGAAACTACTGCTGGCGAAATACGGCTTGGATGCGGACGGAATTTATCAAAAGGTGAAGGAAACCATTGAAGTTTTGGAGGAACGTCGGACGGGACGCAAGCCGTTGAAAATAGCTTAATGATTTGGCGAATGCTATATTCTGACAAGTCAGCCGGTCGAAAAAAGGTCTCGTCAGGTCAGAACCGGAATCTTCGAGAGCGTCGGCATCCGGTTCTGACCCGATCATCCAACCGCGTCACTTCCAATTCTGAAACAGTGTTTGACAAACGGTTCACGATTCACAAAATATGAACAACGAAGCAAAAAATAAGGCAAATAACGGCGGCGCGAGTGCGCCTTTGATTATTATCGGAATGGTTTTGTTTGCCGCAATCGCCGGCGGCTGGTGGTTTTATTCGAGTTCGACGGCGAAATCAACCGTCAAATCCAATACGAACGGTTCCGTCTCTAAAAACGCGGTTGACCAGCAGGAAGCCGACCGCCAGGCTTATCGAAACGCGCCGCCCGGAGCGCAGCCGCCGAATACGCTCGGCTCGCCGACGGCGACGGTGACGGTCGAGGAATTTGCCGATTATCAATGTCCGACGTGCGCCGTTCAGCATCCGAAAATGAAGGAAATCACCGGGCTTTTCGGCAGCCGCATAAAATTTATCTACCGCAACTTTCCGTTGACGCAAATGCACAAAAACGCCTACGAATCGGCGGTCGCGGCGGAGGCTGCCGGAATGCAGGGCAGCGACAAATTTTGGGCGATGCAGAAACAGCTTTTTGAAAACCAGCAAACCTGGGCGAATTCCAACGAAGCTCGCAAAATCTTTGAAGAATACGCGCAGAAAATCGGTTTGGATTTAGCCAAATTTCAGAATGATGTCGTCGGTTTGCCCGCTAAAATACGGGTTGATGCCGACCTCGAACGCGGACGCAAAGTAGGAATCAACGGAACGCCGACGATTTTTTTGAACGGCACGAAACTTCTGCCCGAACAAACCGAAGTCAGTGCGCTGCGTCAATTGATTGATGCCGAACTGCAAAAGGCGAGCGGTCAAAACGCGCCGAATCAGCCGACTAATCAAGCCGTCGTCGTCAATTCGAGCAGTGCCGGAAATTCCGCCGACGGCAAAAAATAAAATGAAAAGCGAAGCGGAACTTCTAGACCAATTAAATAATCAGAACGGCGCAGCCGCCAAACTTCCGCTGCTGGCGGCAGTCGTCGCTTTAATTGGTTTGGCGGACGCAGTTTATCTGACGATCAAACATTTCACGGGCGAAAAAGTTCCGTGCAGCATCGTCGAAGGCTGTGAACAGGTTTTGACGAGTTCTTACGCCGAAATCGCCGGCATCCCGCTGGCGATTTTCGGCGCGGCGGCTTATTTTGCCGCTTTCTCGCTGGCGATTCTGGCAGCTTTCGGTAATCGCCCGGCGTGGACTCTGTTCGGCGTTCAAGTCGCCGTGATGACGATTTTCACCGCTTGGCTCGTTTACCTGCAAGCCTTTGTCATCGAGGCTTTCTGTCAATTTTGTCTGGTTTCCGCCGCCGTAACGCTGACGCTGTTCGTCATTTTTATCATCTCCAAATTTTTCCGTTCCCGCTGAATCTCGGCATTTCTGCATCCGATTCCAAAAACTAAACGAATAAGAACAGTGTCGGGAAAGAGATGTTTGTCTGTGACCGGAGATTTTTGAAAAGCACGAGATAAGGGAACAAATCGAACGGTTCGGCGTTGAATGCTAAGTCTGTGAAAACAGGCGCGGACGACGAATGTCTTTTGAAAACCTATCGAGATGTGTTGAAATAGAATAACTTAGAAGCAGATAGCTAATTTATAGGCGGGCAGGTTAAATTTGTGGGACAAATTATTCTAAAACGCATCGCGGCAGGAGATAAATCAGCCGTTCAGGATTGCCTGAACGCTTACGGCGGCTTGGTTTGGTCGCTTGCGCGGCGGATGTCGCCGAACGCGGACGAAGCCGAGGACGCGGTGCAGGAAATCTTTATTGATATTTGGAAAAATGCGGCGCGATTCGACGAAGCCCAGGCTTCGGAGACGACTTTTGTCGCTATGATTGCGCGGCGGCGATTAATTGACCGTCTGCGAAAAGCCAACCGTCAGCCGAATATAGATTCTTTGGAAGATATTACGACTGAACCTTCCAACAGCAAAAATCTGGATTTACAAATTTCCGTCGAAGCCAAAGAAGCCGCCGCAGCGATGAAAAATCTGCGCCCCGAACAGCGGCAGATTCTTCATCTTTCGATTGTTCAGGGATTCTCTCATCAGGAAATCGCCGACGCGCTGAAAATGCCGCTCGGCACGGTTAAAACCCACGCGCGGCGCGGCTTATTACAAGTCAGAGAATTTTTAGGATTGGGCAATTCGGACTTTGAGAAGGAGGCAGCAGTATGACCGATTTACGAAAAGTGAAATTGCTTGAACTATTTGCCGACCGGACTGTTTTCGGTTTGGACGAAAACGAAGCGATGGAAGTCGAACGACTCAAAAAACAATTTCCTGATTGGGAGCAGGACGTGACGCTGGAATTGGCGGCGGCGGCGATTGGTCTGTCTAATCTGGAAGTGAAAGAGGAGCTGCCGGCAAATTTGCGGGCGAAAATTTTCGCGGCGGCAGACGATTACTTTCAGAAAACGGAAGAGTCGCCGGCGGCTTTAAATTTTACGCCGCCGGTTCGGGCAAACGCCGGTGTGCCGGCGAAGGGAAGCGTCCGAAACATCGTCGAAACCACGAAAATTTCGCCCTGGCAGTGGCTCGGCTGGGCTTTTGCGGCGGCTGCCTGTCTCGCTTTAGCCATCACGCTGTTGACGACGCGCTCGAATAAAACGCCCGAAATCACCAAAATGCCGGAGACGATTTTAACCCCGCCGCCGGAATTGTCAATCGAACAGAAACTTCAACAGGTGCTGGCGACGGCAACTGATATAAAGAAAATTCCGCTGACCAATCCGAAGAACGAAAAAGAAATCGTCGGCGAAATGGTTTGGAGCAACGACCAACAGAAAGGTTACGCCCGATTCACTAATCTTCCCGTTAATGATGCAGCCCAGGAAACTTATCAGCTTTGGATTGTTGACGAGGCACGGGACGCAAAAACTCCGCTCAGCGGCGGCACTTTTAACGTCGGTAAAACGGGCGAAACAGTCGTTCCGGTCAACGCGCAGTTAGAAGTTAAAAAGCCGAGAGCGATTGCCGTAACGGTTGAAAAACCCGGCGGCGTGGTCGTTTCAAAGTCGGAAAAAGTCGTGGCGGCGGCGAAGATTAAAGATTTCGGGTAAATTTATAAATCACGGTAGATTATTATTTCGATAATTCACCGTTTTGTCAGAACCGGCGGCAACCGGTAGTTAAAACTCACATCCAAATCAGCCGGAAACTATCGCTCAATCTCCAAACTCAAGCCATCGGCTGCCGCCGCCGGCTCTGATATTACGCCTCTTTCAACTAAACTGAAAATCACTACAAATTTTCTGGAGAAAATAAATGAATAATCTGTCGGTTAAGTTTTTATTTTTGATGTTTATCAGTTTCGCCCTGGTTTTGCCCGCCTCGGCTTGGGACGATACGGGACATAAATTGACGGCGTATATCGCCTGGGAACAAATGTTGCCGGCGGCGCGGGAACGGGCGATCAAGATACTTTTGAGCGCGCCGGAGGATTCGGATTTGAGCGTGTTTTATTTGTCAGATTCGCGTTCCGCCGCCGCCAAACAGCGCGAGCTTTTTATGATCGCCGCGACTTGGGCGGACATCGTGCGCGATAAAAATTTTAAGGTTCGCAACGGCAAATATCATCACGGAACGTGGCATTATCAGGATACTTTCTGGCGCGACGATAACGGGAAAGTCGAACTCGTTACCGAACTGAAATCGGATCAGGAAAATGCCGTCGAACGACTGTTCGTCTTCGATAAAGTTTTGCGCGATGCGGCGGCAAACGACGCGGACAAAGCGATTGCGCTGGCGTGGGTGCTGCATCTCGGCGGCGATATTCACCAGCCGCTGCACGATTCCGGGCGCGTGACAAAAGACGATCCGAAAGGCGATCAGGGCGGCAACCTTTTTATGCTTTCGCCGAAAGACGCGAAGGGAGAAGCCCGCCTGAATCTGCACTGGTTTTGGGATTCGATTATCGGGCGCAATCTGCCGCGCCAAAACGATGCCTGCGACTCGGATTATCTGCCGCCGATTGCCCAGGAAATTATGAAAAAATATCCGGCGGCGAAAATGCAGAATCGTCTGAAAAACGGCAAATTCGACGAGTGGCAAAAAGAGGGTTTCGGGATTGCTTCGACGAAAGTTTATCCGGCTTCTTTGAAATTCGGCGAAACCCCGTCGAACGATTATAAAAAAATGGCGTTCGATATTTCCGAAGAACAAATCGCGCTCGCCGGTTATCGTTTGGGCGCGATGCTCAATCAAATTTTCGGCGGCGATTCAGCCGAACAAAACAAAAATAAAACGCCGCGCGAAGTTAAACAAACGGAAAGCACTGTTGGTCAAGGCTTAAACGATCAATGGCTTTGGACTAAATCTCGCGCCGCTTTAATGGCAAACGGCAAATTGAAAGATTCGACAATTGAGATTGACGTTGAAGATTCCGTGATTACGTTGCGAGGAACTGTTTCAAACAAAAAGCAAGAAGCACGAGCCGTAAAAACAGTTAAAAATGTTGACGGAGTTAAAGCCGTTGAGAATTTATTGAAAATAGATTCAAGGTAATTTCAGCCGTAACGGGAAGGAAAATCGCTTGGCTGCCGGGAGAAGCTATTGGCTGCTGTAAAAACCAGGCAAAGGCTCTGCTTACACCAATTCAGTTTAAGAAGTGCGTCAAGTTCTGAGTTCACGCTTCAGCGTGTTCCGCCAGCATAGCGCGGCGGAACAAACTAAAGTTTGAACTCAGAACTTGACGCACCATTTAACTTGAATCAGTATCATTGCTCATTTTACGCGATTTAGGATTTTTCACCACCAAGGACGCTCTGGACGCAAAGGAATAAAAGAAATATCCACTCGAACAAAAACTGCCTGAAACTTAATTCATTCTTTCGCTCAGAAATTTTGAAAAATCCTTAAAATCCTTTGCGTCCAGAGCGTCCTTAGCGGTGAAAATTTCTTTCCTGCGTAAGGTGAGTTATTTATCTTTGTTCGCGCGCCCGATAATTCTGGATAGAGTTTTGCGATCTATTTGCAGCAAACGCGCCGCCGCCTGTTTGTTGCCTTCGGTGTGCGCGAGAATCCGCGCAACGTATCGCGCCTGCATTTCCGCCAGCGGCAGAAAATCTTCGGGAGTTTCAGGAGACGACAAATCCGGTTCGGACGGCGCGGACGATGCCGGCGATTGATCAACCGATTGCTGAATCCGAGGCGGCAGATGTTCGGGATAGACGACGCGGTCGGCGAGTGAAACGGCGTGCAGAACGGCGTTTTCCAGCTCGCGGACGTTGCCCTGCCACGCGGCATTTTCCAGAATTTTCAGAGCGGCGGATGAAAATATTATTTTCGGCGCACCGGGCGGCAAAGCACGTTCGGCAAAAAAAGCGGCGAGCAGGGGAATGTCTTCGCGCCGTTCCCGCAGCGGCGGCAGGTTGATCGTGACGGCATTCAGACGATACATTAAATCCTGCCGGAAACGCCCTGCTTCCGCCTCGATTTCGATGTGGCGATTGGTCGCGGCGATTACCCGCACGTCAACTTTCAAAGTCCGATTGGCACCGACCCGCCGAATCTCGCCTTGCTGCAAAACGCGCAGCAATTTCACTTGAAACTGCGGAGTGGTTTCGGTAATTTCGTCGAGAAAAATCGTGCCGCCGTCGGCCTCTTCCCATAAACCGAGACGTTCGCGGTCGGCTCCGGTGAACGCACCGCGAGCGTGTCCGAACAATTCGGATTCGATGAGTTCGACGGGAATCGCGCCGCAGTTGACGGCGACGAATTCGCCCGTCGAACGATGGCTGCGCCCGTGAATGGCGCGGGCGACGACTTCTTTGCCGGTTCCCGACGCGCCCGAAATCAGCACCGGCAGGTTAGTCGCGGCGACGCGCCCGACTAATTTCATTGATTCGACGAATGCCGGACTGCGCCCGATTAAGTTGATGTCTGACTGATAACCCGCCGGTTTTTCGGGCGCGGAGAGTCGAGAACGTCCGATAAATTGCGCTCGAACCGTCGCGGACAATTTCAGAATGTCGTCAACGGAAAACGGCTTCGTTAAATAGTCGAACGCTCCTATCGCCGTCGCTTCGAGCGCACCGGCGGCGGACTCGTAGCCGGTCATCATCACGAACCGCGCTTCCGGCTGTTCGGAAACGAAGCGGCGCAAAACCGTGTAGCCGTCCACGCCGCCGAGGTTGACATCGCAGAAAACGAGCGTCAGAGACTGTTCCTGCAAAACCCGAAAGGCGGCTTCGGCGTTGTCCGCTTCGTAAACTTTCCAAGTATCGGCGCGTAAAACTTCGTTCAAAAACCCGCGCACTTGATAATCGTCGTCAATCACCAGTGCCGACAAAATCTTTTTCATAGAGTTTTATAATTTTTGCCCGCTGTTTCGGCGGTTGAAACTTATGACCAATCGGATATTTTCAATCGGAAGTTTTTAATGCTTTGGCAGTCCTCACGCGGCGGAAACACGAAAACCGGGATGACAAGGCATCGGTAACGGCAAAAACTGCGGCGGTGCGGCAAAAAGGTGTAGCCAATCGCCCCAAAGTTTTTTCTCATTTCCAATTTTAAACGAAAATGATGAGGTTTGGCAATTATTTCAGATGGCACGGCGTTTGATAAAAACGGAGTGCCGGAGCGAACCGACACTGCAAGTCCGCCCGCGCCCGCCAAAGCCGAATTTATATGACATTTTCCCCAATCGCCGGTCATTCCTTAAAAACCAATCTGCTGATGGACTCCGTGCTGTTCGCCGATGACGCGCCGCTCGAACAAATCCTGATTGTTGACGACGAAGAATCCGTGCGAAATTTGTTTTCGTTTTGTCTGGAAAACCGTTATCTCTGCACCGTCGCCGCGTCGGTCGCCGAAGCATTGGAATTGATCGCCGATAACGATTACGAGTTGATTATCACGGATTTGATGATGCCGGAATTGACGGGCGTTGATCTGGTTGACCGGGTGCTGGAGATCTCGCCCGACACGGCGATAATTATGGCTTCCGGCGTGGATAATCCGCAGAGTGCGCTCGAAGCCGTGCGGCGCGGAGCGTTCGATTATCTGATTAAGCCGTGCGATATGAACGAGTTGGAATTTACGGTCGAACGCGCCTTGCAGCACCGGCGGCTGAAGATGGAGGCGCAGCGGTATCGGCTCGATTTGGAAACGCGCAATCGGCAGCTCGCGCGCGGCAAAGCCGAACTCGAACGCCTTCAGGCGCAGATTATTCATCACGAAAAAATGGCTTCGCTCGGACAACTCGCCGCCGGAATCGCGCACGAAATCAACAATCCGGTCGGTTTTATCTCCGGCAATCTCGACGTTCTCAAACAATATATCGAAGAGTTGCGAGAGTTAACCGATTATTATGAAAACTCCGCCCTGCCCGCCGCCGTCGCCGCCGGCGCGAAACTCATCAGAGACCGAATTGGCTACGAAGATTTGTCGAAAAATCTGGCGTGGCTGCTTGACGATTGTTCTCACGGAGCGGAACGCATTAGCGGAATCGTCAAAAATCTGCGAATTTTTTCGCGGCTCGACGAAGCGGAAATCACCCGCACCGACGTTCACGAAGGCATTGATTCGACGATCCGACTGCTCTCCCGATACTATAGCGCGGGCAATATCAGACTCGTGCGCGAATACGGGAATCTGCCGCCGGTCGAAGCCTTTGCCGGACAGTTAAATCAAGTTTGGCTGAACATTCTGGTGAACGCCGCGCAAGCCGTCGGGACGCGCAGCGGACGAGTGACAATCAAAACCTTCGTTGACGAAGCCTTCGCCGTCATCGAAATCAGGGACACCGGCGACGGCATCGCGCCGGAAAATCTGAGCCGCATCTTCGAGCCTTTTTTCACAACTAAATCGGTTGGCGAAGGCACGGGTTTGGGACTTTCGATTTCATTCGGCATCATTTCGCAGCATCGCGGCACGATCACCGTCGAAAGCGTTGTGAAAAGCGGAACGGCTTTTATCATTCGCCTGCCGATTGAAAACCATCAATTGTGCGATTACCTGACTGAAGTCAACTGAAAATATTACAATGCGAATCAGTAGTTGAAATAAATGTTGAAATAACCTGGGTTTTCTCTGCGTCCTCTGCGCCTCTGCGTGAGAAATAATTTCACGCAGAGGTGCAAAGAACGCAGAGAAGGAGTTTAAGCGATTAGCGAAATTCCAACTACTGATTCGCATTACAGTTAAAACCACCGAACTTTATGAATTACAAAATACTCGTCGTTGACGACGAACCGATCAACATCCGTCTTCTGGAGCGCATCTTTAACCGCGAATACCAGGTTTTATGCGCTTTTTCCGGGCAGGAAGCCCTGGAACTGCTCAAACAGCACGATGTCGCGCTGATTATCTCCGACCAGCGAATGCCGGAGATGAGCGGCATCGAGTTTCTCAAGCTCGCCGCCGAAATGCGCCCGCGCGTGATTCGCATTATCATTTCCGGTTACTCGGACGTGAACGTGCTGACCGAAGCGATCAACAGCGAGATAATCTACCGTTTTATTTCCAAACCCTGGAGCAATGAAGATTTACAGCAAACCGTCGCCAAGGCTCTGGAACATTACGAAATCATCAAACGGCAGTATGATTTGATCCAGACGAACGAGCGTCTGACGACGCAACTGGCTTCGATTCACCGGATAATGGGACGTTTAATCGCCGATTTAGCGGATTTGGAAGAGAACGCCGGGTCGCCGATGACCAATTCGCTGCTGTTTGACGAGCAAAATCTGCCGCTCCTCGCCCCTGCCGCCGCCGAAAACTCGCTTCCGGCTTTTGAAAGCGAGCGAGAATTATGCGAAATCACTTGATGAATTCGATTCTTGATGAAGACAATTAAACCGGAGTTTTGTAACCTCAATTTCGGCGATCAAATTTTCGGTTTCGTTCAGAGTCCAAACGCGGAACGCACTTTGAATCTTCCGCCGCGCTTCGCTCGAAAGAAGAACACGCCGCGAGCGTGAACTTTGAACACCGGCTGATTATCTAAAAACCTCCTCACCCGTAACCGGCAGTTTTCCCCGCCGACTCGCTCCACGCGACAATAACAACAGCGGTTTATGAAAAACAAAATACTCATTATCGGCGACGATTCGGAGCAGACCGAATCTTTGAAAACTCTTTTGCGCGATGCCGAATATGAAATTCAGATTGCCGATCAAGCCGAAAGCGCGGCGCGGGATTTCGTCGTTCCCGATTTAATCATCGCTTTTGCCGAAGACGATTCGGAGGCGGCGAAATTTTCGCCGGAAGCGCGGGAAAAATGGCGAGCCGTGCCGCGTCTGCGGCTCGGAACATCGCCGGCAACGACTTTGAATAACGCCGAAAAAAATTTCGGAGTCGCCGCCGAATATCTTCAACTGCCGTTTAACCCGCTGCGGCTGGCGACGGTCGCGGCGCGTTTGATCGAACGCGGGCAAGGCGGCGACATGCCCGAAACCGTCGGCGGCAGTCCCGAAAGCAGACGCGCCGCCACCGAAAACATTCTGCTGAATTCTCAAATCGAAATGCAGCGGCAGCGGCTCAATACGATTATCGCCAACATTCCCGGTGTTGTTTGGGAAGCGCGGCTGGAGGCGAGCGATTCGCCCCTGGACGTTAATTTCGTCAGCGATTACGTCGAGAAAATGATTAGCTACACGGTCGAAGAATGGCTGCGCGAGCCGAATTTCTGGCTGGAAATTATGCACCCGGAAGACCGCGAACACGCCCGACTGGAAATCTCGTCGTTCATCGAAAACAAAGGGACGGGCATTCAGCAGTATCGCTGGATTGCCAAAGGCGGCAAAGTCGTCTGGGTCGAAACGCAGATGGTTTTGATCAACGACGAGAACGGCAAACCGTTCAGTCTGCGCGGCATCTCGATTGACGTGTCGGCGCGTAAAGCCATCGAAGAAGCCCTGCAAAAAAGCGAGGAGCAGTTGCGGCAGTCGCAGAAACTCGAATCGGTCGGCAGACTCGCCGGCGGCATCGCGCACGATTTTAATAATATGCTGACGGCGATCAACGGTTACAGCGATTTGATTTTGCGCGAACTCGGCGAAGACGACGATTCGCTGCGGAAAAAAGTGATCGAAATCAAAAAAGCAGGCGAGCGTTCCGCCGCTTTGACGCACCAGCTTCTGGCTTTCAGCCGCCGTCAGGTTTTACAGCCGAAACTGATTGATCTGAACAATGTAATCACCGATATGAGCGAACTTTTGCTGCGTTTGATCGGCGAAGATATTCAACTGAAAATCGCGCTCGACGAGCAATCGAGCAGCGTCGAAGCCGATCCCGGACAATTGTCGCAGGTGATTATGAATCTCGTCGTCAACGCCCGCGACGCGATGCCGCAGGGCGGCGAGTTAAAGGTTAAAACTGAAAAAGTCCTGTTTGAAAATGAGCCGGTCGCCCAATTTGCGCCGCAGCGCAAAGGAACTTTCGTGATGTTAAGCGTGATTGACGGCGGCATCGGCATCGAGGACAAAATTTTCGAGCAAATTTTCGAGCCGTTCTTTACGACCAAACAAGTCGGGGTCGGCACGGGTTTGGGTTTGTCCACGGTTTACGGCATCGTCAAACAATCGGGCGGCTATATTTGGGTTAACAGTTCAGCCGGCAAGGGCGCGGAATTCAAAGTTTATCTGCCGTTCGTCGAGGAAAAAAACCGCGCGCGAAAGGCGAAGCAATCCAACGAACAATTTCCCTACGGCACGGAGACGATTTTGCTGGTCGAAGACGAAGAAATGGTGCGCGATTTGACGCGCCGCATTTTGGAGCTTTGCGGCTACACCGTCATCGAAGCGCGAAACGGCATCGAAGCCCTGAAAATCTGCGAGGAAACCGATTGTCAAATTGATTTGCTGATGACCGATGTCGTGATGCCGCAGATGAACGGGCGCGAGTTGTCGGAAAAAATGAACGAAATCCGCCCGCAGATTCGGACGCTTTTTACATCGGGTTATATGAATGACCGCTTAATGCGGCACGGCGTTTCGGAGAAGGAAGTTGATTTTGTCCAGAAGCCCTTTGCGCCGGATGTGCTGGCGCGAAAAGTCAGGGAAATGCTCGACCGGAAAAATTAATCGAATTTATAAAACTCGAAAATTCTGAATTTTACATTCTTCCTTTATTTTTCATTTCATCTCGATAGAAACATTTTTACCGAATAAAAATTTAGAATGAAAAATGTAAAATTTAGAATTTTTTGTTTTTGCCAGTGCCGCCGCGCCGTTAAATTTTTGTGAACTAAACCACTCTGCACTGGAAGTGCAGAGGTTTGAAAAAGGAACGCGAATAAAATTCGCTCGATTGTTCTTTTCCGGTAAAAAAAAGAAGGCGTAAT
>JAYVKL010000058.1:0-15911 GCA_043768465.1 Pyrinomonadaceae bacterium
GAGCAAAAGTATTAAGGCATTTTGAAAAGTTCAGAGTGACGGCTTCAGCCGTGAAAGCGTCAGCGCGGCGCGGCGATTTCTCACGCATAAATGCGTTACGCTGAACTTTTCAAAATACCGCCACACTTCTCCCGACCTGCTTAGTTTTTTCGCGTTCGGAGTTAAAAAGCGGCAAAACATTCAATCGTCCAGAGTCCGTAGAAGAGAAATGCTCGGCGCGAAAAAATACTCGCCGCCTTTCAAAGTGACGAAGGTTTTGAATTCAAACGATTTGGGCGGCTCGCCGTCGTCGCCCCATTTCGGATAAAATTTTTGGTGTTCAAAATCCTGCAAATCCGCGTTCTGCCCGACAATCGGGTCGATGCCGACTTCCGGCTTGCCCAAAAAACCGGAGGCATTCGCCCACCGCGCCTGAACGAAGCCGAACTGTTGCGGAATGCTGCTTTGAAAACACATAAAAAGCAGTCCGACATTCGTTTCCGGTTCGCCCTGCGTCGGTTTTATCCGGTCGTCATAAGTTATGCCGCGCCGGGCGATTCGATGCCGCAGTTCTTCTTCTTTGACTTTGCCGTTTTCCAAACCGAGTTCGCCGCGCGGAGTCATCCGGCGGATGTGGGCGGGATACGGACATTTGGCGGCGGTCGGCTGCTCGTCCGCGCCGGGGTAATTAAAATTGTTGTAATCAATCAAATCACCGTCGTTTTGATGTGCCGACAATTCAAGCGAAACGCCGTTTCTGAAGCGTCCGACGATCAAAGCCCCGGCGCGTTCGCGGTCGTCGTCCGCGAGATTCAAACATTCCGCACCGGCTAAACGGCGTTCCGTTTCCTTAAACGCTTTGACGTTTTGTTTGAGCTTTCGGTAAACCAGGTAGCTGCCGAAAGAATCCTCCGCCCCGGTTAAAACATCTCTGACCAAAACGAGTTTCAAAGGTACTGCCGAGTCCCAGCGGTCAAAACCTCTTTCCCGTTCCTTCTCGATGTCGCTTTGATAAAAAAGCGGCTGGCTGATGCAGTCGCGGAAACCGAATGGCTCAATCGGCTTGCCGTTTTCCCGCAAAACCTTGCCTTTCTGCACGACGATTTTGGTCGCCGTATTTTCCAGCGATTGACGAACTCGTTCGGTCACGTCCTCTAAACGGTCTGTGTCATCGTCCACCAAAAGCACGAGCGCGTGAATTTGATCGTCTCGAAACGCTGTTTCCCATTCTTCGGGCGAATCCGAAAGCTCGTCGAATCCGGCAGCCATTCCGTCTCTAAATGAAACGGCGACGCTGTTCGGAATCGGGTTGTCTTCGACGAAATCATCCAGATTGACAAATCCGAGTGATCTGTAACCCGCCGCGCTCAAATAGAAACCGCCGAAAATGCCGCCGGAAAGTTCGTTGATACCGGATTTCTTCGATTCATAGTGCTGTCGAAAAGCACTGGTGAGGTAACGCGCCGCAAAAGCCGCAATCCAGCGGCGAGCCGCTTCCGCGTCAGCGGCGAAAGTCAAAAATAAATGCGCGGCGTGGTTGCGCCCGTGCGATTTGAGGACGTTGCCCTGCAAATTCGCCAGCAGCAAGGCGTATTTCGGGTCGTCCGGGTTGATCGGCGAGTTTTCCAAATTCAGATCAATTGCCGTTTTTATTTTTCGAGTTTATGAATTTAAAACGCTGACGGCGGTTTTCAGCGAATGCCGCAGAATGTCGAGGTCGTTTTCACTGCCGGCAGCCGGGCTTTTTTCGCCGTGCGTAGCGGACGAACGCCCGCCGCCCGCCGCCTGCAAAATAGTCTGCACGTTTTTCAGTTTCTCTTCTAGGACTTCCCTTTCCTGCCGCGTCTGCTCGCGCAAATTCTGCGCGGCATCGTCTTTACCGGTTTGCCGCGTGATCTCCTCTCTGAGCGTCTGCTCGTTCTGCTGGGCGGGCAGTCTGCCGAAATAATAACCGATGATCGTAAAAATAATCGGTTCCAGCCGCGTCACCAAGGTAACGTCGCTCAGAGGTTTCAGCCAGCCGAGCAGGGCAGCGGCGTATAAAACGACGAAAATCAAAGTCAGTATCACCATCACCCAATTTTTTAATGTGGTCATATATTTTTGTCGGTCGGATAAGGTCTTGTAAATTTAATGTTTTCAGAGTATAAATGCTGTTGATTTCATAGTTTTCTGCTTTTCAGATAAATTTGAGCCGGCGGCGGGAGATGAGACGTTTCGGTTGTTCGGTCTTTAATTTATAACGCACCGTTTGAATGAAAAGAAAATCATTTTAATCTTAAATTATTTTCTTTTCATTCAAACGACAACTTTCCCAAAGCCGCCTGCCGGGCTGTAAACCCCGCAAGTTCAATAATTTATATGATTTCTTCCACGGAAATTACGGGTTTGCTGGTTGATTGGGGCAACGGCGACCAAATCGCTCTGGACAAACTGCTGCCGCTGGTGGAGAGAGAACTGCACAATCTGGCGCGTCGTCAATTGAGAAAAGTTCATCCCGGAGAAACGCTTCAAACGACAGCTTTAATCAACGAAACTTATCTGCTTTTAATCAAACAAAATCAGGTTGACTGGAAAAACCGCGCTCATTTTTTCGGCATCGCCGCCCAATTGATGCGGCGCATTCTGCTGAATCATCTGCGCGACGGGCAGCGGGAAAAACGCGGCGGCAAAGGAATCATCAGAGTTTCCCTATCGGAGACGACGGTGGTCACAAACGCGAAAGCAGTCGAATTGATCGCTTTGGACGATGCCTTGGAACGGCTCGCGCTGTTTGATAAACGAAAGAGCCGGGTCGTCGAACTGAAATTTTTCGGCGGCTTGAGCGTCGAAGAAATCGCTGAAGTTTTGAGAATTTCCACCGCCACCGTCATCCGTGACTGGAATATGGCGCGGGCTTGGCTGGGGCGTGAAATCACAAATGGAAGCAGCTAAATGGCAGCAAACCGAAGATATTTTTCACTTCGCCATCACTCTGCAGGGAGATGTGCGGGCGGAATATCTGTCGCAAGTCGGCGGCGAAAACGAGCGGTTGCGCGCCGAAGTCGAATCCTTGATTTCATCTTTTGAAGAGCGCGGCGATTTTCTGGCGGAGCCGGCTTTCGATTTGGGAATGAAGGTTCTCGAAAACAGCCTCGATACTTCTCTGACCGGACAGGAAATCGGCTCGTATAAAATCCTCGAAAAACTCGGCAGCGGCGGAATGGGCGAAGTTTATTTAGCCGAACAGATGCCGCTCAATCGAAAAGTCGCGCTCAAATTCCTTTCCAATTCGCTGGTTGACGATGCCTGGGCGAAACGGCAGCTTTTCCGCGAAGCGCAAGCCGTTTCGATGGTTGACCATCCGAATATCTGCCCGGTTTACGATGTCAAGGAAATCGGCGAACACAGTTTTATCGTGATGCAGTATATCGAAGGCAAAACTCTCTCCGAGTTGATTCGGCACCGCTTAATCGAAGAGAATCAATACGTTGACATCGCGCAGCAAATCATCGCGGCACTGTCGGCGGCGCACTCGAACGGCATTATTCACCGCGATATAAAAGCCGGAAACATTATGCTGACACCGAACGGTCAGGTGAAAGTCTTGGATTTCGGATTAGCCAAAGTCATCAAAAAACAGCCCGCCGGAAAGACGTTCAATCGTCCGAGTTTGATGACGCAGACCAACGCCATCGTCGGAACCATCGCCTATATGTCGCCGGAACAACTGCGCGGCGAAAATCTCGATTTCCGCAGCGATATTTTCAGTCTCGGCACGGTTTTTTACGAATTGATCGCCGGCAGAAACCCGTTTTTGCAGCCGAGCGATGCCGAAACCATCTCCGCTGTTCTGAACGCTTCGGTCAAACCCGTGACCGGACTCAAAAACGGTGATGCGGCAGTTTTTAACCGCGTCATCAGAAAACGTCTCGAAAAGGACAAGGGGAAAAGATACCAGTCGGTCGGCGACTTGATGGCGGAATTTCAGCTTTTACAAAAACTCCAGCCTTCCGTATCGAAGTCCGCGCTGCGCGCCCGCGCACTGGCGGCGGTTTTTATATTATTGGTTTTTTTGACTATCGGAGCATTCGTTTACCGGCAAGCGATCACTCCGCGCACGCTCGCCGTGCTGCCGTTTATCAATTTGAGCGCGGATTCCAAAAACGATTTCCTGAGCGGAATGGCGGAAACCCTGATTCAAAAACCTTCCGACTCGTCGAACATCAGCGTGCGCCCGTTCACGCAGGTCGCCGATTATCAATCAGACACCCGCAATCCGGTTGAAATCGGACGAAATTTGCAGGTTGACGCGGTTTTGACCGGCAGCATAATCGAGCGGAACAATCAATTGCTGCTCGAAACGAAACTGCTCAATATCGCCGACGGAAGCCAACTGTGGAGCGAAAGCGTTCCGCTGAACGATTCCGAGATGCTCTTGATTCAGGACGACATCACGAAAAAAGTCATCTCCAGACTGCAATCGTCTTTAATCGCCGGCGATCAACCGGCGCGTAAGTTTCACAATACGCAAAATCCCGAAGCGTATAAATACTATTTGCAGGGTTTGGATTTTTGGAAGCAGCGAGACCAGAACAACATCAAAAAAGCGATTGATTCGTTTAACCGGGCGAAGTCAACTGATCCGAATTACGCGCTTGCCTATTCCGGTTTGGCTTATATTTACATCGTTCGTCCCTCGATTAATTTTAAGGCGATGAACCCGAACGAGGCGATTCCGCTGGCGCGATTTTACGCCGAAAAAGCGATTGCGCTTGACGAAAATCTCTGCGAACCGCACACCGCGCTCGGTGCGATTTACCACAAATACGATTTTAATTGGCTTCAGCCGAAAAGGAATACCGGCGGGCAATAGAACTCGATCCCGACGGCGCGCAGACTTATTACTGGTATTCGGACTTTCTCGCCGTTTCCGGTCGCTTTGACGAAGCCTTGAATATGAGTTTAAAAGCGAAAGAACTCGCTCCGTTTACGCCGTCAATGGATTACAACGTCGGGCGCGTTTTGTATTACGCCCGACGCTTCGACGAAGCGGAAAAATATCTGACCGGAGCGATCAATGAAAACCCGAACAACAATTCCGCCAGATCAATTTTGGGATTTGTCTATTTGCAGCAGCCGTCCGCAGAAAAACACGCCGCCGCGCTCAGGATTTTTGAAGAGTTATACGCTTCGGATAAAAAGGCTTTCGCCGCCGCGCTCGGCTACGCGGACGGAGTCGTCGGCAAAAAGGCGGAGGCTCTGGCGAAGCTGGACGAATTGGAAAAACTGGAAGGCGTTGACGACTACGTTCCGACTCACGAAAAAGCCTTGATTTATATCGGCTGGCGCGACCGGGAGAAGTCCGTATTGTCTTTGGAAAAGGCTTTTCAGGAAAAGTTTATCGGATTTTCCGCTTTGAATGTTGATCCGCTTTATGATGATTTGCGCTCGGATTCGAGAATAAAAAATCTGCTGCGGCAAATGAATTTTAACGATTGACTGTAATTCTTTGTAATCCGAGTTTTTGACGATCGAAGTTCGCGTCCTCGTCCAGAGTCCAAACTAAAGTTTGGACTCTGGACGAGGACGCGAACTTTTACGAACTTAAGCAGGTGAGCAAAACTTCTATAACATTTTGCTCACCTGCTTAAATTGCGAAGCATTCAGATTCGTCCGGCTTGCTGTTCGCGCTGTAATTTTTTCAATTTCAATGCGACTGATTCGGCATTCAAAGCCTTCGCGGTTGGCGGATTCAGCAATTTCAAAACCAATTTTTTTATCGTCGGCGGAACATTTCTTCTCGACATCGCCGGGGCTTCATCACGGGCGGCAGGCGGCAATTCGCCTTCAAAGAGCAGGTAAATTATCGCGCCCAAAGCGTATAAATCAACCGTTGCCGTTGTTTGGTTACGCAGTTCTTCGCGCCGGTCGGCGGATTTGACCGTTAAAGTATTCCAGGAAACCGAGTCCGGCGCGGAAGTCAAACACGCGCCTTCAAAATCGAGCGGGCGCAGTTCGCCGTTTTCGGCAACAATTAAATTCGCCGGTTTGCAGTCGCGCCAGAGCCAGCCGGCGGCGTGAAGGCGGCGGATAATTTCCGCCAACTGCACGGCGAATTCGATTGCCTGCGATATTTTAAGCCGCCGTTTTCTTTTTCTCAGGTAATCGTGAAGATTCGCGCCTTCGATGAATTCGGTTGCCAGGTAACAATTATTTTCCGCTTCAAACGCCGAATAAATCTGCGGGACGTTGATTTCGGCGGTTCGCCGGAGACGCAGCAGCGTCGCTTCGTGTTTGACCCGCCAAAAACCGTCGCGTCCGTCCCACTCGACTTCCCCGCTCCGGCGACCTTCCTTGAGCAGACACGAACGCGGGAACGAACCGCTCAAGTCCAACGCCTGATAAACGCCGCCTTTGCCGCGTTGCGCCAGGGCGCGAAGTATTCTGAAATTCTTTTTGAGCAGGGATTCGTCCGCCGCCGCGTCTTTTTCCGCGACCGGAAACGGATTCCACGCCCACGCCGGATGCGCCGCGCCGACATCTCGCAAATCGGGAACCCAATCGCCGTTCCCGTCACGGATCGCCGCCACGATGCCGCCGTTCGCCGTTTTTAACTTGTTGAGGATAAACGCTCCGTAACGATAATAAACGGAACTGCCCGCTTTGAATTTCGATTCAAAAGGAATCGTCGGCGACGGAATTTTGCACGTCAAACGGTGCAGTTCTGCGGCTAAATCAACCGATTGCTCATCGCTCGGCGGGTAAACCGTGATAAATTTGCCGATTTGCGTGTAGCCGTAAGAAATGCCCGCGTTTAATTTCTTTAACTCTTCGAGCGAAATCGGAGCTTTATAAAACGCCCGGCGGCTTTCCAGAAACGGCGCGACGGTTTCCAACACTTCGACGGCGGTTAAAATCGTCGCCGAAACGTGAATTTTCCAGACTTGTTCCGGCTCGTCCGCCGCCCGCGCACGGCTGTATCGCCAAATCGAATTTTTCTCAAAAAACGGCAGGTGAACGTCGAGCAATTTTCGCCAGGCGCGACCGAAAAATTCAGCCGAATTCAAAGATAGATGACGATTAAATCCGGCTGAATGCAGGTTATTGACGGCTCCTCGGCAATCTAATTTTTAGAAATCCAGCTTATTTCCGACGGTGAAACTCAATTCGACTCCGCCGGTCGAAGCCGGACCGCAGATGCCGTTGCCGAGCAGATAAGTCCGCGCCAGATTTCGCTCCGAACTCGGCAAATCGCCGGCTCCGGGCTGCAATCTTCCCATCTCTTCGGGTGTAATGGCAAATTCCTGCATATAGTTGTTCCATTCGGTCGTGCCGCCGTAAACCGCCGCCGTCGCTTTGACCTGCAAACTGTTGGCGATGTCCGAATTTCCAGTAGCCGAAGCCGCACGTTCCGCGTTGATCGCGTCCTGTTTATTTTCGATGTTTTTTTCAATTGACATAACTTATTCTCCTTTTTAGATTTTGACAAATTTATTTTGTCATCAACTAACGCACCGAAAACAGGAAAAACACATCATTTCAATCGAAAAATGTCTCGAACTTCGCCGCCCGATTAACTTCAGAGCAGGAAGCCTCTGCGAATCAGCGATGCGCCCGGTTCTGATTTCGAGATTACACTTTGGCGGTTGTTTCCAAACAGCTTGCCGAACAGTAAAACACGCCTGAACGAAGTTCTACCGCCTTGTTCTGCGGAATCCAGGTTCCGCACTTGGCGCAATTAACCAGATTCGTTTCAATCGAATTCGCCGCCGCGTTAATCTGCTTTTCCCCGGTTTTATTCATCTGACGCATTTTCCGAAACATTCGGAAAACGTATAACGCCATTTGAATTTGTTTGCGGTAGCGGCTGGCGATCAGCATCAGCACCACGAGCAGCAAACCGATAATAATTATCCACTTCATTAGTTTTGCGAGTTATTCTTGATACTGGCGATTTGAGTTTCCATCTGCGCCAGATATTGATTGTCGGCGTTGGCTGCCCTTAAACGCACGACGTATTTTTCGGCTTCGGTGACTTTGTTTTGAGCCAGCAGAGTTTGCGCCATCACCTGTAATGTTTTTTCGTGCTGCGGATTTTTTTGCAGAGATTTTTGAAATTCGGCGATGGCTTTTTCGTATTCCGGCGGTTGAATTAAAAAATAAGTCAGTCCGAAATCGGTTCGCACATCAACGTCGAACGGTTTTTGTTCCAGAGCCTTCTGATAAAATCCCCGCGCCTTTTCAAACTGCGCGTCGTCTTTTTTGTAAAAACCGAGGTCGAAATAAATGTTGCCGAGCGTGACGATAACCTCATAATCTTTCGGATTATTTTCGTTAGCGCGGGTCAGAAGCCGCCCGACTTCGGCGAGCGTCTCCGCGTCCTGCTTCATCGCCGCGTAGCGATATAAAGCCAAACCCAGATTTTTTTGAAACGCCGCATCATTCGGATTTTTGTCGGCTTCGGCGATTCGGTCACGCACTTCTTCGCCGCTCAGAGTCGAATCCGATTGATTTCGCTTGGCTTCGGCGGCGGCATCGGTCAAACGCCCGGTTTCGGCGCGAAGTCCGTTTATTTCATTGCGGTTAAGGGCGTTCGCCACCAAAAAACCGCCCGCGAAACTGACCGCGACGGCGACGATTGAAAGCCAAAATAATTTTCCGTTCATTAATCGAAATTTTAACAAACCGCGTTTTAAAAAGCGATGAGCATTGATTTTCGTCAAATCAATGCTCCATCAAAATTTCTGTCGGCAAAGCTTACTTTTTCGATTTACTTTCCGGCGCGATATACGGCAAATCTTCCGAGCGGCGACGCGGTTCCGGGTCTTCGGCGCGGCGGCGCGGCACGACGGTATTGCCGCGCCGGTCAACGCTGCCCGTCGGCAAACCTTTGCCGTGAACGGCTTCGACCAGAATTCGCGTAATCTCCTGTGAGAGCGTCCGATGTTCCGCCGCCGCCCGCCGGCGCAGCGATTCCTTCAATTCATTCGGAACATATGCCCCGATAAAAACACCTTTGCGGTTAACCATAAAAATTTTGTCTTCTCCTTCGATTGAATGTATTTGGGAAATAAAAAATGCGCCCTGCGAGATGAAACAAACCTGTAAGCCGAATTTTGTATCCGCCGGTCAAGGCGAACGGCAATCATTCATCTAGGCGATTCGTTACCGAATCGCTCCAGCGACCTACCCGAAAACGCCGCCCGAATCGCTTCGGACTAAAGAGCGGGCAACCCTCTGAAAAGCGTTTTTCTATTTGGTCTTGCACCGCGAGGAGTTTACCTAGCCGCCTTTGTTACCAAACGCGCTGGTGCGCTCTTACTTTAAGTTCCTGCGAACCGCACCGTTTCACCCATCACCTTTCGGCTGGTCTGTTCTCTGTTGCACTTGTCGTCATCCGACTTTTTTCAAAATCGCATTCCCGGACGTTATCCGGCTCGCCGCCCTTCGGTGTTCGGACTTTCCTCTTAGATTTTTCAATCAAAGCGATTGCCCGGTTTGCTTCATCTGCAAGGCTCAAATATCTTAGCAAAAAATGTTCAACAAATGAAATCCGGTTTTTTTCGATAATTTGAAGCTGTTGGAATCAAAATCAGAATCGGACGCGGATGAATGCTGATGAAGCGGAATTTTGCTGATAATTTTAGTTCATTTTCTGTTGAATCGAACAAAACATTCATCAAATCGGCGTTCACCCGTCAAATCCGCGTTTATCAGCGTCTAATTTTTCTCTCATTTGAAATCAGGCTTCTTTATAGTTTCGCTCAATTGGTGATTTCAATCGTGTCTCCGGCTCGCAGAATCGGGTCAGGCTGTTTGCCGTCTTTGATTAAATTCAAATCGAACTCAATCGGCGACAGCATTCCGACTTGATTTTTCCGCCGCACGACGACTTTTTTGACCGTCTGTTTTTTCAAACCGCCCGAAGCCAGAATCGCCTGCGTCAAAGTCAAACCCCGGTGAAAATCTTTCTGACCGGCTGCCGCGATATTGCCGCCGATGTAATAAAACTGCGGCGTGTCTGCATTTTCCGCGAAAGCGTCGTCGGATTTAAATTCGACAATATCGTTCGGAAAAATCAAAACGTCGTCGGATTTCGGGTCTTTCAAGTCAATGGTTTCAGTTTCGGAATCGGCGCGTTTGATAACGGCGAGACTGGCTTTCGATTGCACGACGGCTTCGGCGCGGACAATAAACAGCGGCATCGCTTCGCGTTGGAGATATTTTTCGCCCGGCTTTTCGACTAAACCGAGAACGGTGATGCGGTGGCTCGCGTGTTCACGGATTTTCACGGAAATTTGCGGATTTTCGTAAAGTTTTACTTTTTCCTTTAACGCATCTTCGATTTCATCAGTCGTCAAACCGCCGACGGCGATCATTTCGCCCGCCAGCGGATAATCAATCGTGCCGTCGTTCAGAACCGTGAAATAAGTCGAATCTTTGGCGGGCGCGTTCTGCAAACTGACGAACAAGACATCGCCGACTCCGATTTTGTAAATTTCCGTCGGCGCAGCGGCGGCGGCGGCGCGTTTGGCTACGTCCAAAGTTTTACCGGCGGTCGAGCGGCTTTCAAATCCCGCGTTCGAGGCGATGTTCCTGTTCGCACCGGCGGCGATTTCCGAAATTGCCGAAGGCTGGCGCGTCGAAATTTCCGCCTCATTCGATGCCTGGCTGTTATCGTTTCTCGTTTTCGTTTTCGGATTCTGCGAGTAACCGAAATTAACTTTTTTCGGTGTCGGCGGCTCCGTCTGCGCCCGCATATCGTGCGCCGACGCGAAGACGAGCGCGGGTAGAATGATTTTGGAAATTACGGTGATTTTCATAAATGTAAAACGATCTCAACGATTTTTCGCCGTTGATTCGATTGCCGTTCAGGAGTTTTTCGTTTTCAGGGTGAAACAAAAATAAACTACTTTGTTCTTCCAGGCAAGTTTTCCCGGAAATAAAAATCATTTCCGACTTATCTATAAACGGTTAAACAACCGATGATTCTAGGTTTTTTTATGTTTTGGATTTTTTCTTCGGCGAAAAAACATCTTCGGGGAAAAGATGCGCCCATTTTTCGCGGTAAAATTCGCTGACCGCCGTTTCGACTGTATCGGCGGTGCGGCAGGTTTCCAGTTTTTTGACGAGTTCCCGCGTTTCTTCGAGCGCGATTTTTGAAACGACGCGGCGGACGCGCGGCATCGAATGGACGTTCATACTCAATTCCGCCGCGCCGAGTCCGAGCAGAATCGGGACGTAAACGGGCGAGCCAGCCATTTCGCCGCAGACGACTGCCGGAATGTTTCGCTTTTCAGCCGCCCGGAAAATCGTTTTCAATGCCCGCAAAACCGCCGGATGGAGCGAGCGAAACCAATCGGCGACCGTTTCGTTATCGCGGTCAACCGCCAGCAGATACTGCACCAAATCGTTTGTTCCCAAACATAAAAACTCGACTTCCGCCGCGATTTCGTCAATCGTCAAAACCGCCGCCGGAACTTCGATCATCGCGCCGAGCGGTGGATTGCCGAAAGCGATTTTTCGTCTTTTTAACTTTTCCTGCTCGCTTTCGATAATTCTTCTGACGCGCCGAATTTCCGCCACGTCGGAAATCATCGGCAGGACGACGCTGATATTATTTTCCGCCGCCGCCGCCTGCAAAATCGCTCGAATCTGCCCGCGAAATTCCTTCGGATGCGTCAGACTGAGCCGCACGGCGCGGAGTCCGAGCGCGGGATTTTTTTCGCGTTCGGCGGTTTCGTCGGTCAACTGTTCGACGCTCAAATCGAAGGTGCGAATTCTGACACCTTCGACTCCGGCTGATTTGGCGATTTTTCGATACGCTTTGATTTGCTCGTCTTCGGACGGGAAACCTTTGAATTGATTGAACAGAAATTCCGAACGATACAATCCGATGCCCTGCGCCCCGAACCGTTTGGCTTCGGCGTAACCTTTCGGCAAATCGAGATTAGCGCGAATTTTTATTTCTTTCCCGTCGAGCGTCAGCAGTCTGCCTTTTGACGTTTCGCCGGCGGCGTTGATGTCTTTTTGAAATTCGACGGCTTTGAGTTCGTATTTTTCCCGCGTTTCCGGCGGCGGATGCAGAATAATTTGCCCGTCGAAGCCGTCAACGATCACTTCGTCGCCGTTTTTGACGCGCCGCAAAATTCTTTTTAAGCCGGTAACGGCGGGCAAATTCATCTCCCTCGCCAGAATAAAAGTGTGCGATGTCCAGCCGCCGTTTTCCGTAATAATCGCCAGCGGCTGACTTTCGACGAGTTCGATTAAAGTCGAAGGCTTGACTTCTTTGGCGACGATGATCGAGTTTTTTTCAAGCTGCAAATTCAACTTTCCGCCGCCGCCGAGTGCCGTTAAAAGTCTTTCGGCGACATCTTCCAAATCAATATATCGCTCGCGCAGATATTCGTCGGCAACAGTTTTATATCGAGCGATATAATCGTCCGTCACGATTTTCACCGCCCATTCCGCGTTTATTTTTCGTTCGCTGATGTTCGCTTCGATTTTCGTGTGAAGAGTTTTGTCTTCGAGAATCAAAAGATGCGCGTCGAAGATATTCGCCCGCGTTTTGTCCGTCTGATCGGTGCTGATTTTTTTTAGCCGGCGAGTTGCCATCCGGGCGGCGGCGCGAAAACGTCTAATTTCCCGCTCGATTTTCGAGGCTTCGAGATTTATTTTGTAGAATTGCCGTTTGCGCCCGTGCAGGCAGATAATTTTTCCGATGGCGATGCCTCTCGAAACAGCGCGGGCGTTGAGCCTGATTTCGTTTTTAGCGTTCGGCAAATAAGAATCCGGCTTTTTCGAGTCAATGAAATTCATTGCTTTGCACGACGAATGAAGGTTGAAAACCAGAAGTGATTTTATTCACGTTTTTGCTTCCCGTCTCTCATTTAATAGCCACACTCTTCGATTTTTGGATGATAATTCGGCAGGCTTCTTCGGCATTTTCCGCAAAATCGAGCCACGCGACATCAGCTTTGCTGACGACCAGATTCTCTTCCCAACACCGGACGACCGGCTTCCAACAATCGCCGAGCAGCACGAGCGGGCGTTTTTCGATCACGCCGGTTTGCAATTTGTTCCAGACCAGGGAGATTTCCGTCACCGTTCCCATTCCGCCGCGCAGGGCGATGAAGCCGACCGAACGCTGAATCAAATTTTGCAGGCGGTCGTAAAAATGATCGGTCGCCACTTTGTCGGTCAGGTAGCGATTCGGCTCGCCTTTGAATTGGTTCATCACGATGCCGAAAACGCGCCCGCCCGCTTCCCTCGCGCCGCGTGAAGCCGCTTCCATCACGCCCAAATAGCCGCCCGTGCAAATGGTAAATCCGGCTTCGGCGAGCGTCGCGCCGACCGCTTTGGCTTCTTTATATTCCGCCGAGTCTTCGCGGCAGCGCGAGCCGCCGAAGATGGTGACGATTTTGTCGTTCGATGTTTCGATCACGTTTGTTTTATCGTTTTTCAGAAGAGCGTTAAATTTTAAGTTTTCATTATATCCGAGTCTCGAACAAAAACAACTTTTTTCAAGCGTGCGCGGCGGCTTCCTCCGGCGTTTGATTGCCCGCTTCGTGAATGGCGCGGTCGGTGTCGGTGAAAAACAAAATCAAACTTCCGACGACGAAAAAGAAAATCAGCGCGAGAATTGCCTGCCGATATGAATTCGTCGTTTGCGCGACGAAGCCGAAAGCCACCGGACCGATCCAGGACGTGCCGCGTTCGGAGATTTCATAGATGCCGAAAAACGCCGATTCGCGCCCCGCCGGAATCATTTTCGAGAATAGAGAGCGCGACAAGGCTTGCGAGCCGCCGAGAACGAAACCGATGGCACCGCTCATCAGATACGCCTGCGTTACCGATGTTAAAAGGGCGTAAGCGTAAATGACGATGACCGACCAGATGACCAGCGAAATGATAATCGCGGTTTTCGTCTGCGTCCATCTGGCGATGCGCTCGAACGCGAGCGAGCCGACGAAAGCGAGAAACTGGGCGACCAGAAAAGCCGAGATGAGAATTACGTCGTAATCGTTTTCGGAAATTTGCGGGTCTTTCATCAAAACTTCCTGCACGATAAAAATCGAGGAAGCGGTGATGACCGTTTGGATTCCGTCGTTGTAAAGCAGATAGGCGATTAAAAATCGTAAGGTTTGTTTGAGTTTGAAAAGGTCTCGAAAGGTTTCGATCAGTTCACCGAAACCCGCCGCAATGAAATTTTTGCCTTCGGGAACGGCGCGCGCCGGGTTTCTTTTTTTCAATAGCGCAAAAGTTATCAGCGCGAAACCGCCCCACCAGATGCCCGCCGTCAGAAGACAAATTCGCACGGCTAAACCGGTTGAAACGCCAAGCGATTCAGCGTTTTTGAGAAAAATCAGATTGGCGAAAAGCATCAGCACGCCGCCCGCGTAACCCGCCGCGAATCCCCAACTCGAAACCTTGTCGCGCCGGTCTTCGGTCGTGATGTCGGAGAGAAAAGAGTTGTAAAAAACGATTGACGCGCCCGCGCACAAATTTGAAACGATGAATAAAACCGAGCCGAGCAGATAAAGATTGCCTTCGACGAAAAACAGCAGACAACAGGCGATGGTTCCGACAAGACAAAAGAAAGCCATAAAGGTTTTCTTCAGATTCGTATAATCGGCAATCGCGCCCATCACTGGCAAAAAGAAAATTTGCAGGAAAACCGACAGCCCGACGGCGTAGGGAAAAAGCGATTTTGCCGTCACCAGATCGTAACCGCCGAGGTGCAGCACGACACCGTTTTCGCCGACTGCTTTCTGCGCCAGATCGGTGATATATTTCCCGATTAAAACGCCGACGACGGTCGTAAAAAAAACCGAATTCGCCCAGTCGTAAACCAGCCAGCCGAAAATCTCGCGGCGGTCGTTTTTTTGTGGTTCCATAAATTTTTATTCGTTCAGCAAACTAATTATTGTCGGTGTGATGTCGCTTAAATCTTTAACTTTCTCAGCGATTTCAAATCGTTTTCTGCCCCAAACGACGGTCGGCACATCGTTTAAAGTATGATTTTTCTTTGATAAGTCTTCGATGTTGCCGTGATCGCTGGTTAAAAACACCGTCGTCGTTTCCAAATCAATTCGGCGCAGGGTTTCCCTGACAAATTCGGCAAGGAGCGGCAGATATTCGGCGGCTTTTTCGTAGTCTTGAGCGTGTCCGATTTTGTCGGTGATAAAGTATTCGTAAAGCGTGAAGCGATGATCTTCGACTAATCCCGCTAAAACTTCACCCGCGTCCGACGGCGAAAAAACGGGCGCGTCGAAACCTAATTCGATCAAATGCCGATTCGTAAAATCGTGAAATAACGCGGCGCGTCCGAGTAAATCCGGCAGTCGGCGAAAGGTCTCGTCGGCGGCTTCCATCGCGCAGGTCGTCGCCGATTTCCAGCGCGGCGGGTCGAGGAAAAAGTTCGGCGTATAGGCGTTGGCAAAGGTGTTTGGCGTGATTTCCAGGTTTTTCAGCTGCAAAAATATCGAGTGTTCGGCGATGACTTCACGGAGAATTTGATTCGGAAAACCTTGTTTGTGATAACCCAAAAACTGCGGCGCGTTGATGCCCGTTAAAATCGTCGTCTGCCCGGACGCGCTCTGCGGGCGACCTTCGATGCCGAGACGCGGGTCGGTCGGAATCATCACGCCGTCGAAAATGACGTGGGAAGTTTCGCCTCTAAAATGCGCCAGCGGTTCGAGATCGGCGATTTTTGAAAGCGGGTTTTCCGCACCGCGCTCGCCGATGCCGAGACCGTCCATGAAAAATAATAGGACTTTTGATTGCACTCAAATCACTTTATCAATTTTATTGAGATGAAATAAACCGACGCGCCTCAAATCGTATTCCTTCGCCGCCTGAAACATCACGCCGTCGGCGGCGGAGATTTTGATCTCGGCTAAAACATCGGCGAGATTTTCCGGTTTGAAATAATTTTTCAGCGCGATTAA
>JAYVKL010000059.1:0-10465 GCA_043768465.1 Pyrinomonadaceae bacterium
GGTGTCAAAACAAAAAAGCCCAATTAGAAGATTTTGCCGATGATTTTGACAACTTGATTATAACCTTGAAAAGGATGAACTTTTTATAGGAAAGCCCTGTAAAAGTATGATACTCCAACGCTATTTTACTACTTTTAAATTATCTTGCAGGATAAAAATGATAAAGCATCAGATAAACAACTACGCCGGTCGCCGAAACGTAGAGCCAAATCGGATAAGCAAATCTAACGACTCGTTTGTGTTTCTCGAACTGTTTGGTGACGGCGTAATACATCGCCCGCAACACCAGCGGCAGGACGATCAGCGAGAGTCCGATGTGAGATGTTAAAAGAATCAAATAAATGAGCCGCGACGCGCCTCCGCCGTTAAAGACATTCGCCGAATTGGTGGCGTGGTAAATGATGTAACTGACTAAAAACAAGCCGCCGAGCGCGAATGAAATCGTCATCGCAATGCGGTGCCGGTGAACTTTTTTCTGCTTGATGAAAATCAACCCGGCAATCAACGAGACGGTCGTTAAGGTGTTGATAATGCCGATGACGTGCGATAAATTTTTCGTCCAGTCGCCCAAAACGAGCTTGTTGGGAAACGAAATCAGCACGGCAACGCCAATCGGGACGACGATTGAAAGGACATTGATTAAAAGTTTCGGTTTATTTTCCTGCGAGGCAGCAATCGTCGTCATTTTTTATTTCCAGAAACCGAGCATTAAAACCAGAACAATCCACAGTCCGTCGAGAAAATGCCAATACCAGCCGACGGTCGTGGAAACCTGCCGGCGTTTGACGAGTTCTTCGTCAAGCACGGTCGGCTGCCACGTTCGCAGCAGAATATAGCCGAGCGCGACGATGCCGCCGATTACATGAAGTGCGTGAACGGCAGTTAAAATGTAGAAAAATCCGGCGTAAGGATTGCTTTCCATATAAACGCCGCGCTGGACGAGCTGCAGCCAGGCGAGCAGTTGCGAGGCGATAAACATTCCGCCGAGAACGGTCGTCGTTAAAAGCCAGTTTTTCGCTTTTGCTTGATGGTCGGCGTTAAGCGCGTTTTGCGACATTCTATAAGTTATGCTGCTCGCCAGAATTAAAAACGTGCTGACCAGAATCGCCTTCGGCAAATCGAACGGCTTCCATTCCAGCACACCGTTGGTCGAAACAACGATATAAGCACTCATCAAACCGCCGAAAGTCATCATCACGACGAGCAGCAGAAACCACATTCCGATACGAAATTTGTTGGACGGGTAGTTCTCGGTTTCTTTGATGTAATCATCGCCGCGATTATTGTTGCCGCCGTCGTTGCCACCGCCGCCGCCGTTATTTTGATTGCCACCGCTCGACCCCAAACCGCTGCTCAAACCGGCGCGGCGCGTCTGACGTTTCTTCTCTTCAAATGTTTCTATTGTTCCGACTTTCATATATCTTAGAATGCAAGATTTGTTAATGGTTAAGAACCATTAATGCGAAAAGCAAAGGTAAATAAATTACGGAGACGAGCAACAGTTTTCTCGCTTGCTCGACCGATTTGGCGCGGGCGGCTTTGATGCTCGCCGCTAGAAACCACAAACCCAAAAGGCTCGCGCCGATTAAATAAACCACACCCGCCATTCCGAGAAAGTACGGCGCAAGACTGACAGGCAGCAGCAAAACGGTGAAAATCACGATTTGCCGCGCCGTGATTTTCCCCGAAGGTTCGATGACGGGCAGCATTTTGATTCCGGCTTTAGCGTATTGCTCTTTATACATCCACGCAATCGCCAGAAAATGCGGAAACTGCCACAGAAAAAGTATCACAAAAAGCGTCCAGGCACCGAGCGTAATGTCGTTCGCCGCCGCCGTAAAACCCATCAAAGGCGGCAGTGCGCCCGGAATTGCGCCGATGGCGGTCGAAGCCGAAGTCCTTGATTTCAAAGGCGTGTAAAGCAGAACGTAACCGACGATGACGACTAGACCGAGAACCGCCGTCAAGGTATTGACCAGAACAGCCAGGTAGATTTCCGACACCAAACACAGCGAAATGCCAAAGATTAGAGCTTCGATAAACGAGACTTTATTCGTCGGCAAAGGTCGGTTCGCCGTCCGTTCCATCAGCGCGTCGCTCTCGCGTTCCCAAACCTGATTTAAGGTCGCCACGCCGAACGCCAGAAACGTGATGCCGACGACCATATTAACGAACAGCGCAACATCGAAACCTTTCGCGGAACCAAGGTAAAAACCCGCCGCCGCCGTTAAAACCAGCATAAAAGCGATGCGCGGCTTGGATAATTCCAGATACGCCGCCAGCTTTTCGCCCACGCTGACCACTTTTGCTTCTTCGATTTTCGCCGTTATTACTTCCATTAAGGTTTGTCCAAATTACCGTGTCAACAGAATAACTTGTGCAAATCAATTTTCCAAACAAGCCGCAGCTAAATAAATCTTCTATTTCTTAATAGCCGCGCTTATTTTCCGCCGAATGACAAATGAATTTCGCTAAGTTATGATTTTTCTTGTCAGCTATATTTTAAGAGTAATGTCAGTTGCCGAAGAAAGATTAAAAGAGAGTGCCGGGAGTTTTTCCAAATCGAAAACCGTTCCGCTGCTGAACCGTGCGCTCGACTTTATGAGTTCCGTGCGGCTCGGCGTGTTCTTACTGTGTTTGATGGTTTTACTCTCGCTCGTCGGGATGCTGATCGTGCAGCAGAACGTCAACGGGTTCGACGCTTATTTTGCCTCGCTGACACCTGCCGAAAAACTCATCTATGGGACCATCGGATTCTTCGATATTTATTATAGCTGGTATTTCAATTTCTTGCTTTTAATACTGTCGCTGAACATCGTGCTGGCTTCAATCGAGCATATTCCGACGGCTTGGACTTATATCTCCAAACCGAAACGCAGCGCGACACGCGGCTGGCTGCTTCGACAAAAGCAGAGTGCAGTCTTGGAAATAGCGGGCGAGACCGAGCGGGAAACAGCCGGAAAAATCGCTTTGGTTTTCAAGCAAAACGGTTTCAAACCGCAAATCGTCGAAAGCACCGGCAGTGCATACGCCATTGACGAATACGGCAGCAAAAATTATTCGGAGATTATCAGCCAAAAGAATTTTGTCGTTTTCGGCGAGAGCGGCAGATGGAATCGTTTGGGCGCGTATATCGTTCACGTTTTTCTGCTGACTTTATTTCTCGGTCATTTCACCGCGCTGCAAACCGGATTCGATGCCGACGTGCGGATGATTCCGGGCGAAAAGACAAGCGAAATTCAGCTTATTCAGTTTAATTTAGATAAGCAGGAAAAATTCGCCGTCGGGTTGCCGTTCACGATTGAATGCACCGATATTCAGCAGAATTTGATTGACCCGCAAGGCTCGATTGAAATCAACAACACGCTCGACTGGCACACGCGAATCAAAATCAGCGATCCAAGCTACGGCGAAACCGTCGCCGATGTCAGTTTGAACCGACCGTTTGAATATCGCGGCTACCGCTTTTTTCAGGCGAGCGCGATCACCGTCGGCAGTGCGCGAACGATGACGCTGGAGTTGACTCCGCAAAACGGCGGCGAAGCGTTGAATGTGGATTTGATGCGAAACGGTTCGACGACTCTGCCGGACGGCACGAGGATTGATTATCAAGGGTTTTTCCCCGACTTCGTTTTGAATCAGGGGAAACCCGACACGCGCTCGGCTGAATACAATAATCCGGCGGCGATACTGAATGTCACCGCGCCCGACGGCGAAAAGAAAACGGCTTATGCCTTCGGCGCGAAACTGCCGCCGAACGTGCCAATCGGTGCGCCGGTCGCCGGTTATAAATGGCGTTTGAAAGGTTTTGAAAAGTCGCCGCTGGCGCACGTTTTATCAATCAAATACGATCCGTTCAACGCCGCGTTCGTCGCGTGGTATATCGGCGGCTTCGGCTTAATCGGCGCGTTAATGTTCGTCTTCTTCGTTTCGCATCGCCGCGTTTGGGCGATGATTGACGAATCGAAAGACGGTCATTACGAAGTAATTTTGGGTGGCAATGCCAATCGTGGCGAGCAGGGTTTTGAAGATAGGTTTAAAAAGATAGTCGGCGCATTGGGAGGAAAAATGAATGCCGACGGTGCTTAGAAAAAACGGCTTCAGCGTCAGGATTTATACGCAAGATCACGCGCCGATGCACACTCACATCAGACATCAAAACAGCGAAGCCGTGGTTCCTTTAGGAGACGAGATTGAAGGCGTTTTCATTCGGGAAAATCGCGGATTAAACGCCGTCCAACTTCGCCGCGCCATAGATATTATGAGAATGCATCGGGAACATTTAATCGGCGAATGGAGAAAAATCTATGAGTAATCAGTTCGAGTTAAACAAACTTGAAATGGATGACACAGAGTTTGAACAGCAGTTTATCGAAGCGACCGAGCGCGGAAAGAAATTCCTCGCCGAAGCTCCAAAAGCGCAAAACGCTAGGTATGAAAGCCGAACCAAACGTCTGATACTAAATTTACATAATGGCGCAACGCTGATTATTCCGGCTGAAAATGTTCAAGGACTGCGCGGCGCGGCGGACGAAGATTTGGAAAAAGTTGAATTACTTTTTGAGGGAACGACTTTGCACTGGGAAAAATTAGATGTTGACTTTTATGTCGAATCGTTCATGCGCGGAGTTTTCGGCACTCCGAAATGGATGTCGGCACTAAATTTGACTTATATCAAAACGGAAACAGATATTCCGCAGAAAAAGGTGGCGTAAAGTTATGCAGCAAGTAAGAAATATCGAGAACGAAATTTTAATCGGCAGAGGAACTTCGACGACGGCGGCAACGTCCGCGTGGAGAAACTACCTGCCCGCGATTTTGGCGGTTGGCGGCGCGTTTTTGATGCTGTTCGGGCGCATCGAAATCGGCGGCGGTTTCATCTCCGACGGCGCGTTAATGATGCTCGCGCTCGCCTGTTACATTTTCGCGGCATTGTTTCAACTGACCAATCTTTACGCGCCTTCGGAGATGGCGCAGAAAATCGGTTTATGGACGGGGACGCTCGGCGTTTTCTTTAATCTGGCGAGTTGGCTGGTGCGCTGGGTCGGAGCTTACGATTTGGAAATCGCCAAGCTGCACGAAAGCGGAAATATGATTAACCCGTGGTTTTTCCGTTACATTCCGTTCGCCAATCTTTACGATTTGAGCATCGCCTTCGCGTTCGGCGCGGGCATTGCGACTTTGCTTTTAGCCAACCGTAAAAACTTCCAATTTTTAAGCGCGTTCACTTTGCCGCTCGCCGCTTTGATTTTGACGCTGGCGCGATTTATCGGCGGCGAATTTATCAATCTGCCGCCCGTTCTTGATTCCTATTGGCGACCGATTCACGTCGGCGTGGCTTCTTTAAGTTACGGCGTGGCTTTGGTTTGCTTTGCCGTCGCGGTGATTTATTTGCTGAAAGATCGCGTTAAACCCGAAGCGATGGCGATTTTTTCGAGCATCTTCGCGTTGAGCGTCATCGCCACGGTCAGCAAGTTTTCGGTGTTCACCGAATTCGTTTACCGCACCGGACTTTTCGTGCCGAACGCCAATTCGACGAAACCATTTTCCGCCCCGTTCCGCATCGCCGTTCCCTACGTCGGCGAAACTCTGGTCGCCGCCGGAATTCTGCTTTTGGGAACCATCGCTGCGTTTACATTTTACGTTTATCAAAACAACGAAGCCGCCAAAAAAGCCGGACACGTTCTATTAAAACTGGCTTTCGTCGCGCAAATTCTCGCCGTCGTATTTTTAGTTTCGGGAATCAAATCGGCAGCCGACGCGCCCGCCAGATTGCAGGCGCAGCTTGCCGCCAACCCGAATCAATACGCCGCTGCGGGCAAAGAAATCGCGTCTCACCAAGGACTTTCGGCGCAGGAGTTTTCCGCCCTGACACCGACGCAGTTTGATTTGACGGCGAAGCAATACGTTCAGGCGAACAGCGCGAAAATGTTCACGAGTTTGAACACCAATCCGGTCGAACTCGCCGGATTGTTAACCGCGCTCGCCGGAACATTTTTCGTCATTTTATTCGCTTTCCGCACCGACCAACTGCGCGAAAGACTGCCGTCCTTAGAATCGCTCGACGGCTTGATGTATAAAACAGCGTGTCTGGCGTTCGCGGGTTTGGCGATGCTTTTGATTACGGGCGCGATTTGGGCGAACGAATCGTGGGGCAGACCGTGGGGGTTCGATTCCAAAGAAACCGGCGCGTTAGTCGCGTGGCTGACCTACGCCGGATTTCTGCACACTCGAATTTCACGCGGCTGGACCGGCAGAAGCTCGGCGTATTTTGCCGTCGTCGCCTTTTTGTTCGTGATTTTTACCTATTTGGGCGTGAGCTATCTGTTGCCGGGACTACATAGCTACGCATAAATTTAACTAGAAAATAGTGAATGGTAAACGGTTAATTGTTTGTTTCTGCAATTAACCGTTTACCATTCACCATTTACCATTCATATGAAAAACAGTATTACCTTCGGTATCGGCGGTTTAATTGTCGGCTTGTTTATCGGCTTTTTCGTCGCTAACCGCATCAACAAGAACGCGCCGACGACGGTTATTTCACAAAATCAAACCGCCGTCTCAGCTTCCAATCCGCAAGTCCAGAACATCGTCGTCAAAGATCAGCCGGAAAATCACAACACCACCGGCGGAATGCTGCCCGGCATCGCGGAAGCGATTGATAAAGCGAAAAACGAGCCGAACAATTTCGACGCTCAAATCGCGGCGGGCGATTTATATTCGCGCATCAAAGGCGTTGATAAAGCCGTTACATTCTACGAAGCGGCGAACAAACTTAAACCCGAAGATTACGGTTTGATCGTCAAACTCGGCAACACTTATTTCGATGCCGGACAGTTTGAAAAAGCGGAAAAATGGTATGAACAGGCTTTGGCGAAAAAGCCGGACGACGTGAATGTTCGCACCGATCTGGGAATAACTTTCGTCGAACGCGCCGCGCCCGACTACAACCGCGCCGTCAAAGAATTTCAGACTTCCCTGCAAACGAATCCGAAACACGAGCAGACGCTCTACAATCTCGGCATCGCTTATTTTAAGCAGGGAAACAGAAGTGAAGCGGAAAAAACCCTGGCGCAGCTCGAAGCGGTCAATCCGAACACTCAACTCGTCAGCCGGCTGCGGCAGGCGATAAACGGATAAAAACCGAAAATCAGTCGGCAGGCAAATAAAATTCTTTCGATATTTTACTCCGTCGAACAGCCACAATTTTTGATCTCAGCACCTGAGCGAAAGTAATGCGACGTTCTGGATTTCGCGTCAGAGTTCACGCTTGAGCGTGTTCCCGCCGCGCTTCGCTGGCGGGCTGCAAACGGAAGTTTGGACTCTGAACGGAGCAAAATACTTCAAGGTTTTTGCTCGCCTGCTTATGAAATTTTCCCGGCGGCGCGTTTTCTGATTTCGTCCAAGCTGTCGTCAATCAGCATTTCGCCGTTTTCGTAAACGGTTTGCAGCCGCGAGTTTTCGGCGGAAAGTGATTCTGATTTTTCGAGTTTAACGGTTTGATAACCGCCGTTTTCGTCGGTTATCAAATCGAGTCTGCCTTTTTTACTGTTCTTTCCGCTGTCGGTAATCGGCTGTTTGTAAACGTCCCGCCACTCGCCGCCCGTGACGATTGCCGAACATTTATAGGCGAATCGCAGAGTGTCGCGGTCAATTTTTTGAAGGAGTGAACCGCCGATGCCGAACGCGATGTTCGAGGCGGAAAAGCCTTCGTCTTTTAACCGCTGCAAAATCGCTTTAATCGAATTCTGATTCACGCCGTCGCCCTGAATAATTCGCACGTTTTTCAAAACCTTAAAGCCTTTTGAGTTGGTTTCGCAGCCGAATTTTTCGCTCAAAATTCGCGCGACTTTTGACACCACTTCAATCGGTTCGCCCGAATCGGGACGAATGACAATCGTCGCGCCCGAATCAATGACTTCCTGTTTTAACTGTTCGCCCCAGATTTTTTCGACGGCGTGATAGATATTCCACGAATCGGAAACGACGGCGACGGCAGCACCCGGTTTGGCAAAATGCCGCAGCATATTGCGATACGCTTCAATTTCGTGATCGCGTCCCCAACTTGTAATCGTTGAATGTTCGGCGGCGGGAATCGAAAATCCTGCCATTTGGCAGTTGTAAAATTGCCGGTGAATCAAAAGTGCCGCCATCGTATCGGAACCGAGAAAATTGACGAGGTGCGCCGCGCCGCCAATCGCCGCCGTCTCTTGTGAAGACACGCCGCGCGAGCCGAAATCGTGAACCTTAAACGCGATTTCCGCGTCGGCATCGTCCGCCGTTTCACGCAAAAACTTATAAACATCCTGTTTAATCTGCCAACTCTGCGTCGAAACCGTAACGGCATACCAAACGCGCATCAACTGCGTTTCAAACCAGCTTCCCAACCACGCAAATTCGTCGTCCGTCGTCTCCACCGTCATCAAAACATTATGCAGCGGCACCACCGAACCCTCCGGCACGGCGCGAATCCGCAGCGGCAATTTGCCGTGATGTTTCACCACCAAATTCGTCCAGCCATCGTAATTAAACGGCAAACCGTGCGCCGTAATCACTTCTTTCGCCTCTTCAACCATCGCCGGCGTAAACGGCGCGAGAAAGTAATTTTTCAGCAAATACTGCAACCCGAAAAACACCGTCTCACTCCAATCCCGATCACTGCCGCGCGATTCGAGATAGAAAAAAGCCCGCGTCGTGTTCGGCGGATATTGCAGCCAATGCGACGATTTATACGAGTCCGTATCAATTATTCTGTTAATTTCAAACATATTTTTATCTTCATTTTCGGCTCTCTACCCGAAAGCCTAATTTTTGCTTTAAACACATAGAAAAATAGAAAACATAGACAACTCACCAATCAAGATTTAGTTTTTTGCATTTCGGACATTTGCCTTCATATTCGATCAAATTACTACTGCAATGATGACAAAATCCTTTCTCTCTCGAAATATGATATGAAATGCTTTTAGCGTCTGTTAATAGTAAATTATTATTTGTTCGCATTGCTGAAATTGACGTCATTACCTTGTTTTCCCTAACCAATTTTGCAACTTCAGATTTTTTTGTCCGCGTCCAATCATCTGGAACATTTGTCGGATAACATTTTATACATTCAAAACTTGGCATAATAATTTTTTCTATGTTTCCTATGTTTCTATGTGGTTAAATTTTTCTACATTCCCAAAAAGAATCTCACAATGTGTATGTGATCTTCAAAAAATTCGTCTTCCTTTTCGCCCAACGCCGACAGTGGCAGCCAGAAGGCTTTCGCCGCGTCGTCGCCACCTTTAACTTTCGGCAAACTGTCTTTTAAGCTCGGCTCAAGTTCGATGAAATACGCAAAAGTGACGGTGCGCCCGCGCTGCGAGCGTTCGGGATAATCGAAAGCGTGAGAGCCTTTAATACTGCCGCGCAGAATTTGCGCCGGAACTTTGATCTGCGTTTCCTCTTTTAACTCCTTGATCGCGTTGTCTTCGAGCGTCGCGTCGCTCGCCAGAAATCCGCCAGGCAGTGCCAGCAAACCTTTGCCCGGCTGGTGTCCGCGCCGAATCACGAGAACGTGTCCGCTCTGGACGACCACCGCGTCGGTGGTGATAAAAATCGGCTCGAACGGCACGCCGACGAAGCGCGTGTCGGCTTTGTATTTACGCAGGTAAGCGAATTCTTTTTGCAGATGCGGGAAAGTTTCCGTTTGTTTGAAAACGTCAAGCGCGGCGGCGGCTTGCGCGGGCAAGAACTCTTTCCAGTCCGCGCTTTCCGTGAAAAACTTTTCGCGGATTTGGGTGGCGTTGATGTTCAGCAGTTTTTTGTCGGAAACGTAAAACTCCTCAAAATTCCACTGCGGAAAAAGATTCAAATAATAAGAACTGCGGTCTTTGAAAAATCCGACGACGGCAATTTTCGCCGTCTCTTCTTCCGTTATTTCGCCGACGACGTTCTGCACTTCCGCCGTCCAGACGTGATCGTTATACGGATAATCGCGGACGGCGCGGAAAATCAATCTCGAAGAATCTTCGGGAAAACAGGCGCGGATAATTTCTTCGCGCATCGCGGGCGTGAACGGATTTCGCACGTCGGACGCGCTTCGCGCCGAGCCGAGTATGACGACGACTTTTTCGGCGAGCGATAAACTATGTTTGATTAAATTTTGATGAGCTAAATGGAAGGGTTGAAACCGCCCGATGACGATTCCGAAATCATAAACTTTATTCATTTGTCTGAACACTCCTCGTGTTATAAATTTTCGCCGTTCTTCCTGAACGACTATTTCACCAACATAAACCTTTACGCTTCGTTACGCAAATCGGTTCTCGTCTTCTCAAGTTATTTTACAACCGCCAAACCTAGAGCAAATTCGGATTGAATGTATGCGAATCAGTAGTTGAAAACGAGTAGAAAAAAGGCAACTGCCAATTTTCCCCAACAGTGGAGCATCAAGCCGTCAGAGGAGCGAACTTTACTG
>JAYVKL010000060.1:0-9384 GCA_043768465.1 Pyrinomonadaceae bacterium
CGGGAAGTTATTAAAACTTCCCGCGCCGCCATTTGTTTTTACGCCGATGCCGGCAACTGTTCGGTTTGGATCGAACGTGCAAGTTTGGCGCAAATCTCCGGTGCATTTTCAAAAACATCTTTCATTTTTCGCCAATTTAGTAAATAATTGGCGGAACAATATTTTCGCGGCTCAACTTAAACGTCAATTATGCTGGCAACGAATCACGTTTTGCAAAAACGCTACTGCATTGTCCGTCAACTCGGACACGGCGGAATGGGCGCGGTTTATGAAGCGATTGACGAGCGATTCGGGACACCCGTCGCCCTCAAGGAAATACTCGCCGAGTTGTCCAATTCTTCCAATGAAAAGCAGCGCGATTCGGTGATGAAGGCGTTTGAACGCGAAGCCAAATCTCTGGCGCAAGCCCGCCACGAAGCCATTCCCTACGTCCGCGATTATTTTTCCGAACTCGACCGGCAGTTTCTGGTGATGGAATTAGTCGAAGGCGACGATTTGGCTGAATTGCTCGAAAAACGCGGCGCGCCTTTTCCGGTTGAAGATGTTGTTCGTTGGGCAGACCAACTGCTTGATGCGCTCGATTATCTCAACAATCTGAAGCCGGCGATCATTCACCGCGACATCAAACCGCAAAATCTGAAACTGAATTTTCGCCGCAAAATCAAATTGCTCGATTTCGGAATTGCCAAAAGCGGCGATAAAACTTCGACCGTGACCAATCAAACATTTGTCGGCGCGACTCTCAATTATTCACCGATTGAGCAAATTCTGTGCGTCATTGACCCGACGTTTCGGGAATTTATCATCTTGAAACACAAAGCCGAAGCGGAAAAGGTGCTGAATCAGGAAACCGATTCGAGTTGCGACATTTACGCGCTCGGAGCGACCTTTTACCATCTTTTGACCAATCGCCTGCCGACCGATTCGACCAAGCGAACTTTGGAAATTTGGGAAGGCAAAGCCGACCCTTTGCCGAATCCTTCGGAACTGAATCCTGAGATTCCGCCGTCAATTTCCGCTTGTTTGCTCAAAGCAATGGAAGTTGAACGCGGCAACCGTTTTGCTTCGGCGATTGAGATGCAGACCGCCTTGCAAACTTTGATGACGGAAGAAAGAAGCGTCAAAAGAGAGGCGGAGAAGACTTTGACGCTAATCGAACCGTTTGCCGGGAAAGAAAAGGAAAATCTTAAAGCACATCAATTGATGCGGGCTAAAACTGAAAGGCTTATTCCTGAAAGTGAAGTGAAAGCTCAAACGGGAAACGACTTTATGGCAGACGTTCAACCCGCAGAAACTCAGCCGTCATTTACGCCGCCGTCGGACACGCAGCCGCCGGTTGTCGAGGCTTTTGTTACCGAATCTTCTCTGCCGGAAATTTCCAATACTCCGCCGTCGGGAAGCGTTTCAAAATCCGAATTGACGGGAACAGCATATTTTGACGAATCGTTGATGGATAAAAAGGAAACCACGCCTGAGCCTTTACCGATTTACGAGAGTAAATCCGAATCAAAATCCGATGCCAAATTGTTTTGGATATTACCGATAGCGGCGGTTGGTATTTTTGCGGTTGGCGGTATTGGCGGAATGGTTTGGTGGAACAATTCAAATGCAGTGGATTCAAACAAATCGGCGGTCAATGCCGTAATTTCTACGCCGACTGCCGCAGCGACAATTTCGCCGACAGTTTCGCCGACCGCTGCGCCAACGCCAAGCGTTTCCGCCGCCGCAAAAGACGCAAAAGCCGAAACCGCCGCCGAAAAAAAATTCTGACTGTATTTTCACAGGCGATTGTTAAATTTGTTGACAGATATGCGTAAATAGCGAAAATTTAGCTAGAAAAAATCTCAAAAATACCTGCGAAGCGTTCAGAGTCCAAACTTTAGTTTGCCCTTCCGCCAGCGCAGCGAAGCGGAAACTGCTGCGAAACGGGAAACTTGAATGATCGGGCAACACTCGCCGCCAGCGGAGCTCGGCGGCAGGCAAACTAAAGTTTGGACTCTGAACGCTCTCAAATTATTTTTGAGATAGCTTGTAAAAAAACTTTGTGGAGAATTTATGAAAAGAAACCTAACCTTTATTTTCTTGATTGGCTTGATTTTGTCGAGCCTCTGGCAAATGGCGGATAATATCTCGGCGCAGCAGAAGCCGTTGACGATGGCGCAGATTTTGACGGGTTTGCAGACGGCAGGTAAAACGGCGGAAACCAAAACCCTGGCGGCGCGGAACAAGTATATCGCCAACAGAGTCAGTCAAACCGGCGCATCGTTCCCCTTGACCGCCGAGCGCGAGCAGGATTTGCGCGAAGCGGGCGCGACCGACGAACTTATCGAAGCCATTCGCCAAAACTCGCCGCCGATTCCAACATCGACAAAATCTACTCCGACTCCAAAAACTTCCACACCCGTTTCGACTCCGACTCCAAAATCTACGCCGACCGTCAGCGGCAAGGAAATGAAAAACTCAATCGGAATGGAGTTTGTCAAAATTCCTTCGGGTTCGTTTATGATGGGCGGCGATAAATTTGATGGCGAAAAGCCGGTTCACAAAGTTACCATCAATTACGAGTTTTATATGGGCAAATACGAAGTAACCGTCGGCGAATGGAAAAAGGTGATGGGCGACGTTCCGGCGGAATTAAAATCTGCCGACGCAAAGTTTCGGGAAAGCGATTATCAACCGATAATTTATGTTTCGTGGAATGACGCGCAGGAATTTATCAAAAAATTGAACGCGAAAAACGACGGTTACGAATATCGCTTGCCGAGTGAAGCCGAGTGGGAATATGCCGCCCGCGCCGGAACGACGACCAAGTTTGCGTTCGGCAATGATTTGAGTTCTAATCAGGCAAACTTTAACGGCAATTATCCTTACGGCAATGCCGCGAAAGGAAAATATCTTAAAAAAACGGTCGAGGTCGGAAGCTACAAACCGAATGATTCCGGGTTATATGATATGCACGGCAACGTCTGGGAATGGGTTGAAGACGTTTATTCGAGCAGTTATAATTTTCGTGCATTGCCGACGAACGGTTCAGCAAATATGAGTGTCGGGGACTTAGATTCGCGTGTGCTTCGTGGCGGCTCGTGGTACAACTATGGTGACGACTTGCGTTCCGCCTACCGCTACGGGTACGCGCCCGCGGAGCGTCTCAACTTCATCGGCTTTCGCCTCGTTGCTCGTGCGAGTCTCTCCCGTAATTTTTAGCCCTTTACACTCATATTTTGTGAGTTAAGAAGATGGCGTGATTTGCCCTCTTGCCGCGAATGCGGCTTCTGAATTTCAAAAAAAATTTGAATTTAAAATGAAATGCTACGGCAATCTTTGGAAAGATATAATTGACGAGGAAAATCTTTTTCTCGCCGCCTACAAAGCGGCGAAAGGCAAGCGTTTTCAGGCTAACGTCTTGACTTTCAACGCCAAACTTGGCGACAATATCGTAAAAATAAAAAAGGAATTGGAAAGCAGAACTTATCGTCCGAGAAGTTATCGGACATTTCAGATTTTTGAACCGAAACAGCGAATGATTTCCGCCGCGCCGTTTCGTGATAGAGTTGTGCATCACGCGCTTTGCAATATTATTCAACCGATTTTTGAAAAGACTTTTATTTTTGATTCTTACGCCAACCGCAAAGATTTCGGAACGCACAAAGCATTACGAAAATTTACCAAATTTGCACGGTCAAGCAAATACGTTCTGCAATGCGATATTGAAAAATACTTTCCAGGCATTGACCACGAAATTTTAAAAGGTTTGATACGGCGCAAAATCAAATGCCCGGAAACGCTATGGCTGATTGACAAAATAATTGACAATAGCAATGGGCAAATATCAATCAACCGTTATTTCGACGGCGACGACCTTTTCACACCGTTTGAAAGAAAGCGCGGTTTGCCGATTGGAAATTTGACCAGCCAATTCTTTGCCAATGTCTATCTGAATCATTTAGACCATTTTGTTAAAGAAAATTTAGACGTTAAAAAATATGTTCGCTACGTTGACGATTTCGCGCTGTTCGGCGACGACCGCGAGTTTTTGGCGGAAGCAAGATTAAAAATCGAAAACTTTTTAGCGTCGCTGCGCTTGCAAATCCACTCCGTCAAAAGCCAGCTATTTCAAACCCGAATCGGCGCAAACTTTGTCGGTTTCAGAGTGTTTCCCAAACTTATTCGCGTCAGAAGCGATAATCTGCGCCGCGCCCGTTGGCGAATGCGGAAAATGGTTGAAAACTATCAAGCCGGAGAATTGAAGGCGGAGAAAATCAAGGAATGTTTGCGAAGTTGGATAGCTCATCTCGAACACGGCGATACATTTCGACTCCGCACAAAAATTTTTACGAATCTCGTTTTTGCGAGAACGTAAAATCGGGTTATGCCTAAAGCGTGTGCTTCGTGGCGGCTCGTGGAACAACAATGGTAACAACTTGCGTTCCGCCAACCGCAACAGGAACGCGCCCGCGAATCGTAACAACAACATCGGCTTTCGCCTCGTTGCTCGTGCGAATACGCTCCGCTATCGGAATCGGCAAAAGGGATTTTGCCAAGCGTATCTGGAGAGTACAAGGCATAGTCCGGCGATGTTTGCGAAAACATCCAAAAATCCAACTAAGCCAAACCGTTCGGTAGCTTCGGCGAAAATCGGTTTGGCTTATTTCACGAATAATGCAGAAAGAACTTTCAATCATTCAAAAAATGTATGATTTGATAATCTGGTTCGTGCCACTGATAAATAAATTCCCACGCGATTATAAATTTACTTTGGGCGATGGAATCCAAAACCAACTGTATGACATTTTGGAAGAAGCGATATTGGCAAAATACGAAAAAGGAAAATTTGTCCGGTTGGAAAATATCAATGGCAAACTCGATGTTCTGCGTTATCAAACTAAATTGCTTCTCGATTTTAAGTTAATTGACGGAAAAAGATTTTACTACGCTTCAAATCTGATAAACGAAATCGGCGTAGAGTTGGGCGGTTGGATAAAACAGCAAAAGACCTTATGATTTATCTCACCTTCACCGCAACTGAAAAATTTATTTGTGAAGCAAACAAGATTTTAGGTGAGGAAGGCATTAGCGAGTTACAATTGCATTTGTGCGAATATCCCGATGACGGCGCGATAATTAGGGCATCAAACGGAATTCGGAAAATATGTTGGGCGGCTTCCGGCAGAGGCAAACGCGGCGGTGCAAGAATTATCTATTATTATGCTGTAAGCAGAGAACGAATTTTGCTTTTAGATGTTTACCCGAAAAATAAAAAGGCTGATTTAACTGCCGATGAACTCAAAAACTTAAAGGATGTTTTGCAGGTTTGGCTGGAGAAAATAAGATGAGCAAGAAAGATTTAGGAGAATTTAAATTTTCGAGAGAAACAACCGTTTCTATTGCTGAACGCCCGAAAAGCAAAGACGTTTACGCCGTCTGTTTAGAAAGCGACGACGAAAAATTGCTCGTGCCGATGAAGATTTACAAAATCGGGTTGCGCGGAGATAAAGCGCGGGCCGTTGACGAAGCGGGCGAAGCGGCAATTTATCCGCCAAGTTTTTTCAGGTTTTAACCTTGGCGGAAGAAACTGCAAAATTGATCGAAAAACACAGCCTCAAAAGATTTGGAGAAAAAGCACTCGCCTGAGTTAAAGATTGAACTTCCGCCTTTTTTAAGCAGATAAGCAAGAGTAACGAGGTGTTTTGAAAAGTTTTGAGTTCAAACTTTAGTTTGCCTTCCGCCAGCGAAGCGCGGCGGAAACACGCTCAAGCGTGAACTCAGAACTTTTCAAAATACCGCCAAACTTCTGCTCATCTGCTTAGTAACTTCCCGCGACGACGTTCGATTTAACGCCGCTCGCTTCCTGCGCGATTTTTACGCCGACGCTCGCCCCGATTCTGGTTGCGCCCGCTTCAAACATTGCCCGCGCGTCTTCGATTCCTTTCACGCCGCCTGACGCTTTTACGCCGAGATTCGAGCCGACGACGCGCCGCATCAACCGGACATCTTCGACCGTTGCTCCGCCTTTGGCAAAGCCGGTCGAAGTTTTGACGAAATCCGCGCCCGCGTTCTTCGCGGCGAGACAGGCGCGAATTTTTTCGTCATCGGTTAAAAGCGCAGTTTCGATAATCACTTTTAACAAAACGCCGTTTTCGTGCGCGGCGAGCGCGACGGCGCAGATGTCATCTTCAACGGTGCAGTCGTCGCCCGATTTTAACGCGCCGATGTTGATGACCATATCAACTTCGCGCGCGCCGTTAAAAATCGCCCGCCGCGCTTCATACGCCTTGACATCCGAAAGCGTCGCGCCCAATGGAAAACCGATCACCGTGCAAACCGGAACCTTTGAGCCACGCAGAAACTCGGCGGCTTTTTTAACCCAACACGGATTGACGCAAACCGACGCGAAACCGAATTCGACGGCTTCGCTGCACAATTTTTTGATGTCGTTTGCGGTCGCTTCCGGCTTCAAAAGCGTGTGGTCAACCAGACTCGCCCAATCGTGTGCCGTCGCCGAATCGCCCAAGATGACACCGATGCGCGACGCGCCCGCGTCCACGATTCGCTTTACGTCGGAACTGCAAAACGACGGGGAATTTTCCGCCGCGCCGTCGAGTTTCGACAGCACCAAATCGGTAATTTGCTCGACCAATTTTTCGTAATTGCCGTTTGCTGAATTCATTATTAAACAAGTTTCCAATCCTTCAAAATATCCACTAAATTCGGCAATTCGTCCTGCCAGAGCCAATCGGTTTTGATCCGAAGTCCTTCGATGACGCGGCTTTCAAATACATCTTCCGCCGTTGGATAGCGAAGTTTATATTCTCCGGTTTCGTCTAAATTATAAAAGTTCGCCGTGCGCCGGTTCGGGTCAATTATCCAGTATTCTTCGACACCGACGGTTTCATATTCTTCAAATTTTTCCTGCGTATCGCGCACCACTCTTTCGGACGAAATCACTTCAATTACCAAATCCGCCGCGCCGTCAAAAAAATGCTCGCCGATGCGGTCGAAATTTTCCGTTTTAACAAAGAAAATATCCGGCTCGCGTCCTTTTATTTTGTCGTCTATCAGCATTTTCATCTGATAGGGTTCGCCGCAAATTGTGCCTAAATTTTTGGTCGAAACATAAAACGTCAAAGCCGTCATTAAAAAATTAGTCAAAAAATCGTGTTTTTGCGTTACTGACATTGGTTTTATCACCTCGCCGTCAACATATTCCGCGTATTGCCCGTCGTATCGGCGTAGAAATTCTCCGCAGGTTATTTTTTGATTGACGAACGGCGGCGGCGCGTTGTTGGCAGTCGGTGTCGAAATTTCAGGATTCATCTGCGACATAAAATTTTCCTCTCGCCCATTTTACGCTGGTTTCCGTTTGAATTCTACTTTCTGTATTGGCGTTCGATATTTTCGATTTTCCCGACGCGCTTTTTATGACGGTCTTCGGTCAAATCGGTCGTCAAAAACGCTTCGACAATTTGTTTTATTTCGTCAAAAGTATTTTGTCCGCTGCCCAAAGTCAAGACATTTGCGCCGTTATGCTGGCGGGAATTTACCGCCAACTGCACCGAATAACAGGCGGCGGCGCGGACATTTGGAACTTTGTTCGCCGTCATCGCGCTGCCGATTCCCGCGCCGTCAATGATGATTCCGACATCAACCGATTTTTCCGAAACAGCGCGGGCGACGGCGTGCGCAAAGTCGGGATAATCAACCGCGTCTTCTGAATCGGTGCCGAAATCGCGGACTTGAAAACCCGCTTTTTCGAGGTGTATTTTCAATTCCCGTTTATATTCAAATCCGCCGTGGTCGCTTCCCAAAGCGATTGATTGAATTTTCGACGAACCGCGCCGCGCCGATTTTCTGATTAAAACAAGGCGTTTTTCCCGAATTATATCGTCGGCAAGCGGCGTAAATCTGGCGTTTTCGGCGACTCGCAATTTCGCGCCGAAATTGAGTCCGCGCAAATCGTCTTCGGCAATTAAACTTTTCGCCGATTCGTCGCGGTCGTATTCTTTGCCGATTTCGTCTTTCAGCGAATTGACGACGACGCGCTGCGGGTAAACTTCCGGCGCGGCAGTCGTTTCGCCTTCGGTCGGCACGGTCGCCAAAACCTGTTTGACGAGTTCGCGCACGCGGTCGCGGGTTTCTTTGTTTTCTGACATATATCATTTTAACAGGATAGACAGGATATGCAGGATTAAAGCGAAGTAATCCTATCTATCCTGCCCATCCTGTTAAATTTCTTCTTAGCTGTTTGACGTTTTACGTCTGCTCAAATAGTATTTCCAAAAAGCATTGTAATCAAATTTATGACAACCGAATTTACCGACTCGAACCTGGAAATTTTCTATTCCGCCGAACAAATTAAACAGCGCGTCGGCGAACTCGGCGCGGAAATCGCCCGCGATTATGCCGGCAAGAATTTAGTCGTCATCGGCATTCTGAAAGGTTCATGCATTTTTCTGGCGGATTTGATTCGCGCCGTTGACCTGAAACTTTCGATAGATTTTATGGCGGTTTCGAGTTATAAAGACGGCACGGTTTCCTCCGGCGATGTCGAGATTTTGAAGGATTTGACCAATCCGATTCGCGGCAAAGACGTGATAATCTGCGAAGACATCGTTGACACGGGTTTGACGTTATTTCGCCTGCTGGAAATTCTCGGCTCGCGCGGCGCAAACTCGATCAAAATCGCTACCCTGCTCGACAAACCCGAACCGCGCCTTAAAAAAGATTTAAAAATTGATTACTGCGGTTTCCAGATTCCGAATAAATTCGTCGTCGGCTACGGCTTGGATGCCGCCGGTCGCTACCGCAATCTGCCGTTTATCGCGGTGGTGAGAAATCCCGCCGAAATTTAGGTCAAACTTTGGGATTGTAATTTACAAGAAAGGCGAGGGACTTTATTGGTCGCTCGCCTTTCTTGTTTTAGATTCGTTCAAAAAATCGCTGAAAGATCACTGTTCAGCAAAATTTAGCAACTTTTTAGCACAAATTTAGCAGACTTTTAAGGACTTTCGATTGCTTATTCGGATAATCTTCCGTTCATCAACCGCATCCAAGAGGAAAATCAAATGCCGAAATATTTAATAATTGACCACGATCGCGCTTGGGATTATACGAAATCGCAAGGCATATTCGTCTTCAAATACGAAACTGCCAAAGGAACCGAACGCAAGCAATTCGGTGTTGGTTCCGCCGATGAGTTTGCCCTGCTAACCGCACTTTTCAAAGAACCGCGAGTTTATTCACATTGGGTTTAATACCCCGTCAGCTTGCTGCGGCTTTATACTGTGTGAATGAGCGAATTCATTCACAAAAACCACCACGTTTCGGTTTTGATGTATCACATTGTTTGTCCGACCAGGTATCGGCGAGCCGTGTTTTCAAAAGTGG
>JAYVKL010000061.1:0-3311 GCA_043768465.1 Pyrinomonadaceae bacterium
AAGGCTTGAGCCGGATGCTTGGAAACTTGCAAGTCCGGTTCTGAGGGGAGAGGAGCGCAGTAATGCGTTCTTCTTACCCGACTATTACAATCGGGTCAGATTACATTCGAGTTTAGGCTACCAAAGTCCAATCGAATTTGAAGCAGAGTGGAAGATTAAAAATGAAGGAAAGATAGAGAGTTTTGTACCCACTAAAACTTGACCATATCATGTTCAATAACTTTCAGGTTAAAGGCGGCAAAACAAAAGTGTTTGCGGAAGTTTCGGCGAAAAGTCTTTTCACACAAAGCCGAATGCCGCGCTAGAGACAGAAAATTGATGGTAGATTGAACAACCAGCATCGTTGAAAAAAGGGTCTGTAAAAATTTCGCCTGCGGCTTGTTGATAAAAGGCAAGCCGTCTAAAATTTGATTGATAAACAAAGCAACCTCTGAAAGTTTTTTGATTCGTAACCATTAACTTAAAGAGATGTTTGCTTTGTTTGTCAAAAACTGTCCGAAGTATTGCTGTAAACAAAAAGCGCGTTTATCGCCTTTTGAAGGAAACCAATTTGCTGGTTCGCAAAACGTCCATTAACAAGAAACTGTCAAGCTGTCACCAATTGAAGCGTTCGTTTCTTAATTCGACAACAGGAAGAAAAATATGAGATTAAAAGCGATTTTCAGTTTGCTGATTTGCGTTTGTTTGATGTCTGCACCGCTCGCGCCGGCGCAGTTTGCGGGCTACAACAATCAGGGATTGATCGGTGTCGGGCGCGTTCCAGCTAATTCGTTCGACACGCTCGGAGCAAATGTAGACACATTGGGCGGAGTATTTTCGGCGATGGCGTTTGAGCGCAATAGTCTTCAGCGCAGCGGCGCAACCTATTCCGGCACGGTTTACGGTTTGCCCGACCGCGGTTTCGGTGACGGCTCACAGGATTTTCACGCGCGGATCGAGCGTTTCGCGTTTTCCATTACGCCATATTACGGCACAATACCGGTTCCGCAAAATCAAATATCTTTACAAAATAACGGAACTTTGCTACTCACTTACGATGCGGGACAGATTTTCACCGGCTCTGATGCCAACGACGTGACGGCAATCTTGTTTCCGCAATCGGCTGCCAACAGTTTGGGACAGGGGCGGCGCAGCATTGACCCGGAAGGCTTGGCTCTGCGAACGCAGGACGGCGGCTACTGGGTGAGCGACGAGTACGGTCCGTTCGTTTACCGGTTTGACGCCGCCGGACGCTTGCAACAAACTCTACCCGTTCCTACCGCACTCATCCCGCGCACCGGCGCGGCTTTCCCGCGCACGCCTAATTTCACCGCCGCGAGTGCGCCCACGGTCGGACGCACAAATAATCGTGGATTGGAAGGTTTGAGCCTGACTCCCGACAACAAAAGACTAATCGCCATGCTGCAAAGTCCGACCGTTCAAGATAGCGGTGGCGGTTCGACCAACAACAGCCTCAACACGCGCATTCTGGTTTACGATGTCGAAGAAGGCAGCCCGACCATCAATCAACTGGTCGGCGAATACGTTTACGTTTTGACGAACCAGACTTCGACCGCCGGACGCAGCACGTCCATTAGCGAGCTTTACGCTTTGAACGCTTACCAATTTCTCATTCTCGAACGCGACAATATCGGGCTGGGCGGCACGGACGGCGCGCCGCGCTATAAAAGAGTAAATCTCGCGGACGTTTCCGCCGCGACCAATATTCTAGGCAGCGGATACGACCTCGAACCGGGCGCGCCCGGAGCTTTACAGTTTCCGGCAACGACTCCGCCCGCCGGCATAATCACCGCCGCTCGTCAGGATTTCGTCAATCTGCTCGATGCCGCGCAGCTCGCTAAATTCGGACTCAACGCCGATGCCACCCGCGACCAAAACTCTCTGTCGGAAAAAATTGAAGGTCTCGCGTTAATTCCGGTCGGCGCCCCGAACGCGCCGAACGATTACCTGATGCTCGTCGGTAACGACAACGATTTCAAAGCCTCAACCGTTTATCACAACGGAACGATTGTCGGAACGAATAATCCGACCGTTGATACAATGATGCTGGCTTATCGCGTGACTTTGCCGTTTTCGCGTCAATCAGCCGTTCGCAGACGCGATTTTGACGGCGACGGAAAATCGGATTTGGCGGTTTTCCGAAACGGCACTTGGTTTGTATTGAAAAGTTCAGACCAAAGTTTTATTGCACAACAATTCGGATTAGGAACGGACGTTCTCACACCCGCCGATTTCGACGGCGACAACAAAACCGATTTCGCAGTTTTCCGCAACGGCACTTGGTATATTCTCAACAGCCAGAACAATTCTTTCCGCGCCGTGCCGTTCGGACTTGCCGATGATGTTCCAGTTCCGGCAGATTACGACGGCGACGGCAAAGCCGATGTCGCGGTGTTTCGTCCGTCAAACGGCACTTGGTATTTTCTCAACAGCTTTAACGGCACGTTTCGGGCGGTGCAGTTCGGACAAAACGGCGACGTTCCGGTAACGGGGGATTACGACGGCGACGGCACGGCTGACCTCGCCATTTATCGCCCGTCAAACGGCACTTGGGCTTTGCAATATAGTTCGGGCGGCGGGCGCACGACATTTTTCGGCACAAGCGGCGACGTTCCCGTGCAGGGCGATTATGACGGCGACGGCAAAACGGATATTGCCGTCTTCCGTCCGTCGAACGGAACCTGGTACGTTTCGCGCAGCAGCAGCAATTTTACCAGCTTTTACGGGCAACAATTCGGTCAAAACGGCGACGTTCCGGTGACGGGCGACTATGACGGCGACGGACGCAATGATTTGGCGGTTTTCCGTCAGGAAAACTGGTTTTATCTGCAAAGCTCAAATCAAACCTTCCGCTCGCAAAACTGGGGCATTGCCTCTGACACGCCCGTTCGATAAAGCGATTTTTGTGTCGGCTTGAAAAATTTAAGCGAGTTACGAAAGTCTGACATCAGCATTTTTGTGACGCGCTTAAATTTTTTGCGGAGTAATTTCAAAATAAACGTGAGGGCGAAACAGCGACTTTCAATGAGTCTCAGAAACGCTGGGATACTGTTGCCCAATTCATTTTGGTTAAAATAAACCCAATTGAATCACAGGAAATTTAGAAATTTGTATTCGGTTTTTATTGTCGATTTTGAATTGGGCAACAGTATCGGGTCGTTTTTGAGACGAAACGAGTATAGCACTAGGCTCTGTTGACATTTTATCTAAGCCAGACGATGGTGCTGGCAAAATAGACAAAACTCAAATAGTTGTTTGCCAATTTATCAAACCGGGAAAAGACGCGCCGAAAGTGTTTGAGTTTACCGATG
>JAYVKL010000062.1:0-4186 GCA_043768465.1 Pyrinomonadaceae bacterium
CATCGGTAAACTCAAACACTTTCGGCGCGTCTTTTCCCGGTTTGATAAATTGGCAAACAACTATTTGAGTTTTGTCTATTTTGCCAGCACCATCGTCTGTCTTAGATAAAATGTCAACAGAGCCTAGTGCTTTCCTATAAAACTTGAGAACAAGGAAGCAAATAGTTATTTTTATAGTTACCAGACTTAGAAAAGTAACTAATATGCTACCTTGTCAAGAAAATAGTGGGAGTTTTTTCGAGAAACTGCAAAATGCCGAAGGCTTGGATTTACGCGATAATCGTGGCAAAAAGCACGATTTAGCAGTTGTTTTAGTTGGCGTTACAATTGCCGTTTTATCGAATCGGGATGGTTGAATGTCCGCGTATTCATCGGCATCTTGCCAATCATTATGAGAAGTTGGCGGCGGCTTTAGGGATTGAAAAGAAACGGGTGGTTTCGCGATCTCAATTGCCGCTCATTTTAGAAAAAGTAGCCGTTCCGGTATTTGACCACTTGGTATTTGAAAACTACGGCATCGAATTAAATAGTGCCGAGAAAAAGTGGTTTGCGCTGGATGGGAAAGAACTACGCGGAAGCATCGAAAAAGGGGCGAAAAGAGGCGAAGCGGTCGTGGCGGCAATCGCCCACGAGAGCCGCCAAACTTTTGCCCAAGATTACTATTGCGGCAAGAAAGAATCAGAAGTCAAAGTCGTGCGAAAGCTATTGGAAAACCGCCGGCTATGTTCCGAGAAAATCAGTTTTGATGCTTTGCATTGCAAGCCCGAAACGCTCTTGATGATAGCGCAAGCAAGCGGCAAATACGTGGTTGGATTGAAAGAAAATCAGAAAGAATTGGTCAAGCAAGTCAGCCGGGAAATTGAGCAGCAAGCCGTTCTTTTCAAAACTGCGAGACTTGAGAAAGAACCCGGCAGAATCGAAACCCGCAGATACGAATTTTGCGATATTTTGGAAATGGCAAAAGATGCGCGATGGGAACACTGCCAAATGCGAACCGTGATCAAGGTGAGCCGCGACAGAGAAGAAGTCAAGACCGGCAAAAAAAGCCGGGAACAAAGCTATTATGTGAGCAATGAAGTCGGAAAATACGAACAACTGAGCAAAACCATCAGAAACCATTGGCAGGTGGAAACGGCAAACTACATCCGTGATTGCACGCTCAAAGAAGACAAACTGCGGTCAAAAAAAAGCCTGTCAATCGGATAATGGCAGAAGTCAGAACCTTGGCAATCGCTATTTTGAATCAAACAAACTGTCAAAATAAAAAAGCCCATTTGGAAAATTTCAGCGATGACTTTGACAGTTTGATTATAACATCAAAGAAACTTGATTTTTTATAGGAAAGCCCTATATACAGCAGATAAACCAGCCAAAAGATCCTCGATAAAATTGACATTGCGCTAATGGTGGGCAAAGGACACGAAACTTATCAAATCGTCGGCAGCGATAAATTTCACTTTGATGACCGGGAAATTGCGCGGGAAGCGTTGGGTAATTTGAAAGATTAAAAGTCAAAAGGAACAAAAAAAAGTGCGGGTTGAAAATTTTCAACCCGCACTTTTTTTCTTTTGACTGAATTTTACTGTGCTTTCGGTGTAACCGGATTGCCCGAATGCGGCGGCGCGAGATACGGGAAATGGTCTAAATACGGAACGTCGTTGTTGCTCACGCCGTCGCCGAGGGTATTGTTCGGCGCGATGTTGGTAGTCGGTTGAAACGGCGTTCCGCCCGCCATCGCGCGAAGCGAAATGTCCGGCACGTCGTCCAGAAAACGTCGTCCATTTGGAAAACCGGCAACGTCGCCGCCGAGCAGTCCGAGCGAATTCATTTTTTCAAACGGCGTAATTGGAATCGCCGTATTCAGGCGCAGAAACTCGTGCGGCTTGCCGTCCGATAGAAACGTCGTGTAGTTCGGTCCGGTAATCGAATTAACCGGAATGCCGGTCGCGTAAATCTGCACTAAATCGTTGCGCGGCGCAGTCGGAACTTTGATTTTGAAAGTCGCGCCGATGACTTTCGCCAATTCCGGGTCAAGCACGAACGGCGCGAAAACTGCGTCGCCTTGCGGCGTAACACCGTTGAAAGTGTCTTTGAGTTTTAAGGGAATGACGACTTCGTTGACGAGCGGGTTTCCCAAACGCGAAATTTGTTTCCAATCGCCTTGTCCGGTCGTTATGCCGTCGCTGATAACGCGCGTCGTCCGGCGGCTCGCCGTTGCCCAAACGCCGATGACCGCATCTTTGTCGGTCGGTTTCGCCGGCTTTTTGCCGGAACTCGTCAAATCTTTAATCGGAACTTCAATCGCAATCGAACTGATATTCAAATCTTTCAAACCGTCTTTGCCGCCCTGCGATTCGGTTGAACGCATATTCAAGCCGTCGAAGATGCCGCCGACATCAATAAAAAATCCTTCGTCGCGCTGACCGGCAAAAACTCGTCCGCCGCCCGGCAGCTTATAAACGGCTTTTTCGCCGATGCTCGTTTCGTAATCCGGCGTAACTTTCGAGCCGACGTTGGACGGCGGAACGCGCAGATTTGAACTCAAAATCTTACCGCCGCGATTGCTGTTATCAATGCGCGTTACCGAATAACTCTGCACTTCGTTGTAGTCTTTATCGTCCAAAGATTTGACCACGCCGTCCTGATTGATAGTTGTTAAACCCAAAACCGTGTTGCCGTTAACGATTTGCGTAGAAAACTGCACTTGATATTTGATGTCTTCGATGCCGTCGCCGGTGTTGTCAATCTTGATTTCATACAATACCGTATCGTCAAACGCCGCGAAATGCGGTCCGCCGCCCGCGCCCTGTTTTGGGACAAAGTTGGCGATCAAAGTTACATAATCCTCGCGCCCGCGTTCCATACTCCGAAAGGCATATGTATCGGTGTTGTCGGCGTATCTATCACGCGCAATGAGCGGTGCCTCTTCGTGGCTCGACGCAAACGCCACTGAACCCGTAAGCAATGCTCCGCACAATAAAGAGGCGGGTAATTTTTTCAAAAATAAACTTTTCATTTCAGATTCTTCCTTGTTTTTGTCCTCTCATCCTCTAAAAAGATAAAGGTTTGTAATCTCTTTCGTTTTATCGCGTTAATCGGATTCAAAAAGACGTAAGCGACTCGGTAGAGGACAGCCTCTTGATTTTTACTTTGATGAAGGTTTCCAGAATATTTATAAATTCTTTGAAAGGGTATCGGTTTTTGCTCCTGGAAAAATTTCGGGCGAATATTTCGTCAGATTACTGCGAGGCTAATCCGAAAATAACGAATTTTTAAATTCATTTTCTATCATCTTTTTTGTAGTTACCCTTATTCTGTATATTTGAAATTACACAAAAGTTCTTCTAAGGTTATCCTGCGGTTAGCAGATGTTGGCGACGTTAATTATCATCATCACCCTGATATTCGTTGTCGTCATCATCGTCTCCTTTGTTACCACCCCTTCCATTAGCCTTATCGAGGGTTGGCTTAAAGAGCGGCAATTCCGTATCGTTAGCGAATACGTCGAGGACTTGCATCTTCAAGCGGTTTCCGGTCAGGAAGGCGTGATTGTTTATCAAGACCGAGCCTTTACCGTTGAACGCCGGCGTTGCCGGCGAGTCGAACATCGTCAGGTCGGTGATCCGTGTTTTCTCTGTTCCATCACGCCGTAGAATCGAGAGTCCCCCACCGAAGAAAGGTCCCACCGGCGGGCGAAATCCCGGAGGCAAAACGAAACCACCGGGCGGCGGCGATGCCGGATTCAGAAGCCCGACGTAGAGCAGCCCGGATTTGCCGAATGCGATCCCGTCGGGCAAGTCTTGAGTGGGATACAGGTGAAAGAGTTTAAGGTCGGAGTCGCTCAAACTGCTCGGATTCTTCACGAGCGGTATCGTATAAATTCCCGAACGCGCTCCGCGCGGAGTTGCCCCGTCCTGAGAGATCGCGATGAAAATCTTCTTTCCGTCAGGGCTGATTCGAAGTCCGTTGGGACCGAATCCGCCTTCGGCATCAAAGCGCGACGAGCGGAAGTAAATCTCCGCCTGATGCGGTAGGGGACTGCTTGGACGGACTACCCAAATCGTCGCTTGATTTGAATCGCTTACATAAGAGTCCGTTTAAATTTAAGAGATAGAAATTGAAGAACGAGCAGCGGGTTCGCTAAACCTGGTTTTAGACTAATAAAATTCAAGGAGATAGCGAACCA